>DATINY010000229.1:0-1847 GCA_035473755.1 Streptosporangiaceae bacterium
CGGGCTGACCCGCAACGCGGCGCACGCCCACCGCCGGGACCGGATCCGGATCAACGGCCTGAACATCGGCTGGACTGACACCGAGGGCGAGGACGAGACCCAGCGCCGGTTCCACGGCGCCGGCGACGACTGGCGGGCCAAGGCCGGCGCCTCGCTGCCCATGGGCAAGCTCGGGCAGGTCGCCGAGATCGCCGACTTCGTGGTGTTCCTGCTCTCGGACCGGTCCGGCGTGGTGACCGGCTCGGTGATCGACTGGGACCAGAACGTCCTGGGCGGCTTCGACTGAGTCGCGGCTCCCCCTCTTCACACGGCATGAATGCCGCGTTCATGTCGTTGGAACGCGATGTCGCTGAGCTCATTTTGATCGTGAACGGGCGTTGCTCGCCCGGGATGCGGTGCCGATGGTGCCGCAGAGTCTCTCGTGCATTCCCGTGACCGCGCAGTACCGGCCCGGCAGGCTTTTCAATGACATGAATGCCGCGTTCATGTCGTCCCAGAGGCTGTAACGCGACTGCGGCGGGCGTGGTGTCAATGACTTGCTGGTGTCGGCGTGTCGTGGTGTTATGAGGCTTTTGTTACGGAATAATACTGTTGTGGCTAGATGGTTCCGTCCCGTTAACCGTGATCAGGGCTGCCTGCTCCCGGCCGATATGCGGTCCTGGCTGCCGCCGGATCACCTGGCCTGGCAGGTCCTGGAGGTGACCGGCGAGCTGGACCTGTCGAAGTTCGCCGCCGCCTACCGGGCGGACGGGCAGGGGCAGGCGCCGTATGACCCGGCGATGATGCTGCCGCTGGTGCTGTACTGCTTTTTCAAGGGGAACCGGTCCTCGCGCAAGATCCGCGACGCGTGCGTCGATGACCTGGGCTGCCTGGTGATCTGCGGCGGGGCCAGGCCCAGCCACCGGGCGGTGGCGGAGTTCCTGCGGCGGCACCGGGACGAGGTGCGGCGGCTGTTCGTGCAGGTGCTGGGGCTGCTGGCGGCCGCGGGCGCGGTCGAGGGGCATAGCGCGGCCATCGACGGGTCCCCGGTGTCGGGGAACGCGTCGCGGTTCGCGAACCTGGACGCCGGGCAGCTGGCGGCCAGGATCGCCGCGCTGGAGGCGGCGGTCGCCGCGGAGGCCGGGGCGTGGCTGGACGGCGCGGGCCAGGCGGACGGCGCGGACGGCCGGCAGCCGCTGCCGTACGACGACGAGGACGACGACGGCGGCGGCGGCGGCGGGGACGGCGGTCCCGGGGCAGGCGGGCTGCCCCGGCGGCTGTCCGCGCTGGCGGCCAGGCTGGCCCGGCTGCGCGCGGCGCAGGACACCCTGGCCGTCCGGGCCGCCGCGCCCGGCGGCCCGGACGCCCGGGTCGCCGCGGCCCGGGACCGGCTGGCCCGGGCCGCCGGCCGGCTGGCCCGGGCCGAGCAGGCCCAGGCCGCCGTGATGGAGAAGTACCAGGCCGCGGCGGCCGCCGGAAAGGCCTGGGCCGGCAAGAAGCCGGTCCCCGCCGAGAGCAACGCCAGGATCGCCGGGATCCGCAAGAACCTGGCCACCGCCCGGGACCGGCTGGCCGCCGCCCAGGCCCGCGCCGCCGCGGCCACCCCGGCCAAGGTGTCGCCCGCCGACCCGGGCACCCGGCTGCTGCCGGCCAAGAACGGCGGCTGGCTGCAGGGCTGGAACCTGCAGCTGACCGCCGCGCGGCGGCAGGTCCTGCTGGCCGCTGAGCTGCATGACAACCCCGCCGGCGCCGGCGCCCTGGCCGCGATGATCACCGCCGCCACCGCCAACTGCGAGCTGGCCGGGCTGGCCGGGCGGATCCGGGCCTGGCTGGCCGGCAACGGGTACGCCTCCGCGGCCAGCTTCAAA
>DATINY010000230.1:0-4170 GCA_035473755.1 Streptosporangiaceae bacterium
GATGATCTCCGCGTAGTCGTAGGCCGGGATTGGGGCCAGGTCGAAGCGCGCCGCGTAGCGGTTGAGGAAACCGCCCGCCGCCTGCCAGTCGTCGCGGCCGCGCTGCGCTCCCAGCCTGGCCAGGCCGCGGCCGTCCAGGCCGCGCTCGGCCGCGCGGAGCAGGAAGTCCCGCAGTTCCACGGCGAAGCCACGGGTCGCGAGCGCGGGGCGGAGCCGCTCGGGCCACCTCCGGCCGCCGTCCTCCGCCTCGCCCCTGAGCATGCGGCGGACCTCCAGCAGCTGCTCCGGGCCGGACAGCAGGGTGGCCGGTTCGTCGCCGGCCAGCACGAACTCCCGGCGTACCAGCGCATACGCGTAACTGTGGAAGGTCAGCGCCAGCGGCTGCCGCGTGGTCCGGTGCAGCCGGGCGGTGATCCGCTCCCGCAGTTCCTCGGCCGCCTTGCGGCTGAAGGTGAGGACGAGCACCCGCTCCGGGTCGATCCCGCGATTGGTGATGCGGTCCGCCACGGTCTCCACGATCGTGGTGGTCTTGCCCGTGCCCGGGCCGGCCAGCACCAGCAGCGGGCCCCCGCGGTGGCCGACGACGGCCCGCTGCGCGGTGTCCAGTGTGGGCGCCTCGCCCCCTCGCCCCGGCGAGCGGACGAGGTGGTAGGCGGGAAGTTGCCTGTCCATCTCCGTACCGCATTCCAGCAGATACCTCGGACATACCGGGGCTGTTTGGCGCGGCGGGCGCGGCGTTTCCCGGCGGTGCTTGACATCGGACCATCTGTAAGTACAGACTTACGGTTAGTGAATACTTACGGAGGAGCGGCACTCACCGCGCTGGGGGACCCGACCCGGCGCGCCATCTTCGAGTGCCTCGCCCGCGGCCCCAAGGCGGTCGGCCAGCTCGCCAGCGAGCTGCCGGTCAGCAGGCCGGCGGTGTCACAGCATCTGCGGGTT
Organism: Streptosporangiaceae bacterium; assembly: GCA_035473755.1. GTDB lineage: Bacteria > Actinomycetota > Actinomycetes > Streptosporangiales > Streptosporangiaceae > UBA9676. Next base: position 943 of record DATINY010000230.1, read on the forward strand.
CTCAAGGAGGCCGGCCTGGTCGCCGGCCGGGCCTCCGGGACCCGCCGCATCTACCAGATCCAGCCGCAGGGAGTGCAGGCCATTCACGCCTACCTGGACCAGATGTGGGGACAGGCGCTGGCCTCGTTTCAGGCGGCGGCCACAGCGGCCGCGGCCGGCAACGAAAGGCAGGAGCAGCCATGACCGAGCAAGCCGCAGCCACCGGATCGTTCACACCCGTCCGCTGCGCGGTGACCGTGCCACTGTCCCCGGAGCGGGCGTTCGCCCTGTTCACCGAGGGCTTCTTCAGCTGGTGGCCGCACGGTCACCATCTCGGGAAAGCCGATCTTGCCGACGTCGTGCTCGAGCCACGCACCGGGGGCCGCTACTACGAGCGCGGCGTGGACGGCAGCGAGTGCGACTGGGGCCAGGTGCTCGCCTGTGAACCCCCGCACCGGATCGTCGTGTCATGGCAGATCAACGCGAACGACGACACCTGGTTCGCCGACCCCGACCCCGCGCGCGCCAGCGAATTCGAGGTCACGTTCGTGGCACAGCCCGATGGCCAGACCCGGGTGGAGCTTGAGCACCGCCACTTTGAGCGGCACGGGGCCGGCGGGGAGGGCATCCACGCGGGCGTCTCCTCGCCCGGCGGCTGGGTCACGATCCTGGACGGCTACGCCAAGGCCGCGGCCGCGGCCTGAACCCGGCGACGCGGACGCCGCGGCGCCTGACCGGCCGGCCTGGATCCATCGCGGCACCGCCCCGGGACCCGCGCCACGCGGGGCCCGCGCGCCCGGCAGGCCGGGAACATGGCGTGATTACCATGGGGCGTGGTGACTCCCAATACGCTCACCAGCCGGTACCTGGCTGAGGTCGCTGAGCGCGGGGATCGCGCCGCCGGGCTGGTGCGGCTCGCCCGGGAACAGTTCGACCTGGCGGCGACCTCCTACGACGGCGACTGCCTGACCAGGCCGGTCTTCCTGGAACACGCCGAGTTCTCGGTCCTGCGCGACGACCTCCTCGCCCTGCATGCCGCACTGGCCAGCCTGCCCGTTCGGCTGTTTGGCGGGGATGTGGCCGCGTTCGCCCGCGCCGTGGGGATGAGCGGTGCCCAGGTGACGGCGATCGAGCGGGCGGGAGGCCAGCCGCCCACCAGGCTGGGCCGGGCCGACCTGTTCCGGGACGAGACGGCCTTCCGGGTGCTGGAGCTCAATCTGGGCAGTGCCCTCGGCGGGCTGGACAATGCCCTGCTCAACCGGGCTTTCCTCACCGACCCGGCGGTGGCCGACTTCGTCGCGTCGCACAGGCTTTCCTACGTGGACACCATGGATGTCCTGGTGGACACCCTGCGGGCCGAATGTGGCCTGCCCGCCGGAGCGCGGCCGCTGATCGCGGTGGCCGACTGGCCGGAGTCCTTCCCCATCCTGGAGCGGCAGCTGCGGTACAGCGCGGCGCAGCTCACCCGGTACGGGCTGGAGGCCGTGCCGTGCCACCTCGGCCAGCTTCGCGCCGCCGATCGCCGCGTGTGGCTGGACGGGCGCCCGGTCGATGTGATCTACCGTGTCTTCCTGATCAAGGACCTGCTCCGGCCCGAGGCCGGTGAGCTGGCCGAGCCGCTGCTGCGGGCCGCCGAACGGGGCGAGGTCATCCTCTTCGCCCCGATGGACGCGGAGCTGTACGGCAGCAAGGGCGCGCTGGCGCTGCTGTCGGACGAGGCCAACCGGCACCTATTTGGCGACGCGGAACTCGCGAGCCTGGACCGGGTCCTGCCGTGGACGCGGATGGTCCGGCCCGGGCCGGTCACCGTCGGCGGCGGCCAGGCCGATATGACCGAGCACGCCCTCGCCGAACGGGAGCACCTGGTGCTCAAGCCGACCGCGCTGCACTCGGGTGCCGGCGTCATCCAGGGCTGGCTGACCGGCCCGGACGAGTGGCGGCGCCAGCTCACCGGGGCGATGAATGGCCCATACGTCCTGCAGCGCCGGATCCGGCCGCTCGCCGAGCCCTTCCCCGCCGAATCCGGGCCGCGGCCGTGGGTGCTGTGGTGGGGCGCCTTCCTGGGCACGGCGGGCTATGGCGGGGCGATTGTCCGGGGCAGCACCGACCCCGACGCCGGGATCAAGAGCATGCCGCACGGCGCCACCGGCACCTGCTGCTTCCACCAGCCCGAACCCGCCCCCTAGCCCGCCCCGCCGCCACGCCAGCCGGTCTCCAGGCTGTCCATGCCAGACATGTCACGGATCTTCGTCATGATCACCTTCGCCCCCTCCCGGGGCGGCTGATACCCGTGATAGGTCATGGCCGGACACGTCCCCGCCGGGAGCGACGGGGACCTCGCGGCGCGCCTTCCGCATGTCGACCCGTAGCCCGCCGCCAGGACCGGTCCCCCGCAGCGGTGTCCCCTCCTCCCGGTAACGGGCGAGCGCTTCGCGCTCATGGCCGGGCAGGAAGGACCCGTCGGCATGGATCACCCGCCACCAGGCGACGCCACCGCCCCACAGGGACATGACCCGCCCCACCTGACGCGGGCCGCCCTGGCCCAGGTATTCGGCGATGTCGCCGTAGGACATCACCTGGCCGGGCGGGATGGCGTCCACGACGTCGAGCACGCGGTCGGCGAAGTCAGTCAGCTGATCCCGGCGGCCGGTGGTCACGGGCCGGGCGGCGGCCACGGTGGCCCGGGCTCGGCCGGGGGCGTCTGCGCCGGCGGCAGGTCCCGCAGGGACGGATCGGGCAGGTATGACGGCGCAGGCGGCGCGCCCGGCGGGATCGGTGAGTCCGGAACCGGTGGGACCAACGAGGCCGGTGGAGTCTGTTGCGCCGTCCCGTCGCCGGAGGACGCCTGCCACCTGCTTCGCCGCGCGGGCCATTGCTCACCGCCCGGCCACTCCCTGTTGCCGTTCCAGTCCCGGTCGTCCTTCCAGGCTCCGTGGCCTTCCCACGCGGCGTCGCCCGGCCGGGCCCCGTCACCTTCCCATGCCCCGCTGCCACGCCGCGCTCCGTCAGCTTCCCAGGCCGCGTAGCCCGGCCCAGGCCGTTCACCTTCCCACGCCCCGCCGCCCGGCCGGGCCCGGTCACCCTCCCAGGCCCCGTTGGCTGGCCGTGACCCCTCACCTTCCCGGGCCGCACTGCCTGGCCGAGGCCGACCGCCTTCCCACGCCGCGCTGCCCGGCCGAGGCCCGTCACCGTCCCGGGTCCCGCTGCCCGGCCGGGGCCTGTTACCGTCCCAGGCCCCGTCCGCCGACC
>DATINY010000231.1:0-31072 GCA_035473755.1 Streptosporangiaceae bacterium
CGGGCGGTGACGCGCATGAACAAGCTCGGTCTGGCCATCGATGTGTCCCACTCATCCGACAACACCGCCCTGGATGTGTGCCGTCACAGCGACCGGCCGGTGTTTGTGACCCACGCCGGTGCGCGGGCGGTCTGGGACACCGCCCGGATGAAGCCCGACGACGTGCTGCGGGCGGTGGCCGGCACCGGAGGCGTCATCGGCATCTCGGCCGCCCCGCACACCACCTTGTCCGCGGCACATCCCCGGCATTCGATCGAGTCGGTGATGGATCACTTCCGCTACTGCGTCGATCTGGTCGGCATCGGCCATGTCGCGTTCGGGCCGGACACCCTCTACGGCGACCACGTCCAGCTGCACCAGACCTTCGCCCACCTGCTCAGCCTGGGGGCGTCCCGTGGGCCCGGCTTCGAACCCGTCGCCTACGTCGACGGAATGGAGAATCCCACCGAGAACTTCACGAACATCTGCGGCTGGCTCGTCCGGCATGGGTTCGACGACGACGCGATACGGGCCGTCATCGGGGGAAACGTCTACCGGGCCCTGCAGGCCGTCTGGGTCAGCCCCTGACCGGCCGGGCTGTCCTGTCTCAAGGATCATGAGGCACCGTCGAGGCTCTGACCTGCGGTGCCTCAGACACGTGAGAGATTTACCTGCCGTTCGTGTCTCACGATCATGAGGCAACTCGCCAGATGCTGTGTCCCGTCCCCCGCTCACGCGGGGAGAAGCTCTCTTGTGGCAAGCTGACGATGGAAGCGGCGTCTTCCCTGTTCCTCATGGCGTGTCCGGTCGGCCAGTGCGCGCGATGAAGGTAGCGGTCGGCCATGCTGGTGCACAGCCGCGAGGGACCTGCCAGTTCCGGCTGCATCGGAGGTGGGCCCGTGGCCAGTGACCGAGAGGAACCAAACCGGGTCTTTGGCATGCCGCGGCAGACCGGCCCTCACGCCCGGCACGGCGAAGAGGAACAGCGCGTCCTTGGCGTCCCTGCTGGCTGGTTCGGCCCAGTGGACCGCGACTGGCTTAGGTCGCTGGCACATCCCGTGCGAAGCTATAAACGCTGGCTACGGCGCCGTCGCCTGGGTCCTTACGCGCTGGACGAGGACGAGCCGCGCTCCGGGAGCTGATAAGTGCATGCCAGCCTCACCAGCCAGGCGCCCAGGACAAAGGCAACTGCGCCGCCGCCCGCGACCAGCACCTGCACGGCGCCCCAGATGGGCGCACCAACCTGACTAGTACGGCAGCCGCCTGGCCGGGCGGCCGCTATTTGCTAGCTGACCAGGGCGTTTCCCGGTTCAGCCGGGTGCGCTGGTGGAACCAGCGGGAGCGGGCCTGGTGGCGGCGCCGCCAATTCAGCCAGTGCCGGCCGGCGCCGGGCGGTCTCGGGGATGCTGAGCGGGATCAACCCCGGCTCGGCGGGTGGCGGCTGGTCCGGCCGGACCGGGGCGGGTGCACGATACGCGCGCGCACCTTGTTGACCTCGATCACGCACAACCAGCTGATGCTGACCTCGGCCTGGCCAGGCTCGCAGGGGCCCGTGGTGCGGCCGATACCTGCCATTCCAGGATTGTCCGATAAGGACCTTACTGTGAAGGTATGACCGTCCTTGCCAGGCCAGCGCGGGTAAGCCGGGCTGCGGGGGCCGGCCCGGGGGCGGGGGAGCGGGATCAGCTCGGCCGGATCCCCCGGGACCTGTGGGAGGCGCTGGCAGCCGACGAGGACGCCCGCGCGAGGTACTACGGCAAGGTGTACTGGCGCGGCCCGGGGCAGTGCGCTTACTTTCTCGGCGCGCTGTCCTCGGGCGGGCACGGGCGATTCCGCGCCGGCACCCGGCGGGCGGCGGCGGACCGGCCGGGGAGCCTGGTCGTCCCGGCGCACATCTACGGTTACGTGCTCAGCCGGGGAGTACCGGGGCCGGATCCGGTGACCGAGTGCCTGCCGGTGATCCGGCACCGATGCGATGAGCCCAGCTGCCAGGCCGCGGTGCACCTGGCCGCCGGGTCGCCGGCGGAGAACTCCCGCGACTACGTGGCCCGGCGGGCGGACCCGTACTCGCCGCTGAGCGATCGGCGTGGCCCGCGCGGCCGTGCGGTGGCGATCCGGGGCGCGATCCTGGCCGCGCTCGCCGAGGACGCCAGCCTGGGGGAGATCGAGGCGGCCATCGAGGCGACAGCCGCGGCCGGCATCCCCGGCGCCCAGCAGGTGCTGTTCTAGGCGCGCCGTGGCCGGTGGGAGGATCGCTGGCATGGGGTGGCGGATGCGGCCCTTGGCGCCGGTGGCCGACCGGGGGTGGGCAGAGGAACTGTGGGCGGCGGCCCTGCCGCCGGCCTGGCCGCCGCTGCCCGCGGGCATCGCCATGCTGAGGGACGGGCTGGTGGCCGAGGTTGGTGCGGACCCGGTTGGGCTCGTCGCCGTGGACATGGCGGGCAGCATCCCGCTGATCCTGGTGCACCCCGCCCACCAGCGGCGCGGGATCGGCACCGGCCTGCTCACCGGCGCCCTGGACAAGCTCCGCGCGGGCGGGGCCACCGAGGTGACGGCGGCCAGCGGGGGCGATGATTACATCTGGCCCGGGGTCCCGCTTGATCTGGCGGCGGGGGTCCGGTTCTTCGCCTCCCGCGGCTGGCGCCATAGCCACGACACCCTCGATCTGGTGGCGGACCTGGCGCACTATCATCCGCCGGCCGCGGCCGTCCAGCGGGCCGCCCGGGCCGGGATCAGCCTGGCCACGGCGGCCAAAGCCGATGCGCGCGGCGTGCTCGCGTTCGAGGCCGCAACCTTCCCGTCCTGGGTCCGCTGGTTCGGTACCGGGGACCGGGACGTCCTGATCGCGAGGGACGGCTTGGGGAACATCGCCGGGACCCTGATGTTCCACGGGCCTGGCGCGGATACGGTGTTTGCGCCGATGCTCGGCCCGGCGGCCGGGGTCATCGCTTGCGTCGGCGTGGCCCCGGACCGGCAGGGACGCGGGATCGGCACGGCGCTGGTCACTCGCGCCTCGCAACTCCTCTGTCAGGCCGGCACCCGCGCCTGCCACATTGGCTGGACCACCCGCGAGTCGTTCTACCGCCGGGTCGGCTACCAGCCCTGGCGGCGATACGCAATGTTCTCCCGCCCCGTCTAGCGGCGGGCGTGCCCCGGTCCAGCGGGCTCGCTTCGGGCCAGCGGGCTCGCTTCGGGCCAGCGCACCGGCACATGACGAAGCCGCCGGTTAGCCTGGGCCGGGAGCTAGCGCACCCTGCCCGCAGCGGTCATTGGCCGCAGAACCTGTCGAATTCCCCGTTCCGCACGCCCCCGAGAAATGCGCGCCATTCGTCCGGCGTAAACCGGAGAACGGGGCCTTCGGAGTCCTTGCTGTGACGGACGCCGACCCGGCCGTCGGACAGGTCCGCGACCTCGACGCAGTTGCTGTTGGAGAAGCTCAGCGAACTCTTGATCCAGGACGATTCTGAACCGGGCCTTCCCGGTTGGCCCGTGTGCTCACGTCTTCCCACGTCGATACCTCGCTGAATGTCGTTGTGTCTATGGCCAGCGCTCGTGGCTACCCAAGGTATTTAGGTTGCTACTGAGCGTCTCCGCCGCTTAAACGGACATCATGGGCACGTGAGGTCCCTGATCATCAGAGAATACTGAGTGACTCAGGTGCCGCCCGTGACACGCTGTTCCGGCAGGAAATATCCCACACCGTCCTCCGCCGGGAGCGGCCATTTAGGAAATTTGACCGGGAGAAATTGGACAAATAAAGAAGCCCGCCGCCGGGATCGTCCGGGCTAACCGCCGCGCGGGGCGCCGTCGGGCCCGACCGGGCGCCTGCCGGGCCCGACCGGGAAGATCATCCGCTGGCGCGGGCACCTGACCAGTGCGATTCGGCCGTCTCGAGAATGAGCGCCCGCGACGACGACGGGTCGAGCGATGTGCCAGCCAGCATCTGGAACGCGATCCTGTGCAGGTAGGTCTCTCGCTCGCCCTCCAGCGAGGAGTCGTGCCGCAGATGCTCGGTGCTCACCACATCCTGCAGCATGGCATCGGCCGCTGATCCGAAGCTGAGGATGACAAACGACTCTCCGAAGACCGTGTGCTGCGCGTCAAGGGGCAGGACCTGCAGGGTCAGGTTTGGCCGGTCAGCCTCGCGTACGAGCCGCTGAAGCTGCTCGTACATCACCAGCTCATCGCCGATCCGGCGCTTCAGGACCGACTCGTCGAGCACCACGGAGAGCTGAAGTTCTGGTTCGCGATTCAGCACCTGCTGGCGTCGCATCCGGACCTTGACCAGCCGCTCGACCATGCCCGGCGCGATCGGCTCGATGCGGCTGTAGCTGCCGATGATGTGCCTGGCGTAGGCCTGCGTCTGTAAAAGACCAGGGACCACGTCAACGTGCCAGATAGCGATCGAGCTTGCCTCGTGCTCCAGGCCGATGAACTGCTGATAGTCGGGCGAGAGGGCATCGGAGAACTCCTCCCACCATCCCTTCTGGGCCGCGTCCCGGGCGAGCGCGAGGAGGAGCGTGCGGCGCGCCCCGGTGATCTCGTAGTAGTCGAGCAGCCGCTCGACTTCCCGCGGCTGTAAGCCGGTCCTGGCCCGCTCGTACCTGCTGATCTTGGAGGGCGACCACTTCAGCGCGGCGGCGACGGCATCTCCGCTCTTGCCCGTGCCTTCCCTGATCTCGCGCAGCTCCGCGGCCAGCCGGCGGCGCCGTACGGTGGGGCTTCCTGGCACGGTCATCCGGCGTCCCTCCTCCCCGGTGCGGGCGGGATCAGTGTGGGCACGCACTTCGATATTAGAAGCGATGATGAAACTTGCACTACACCTGACAGCGGCGTGGAACGGCGGCCGGCCGGCCAGCAGCCTCGGCTGTCACATGATTCCCATTAGCTTCACGGGCTCGCAGCTGTTCCCGTGGCTGGCCAGAGGACAGACGCCGGCGAGGCCGGGTCCGTCGGCGCGATTCCGCACGGCCGGCACCCATGCTGCCATTGATGCGCAGTTTCTGATGCACAATTTCTGCCGGTTCTGAGGTGCCTATGCCCCGGGGCCTTCCGGTGCCGGGCTGCTGCGGCCATGCAGCGACAGCGGGGGCAGGGGCCACCCCGGCCAAGCGGGCGCCCACGGCCTGGCCCGGCAGTCAGTTACATCAGCAGGAAACTGGCCGCGGCGCACGGGTAGCTCATACGATCGACGGGCCGCATTATTGGGCCGCGGCGCCGTTAATCGTGTGCCCAGATGGATCAATTGTGAAAATGGGTCGCCGTCGTGGAGGTGGCAACCACGTGGGCACTGGGCGCATGCCCGTCCGCCGCAGAAATTGCCGAGCCAGCCACAAGCGATCCGGCCACGCCGAGCGCTAGGATAGCGGGAATGATAGCTCGCCTGATGCGCATGACCCCTCCATGCGATTCCCGTCGCCAGTGCCCAGGTGAGCTGCCGCTTGCCTACCTGCACAGCCGACTTACTTCAGGTAGGTTTATTCCCCGGTTTGCTGCTATTTCATGCACTTCCGGTGGCTATTGTTCAACTTTTTCCTGAACAATGAAATCGGCATTTAAGGTGTCATTGCACCGTGGCAAAGAATATTCATGCCCCCGTGCCAGGAAATTGTAGCCCGCCCGCGCAGTGCAAGGGTGCACGCAATTTTCACCGCACGATGCAGAAACGCTGGCGACGCTGTTATCCGGCGCGAGATGCCGTTGGCCTCTGAACTAACATTCGAAAAACATCGCTTGTTCCCTAAATGTAATGGTAGTAAGGTCGCTATGTGCCCACCGCGACCCTGGCCGGTGCGCTCATCGGCCGCAACAGTGAGCTGGCAATGCTGGCCGGGCTCGTGGCCGAGGTGGCTGCGGGGCGGGGCAGTTCCGTGCTGATCGAGGGTGAGCCGGGAATCGGCAAATCCGCGCTGGTGCGCGCGGCGCTGGCCGAGGCGGCCGAGGCCGGCTGCCAGGTGTTCTGGGGCGCCGGCGACGAACTGGGGCAGGCGTTACCGCTGCTGCCGCTGTTAGAGGGATTACGGGTACGCGAGCCCTCGGTCAACCCCCGGCGGAACACGATCATCCGGCTTCTGCGCGGGGAGGTTGCCAGCGACCCCGGCGCGGACGTGTCGGCGGCCCTGGGGGAGCAATTGCTGGCGCTCGTCGCCGAGCAGTGCGCCATACGGCCGACGATCCTGGTCATCGACGATCTCCAGTGGGCAGATCAGGCCAGCATCACGCTGTGGGGCCGGCTGGCCCGGTCGGTGCGGCAGCTGCGGCTGCTGCTGGTCGGGATCATGCGCCCGGTGCCGCAGCGGGACGACCTGCTGGCGCTGCGGAGAGCGGTGGGCGCTGCCGCCCGGCTCCGGCTCGCCGGGCTCACCGAGGCGGCGGTAGCCGAGCTGGTAGCGGCCCTGGCCGGCGGCGAGCCCGACGGCAACCTGCTGCGGCTCGCGGGTGGGGCGGCTGGCAACCCGCTCTACCTGACCGAGCTGGTCGCCGCGCTGGCCCGCAGCTCCAGCGTGACCATTACCGGGGCAGGAGCCGCCGAGCTGACGAACGATTCCGCACCAGGCTCGCTGTCGGCGGCGATAGCCGACCGCCTCGGCTTTGTTCCCGCGCCGGTGCGTGCGGTGCTGCGGGCGGCGGCCCTGCTCGGGGTCGATTTCGCCGTGCCGGACCTGGCGATGGTGCTCGACCGCGGCGTGGCGGAGCTGATCCCGGCGATCGATGAGGCGCGCGCGGCCGGGGTGCTGGCCGAGTACGGCAACGGCCTCGGTTTCCGGCATCCGCTGATCCGTGCGGCGTTATACGACGAGATACCCGTGCCGGTGCGCGCCGCCTGGCACCGCGATGCGGGACGGGCCCTCGCCGACGCCGGTGCGCCGGCGGACCGTGTTGCCCGGCAGCTGCTGCGGGCGGTCGACGGGCCGGGCAGCACAGCCGAACCGATGGATGAATGGATACTGAGCTGGCTGGTGCGCACGGCGGAGCCGCTGGTCGGCCAGGCGCCCCAGGTGGCGGCGGCACTCCTCCGCCAGGCGGTCGAGAGTTCCCCGCCCGGCTCGGCCCAGCATGACCGGCTGGCGGTCCGGCTCGCTGACGCTCTCTATCGTCTCGGCGATGCGGCCGAGGCCGAGCAGGTGGCGAGCCGCGCGTTGGCGCACGCCGTCGAGCCCGATCTCGTCGGTGACCTGCACTGGACCCTGGTGCAGTGCCGGATGCGGGCCGGCCGGTTCGCGGAATGCCTGGCCACGCTGGACCGGGCGCTGGCCTCACCGGAGATCTCGGCCCGCCACCGCGCCCGTCTGCTCGTGCTGGCGGCACGGACGCACAGCAACCTCGGCGAGATCGAGAAGGCAGGCCAGGTCGCCGCCACCGCGCTCGCGGTGGCGGCGGAGGCCGGCGACAACTGGGCGATGGGCTGGGCACTGCACGTGCAGACCCTCGTGAGCTCGGAATCGGCGCAGATGACCGACGCGCTTCCGCTGTTCGACCGGGCGCTGACCGTGACCCAGGGCGACCCGGCACTGACCGACCTGCGGCTGCTGCTGCAGATCAACAAGGCCCTCACCCTCAGCGAGCTCGACCGGTACGACGAGGCCTTCGCCGCGGCCCGGCAGGCACGGCACCTGGCCGACCAGGCCGGCCTGGTGATCCGCCTGGTCCAGGCGCATGCTGCCCTGAGCCAGCTGCTCTTCGACACCGGGCGGTGGGACGATGCGCTGGCCGAGGTGGAGATCCTGCACGAAGACCTGAAGGAGCCCATCGCGGCCTGCTCCGATCGCGGCATCGCCGCCGTGATCTGCTTCCATCGCGGTGAGATCACCACGGCCCGCCGCCACCTGTCCGCCGCCGCCCCCCATGCCAAGCGGATCGGGAACCGGGTCATCGGCCCACTGGCCCTCGCCCGCAGCCTGGACCATGAGCACGCCGGCGCTCTGCCGGAAGCGCTCGCCGTGCTGGCCGCCGGGTTCGCCGGCCACACCGAAGAACTCGATGAGATCGAGTACCTGCTGGCCGACGCCGTCCGCCTCGCCGTCAAGACCGGCGAGCTGGAAACCGCGCGGGCCCTCGCGGGACACGCCGCGGCCTTCGCGGCCGGATCGGAGATCCCCCGCCGGCAGGCGAACGCGCTGTACTGCCGCGGCCTGCTGGACCACGATGCCACCCGGCTGCTCACCGCCGCGGACCGCTATGGCGACGCCAGCAGGCCGCTCTTCAGCGCGAAGGCGCTGGAGGCGGCCGCTGGGGAGTTCGTCACCGCCGGCGACCGCGGCCAGGCCCGGGCCGCCTTCACCCGGGCCGTGGAGATCTATGCCACGCTTGGCGCTGCCGCGGACGCCGCCCGGCTGCAGGCCATGTTCCGCGCGCATGGCATTCGCCGCGGCCCACGCTCGAAACACCGGCAGGCGCGCAGCGGCTGGGACAGCCTCACCCCGGCGGAGACCAAGATCGCCGGACTCGTGGGGGAGGGGCTGTCCAACCCAGAGATCGCGGCCAGGCTGCTGCTGTCCCGGCGGACGGTCGCCACCCACGTCTCCCACATCCTGAAAAAACTCGGCGTGCATTCGCGTACGGACATCGCCCGCGAGACGGCCTTGCGCACCATCGGGCCGAGGTGACCGCGGCGGGAAGCGGCTTGCCGCGCCGGGGGACGGGGCCGCCGCTACTGGCGGGACTGGCCTAGGTCGTGTCCCGTCGATCTTGGCCGTCCCGAGCGGCCGTCCGTAGGGGTGGACCGCAAGGCGGAGGAGGAGCCGATAGTGGGGCTATCGGCGACGACGGCAACGCCGCAGGACGCCTTCCGGTGGACGCGCAGCAGGCTGAAGATCGGCAGGACATGCCCTAGTACGCGAGCGTGAAATACACGGCCTTCCCCGCCGGGGTGGGGTAGAAGCCCCACTGGCTCGACAGGCTGGAGACCAGCATCAGGCCCCGGCCGGCCTCGGCGTCGGCTGGGCCATGCACCGGTATGGGCAGGAAGCATGACGTGTCGTGGACATCAACCCGGAACTGGCCGCTGGCGCAGCTGACGGCGAGCATGATCGTCTCGCCCGCCTCGTGCCTGATGGCATTGGTCACCAGTTCGCTGGTGAGCAGCGCCGCGATGGTCTGCTCGACGGGGACGTCCCAGGCGTAGAGGGCCGCCCGGACATGGCGACGGGCTTTGGCCGCCGCGTCCGGTCCTGCGGTTAACAGGATGCGGCGGGTGCGTCGGAGGGCCGGGCGGGTCGGCGCCATCGTGTCCATCTGGAGTCCTTGCCAGGCCGGCTTGAGCTGGCCCAGCCGAGGGCAAGTCGCCCTGCGCGGCCCAGTCCCGGGGAAGATCCGGCCATCTGTTGACGCTGGTAGTGCCGGTTGCACGACAAATACTGATGCAAGTTGCAGGCGGAGACATCGGTCAGCTGACCGATTTTGAAGCATGGCCGTGACCAGCGAACCCGGGCCGGACCTGGCGCCCGGGTGGCTGGATTGCGAGATCTTGACCCTTTGGGGTCCTCAAGTTAGCTTTTTGGCAGGTCTGCTGCCGGGTCGTCCGAGACGCCGGACCCTTTCCTGCCGGTTGCGTGCACGTGCGCCGTGCACCCCGTAGGTGGCTGAGGTGAAGGCGCGATGAGCGGACACGATGGCGTGGTGCCGTCACCCGAAACCGTGACGGCACCGGACACGGCCGGTCCCGAGCAGTCCATGGTGGCCGACTACACCGAGAGCGTGGTGCCGGCCAGCGCGCGGCGGTCGAACTTCCGGATGCTGCTGACGTTCGGGTCGATGCAGCTGGTGTTCGGTGCCGTGCTGGTCGGCTACAGCGCCCGGTTCGAGGGGCTCACGCTCGGCAGCCTGATGATCGCGATGGCCATCGCCGCCACCACCATGACCGTCTACTGCATCGGCTCGGCGAACGTCGGCGCGGTAGTCGGCCAGACGCACGCGGTCACCACCCGCGGCATCTTCGGGACGATCGGCAGCGCGATCGTCTCGCTGCTGCTGGTCATCGACGGGATGGGCTTCTACCTGTTCACCGTGCTGTTCGTGATCTCCCTCGCGCAGGCGCTCCTCGGCACGTTCGGGGCCGTCTCGCTGATCACGGCCGTGCTGGCGTTCGCGATGATCTTCAACAACTACTTCGGCTTCACCGGCCTGCAGCGCTTCGCCCAGTACGTCGCGGTGCCGGTCGTCGCCCTGTGGGCCGTGTACGCGACGATCAAGGTGCTCACATCCACCTCCGGCCACGCCCTCGCCACCGTTCCCCATGCCGCGTCGCCGACGGCGTTCTTCATCGTGGTCGGCGCGATGGTCGGCCTGTCGACGTGGGGCAACGAGCCGGATATCTTCCGTTACGCGAAGGCCGGGCGGGCGTCGTGGTGGAACGTGCCCGCCATCGTCATCCCCTACTTCGTCGGCGCGTTCCTCTTCCCGATCATGGGCTACCTGATCGCGGTGCTGTCGAACCAGCCCGACTTCTCGGCCAGCATCAAGTACTTCGCCAACTTCACCTTGTTCGGGCTGGCCGGGCTGATGCTGGTGGTGCTGCTCGTCAACCAGTGGGCCGTTCAGGACGGGAACCTGTACATCGCCATCAACGGCGCGCAGAACCTGCTGTCCCGCATCCCGCGCTGGCGGCGGCAGTACACGGTCATCGGGCTGGGCCTGGCCGCGGCCGGACTCACTTACATCCTGCCGAGCCTGACCAAGACGTTCAACATCGTCACCGGGATCGGGGCGATCACCGTGCCGGTGGCGAGCACCATCATGGCGATGGACGTGTTCGTGGTGCCCCGGCTGTTCGGGCTGCGCCGGCCGCTGTACCGGGTCGCCACCTGGTCCGAGCTGGCCCTCGCCAACTGGCCGGCGATCGTGGCGCTGGTGTGCGGGACCGCGGTCGGTGCGTTCACCGGCGGCCTGGTTCCCGGCACCTCGGGGTTCGGGCACACTTACATCGGGTTCCCGGCCCTGCAGGCGTGGGTGACGGGGGCGGTGGTGTACCTCGTCGGGGTCGCCGCGGTGGCCCGGGGGGCCAAGGCGAAGTCCCTGCTGGGTTACTCCCGGATCGAGGAGATCGATGCCGCCAGCACAGCGCCGGTGGGCGGCGCCGGCGGTCACGGCGGCTCCTGAGTGGACCTGGTCATCGAGGCGGCCCGGGCCGTGTGCGACGGCGCCGAGGCAGCCCGCAGCATAGGGATCACGGACGGCCGCATCGTGGCCGTCGAGCCCGCCGGCACCCTGGCCCCGGCCCCGCGGGTCATCGAGACCGGCCCCGATGCCGTGCTGCTGCCCGGCCTGGTCGACTCGCACGTGCACATCTGCGAGCCGGGCAACACCGAGTGGGAGGGCTTCGACGCCGCAACCAGGGCGGCCGCCGCCGGCGGGATCACGACCCTGGTCGACATGCCACTCGACAGCGTGCCCACCACCGTCAGCGTCGGCGCCTTGCAGGCCAAACGGGCAGCGGCCGAAGGCCGCTGTCAGGTGGATGTCGGTTTCTGGGCGGGGGTCGTGCCCGGAAACCTCGCTGCGCTCGCACCGCTCCACGAGGCTGGCGTGCTCGGCTTCAAGTGCTTCCTGGCCGACTCCGGGTCCGATGACTTCCCGCCGGTGAGCGCCGGGCAGATGGAGCAGGCGCTGAGCGTCCTGCGCGGGCTGGGCTCGCCGCTGCTCGTCCACGCAGAAAACGCTGAGGCGGCGGCGGCCATCGGCGAGGCGAGCGGCCGCCGCTACGCCGACTATCTGGCGTCGCGCCCCAGGGGGGTGGAGAACCTCGCCGTGGCGCAGGTGATCGAGGCCGCCAGGAAGACCCGGGGACACGCGCACATCGTCCACCTGTCGAGTTCCGACGCACTGCCGATGATCGCGTCGGCGCGCCGGGAGGGCGTCCCGGTGACCGCGGAAACGTGCCCGCACTATCTGGCGCTGGCGGCGGAGGAAATCGCCGACGGCGCGACCGCCTTCAAGTGCTCGCCCCCGATCCGCGAGGCCGCGAACCGCGAACTTCTGTGGGACGGCCTGCGGGACGGGGTCCTTGACCTGGTGGTCTCCGACCATTCACCCAGCACGGCGACGATGAAGGAAGTCGGCAGCGGTGATTTCGGCGCCGCCTGGGGCGGCATCTCCTCGCTGCAGCTGGGGCTGCCCGTGGTCTGGACGCAAGCACGCCGCCGGGGGTTCACGCTCGGCGACGTGGTTGCCTGGATGGCGCAGCGGCCCGCCGGGCTCGCCGGCCTGACCCGCAAGGGGCGGATCGCGCCCGGGTACGACGCGGACTTCTGCGTCTTCGCGCCGGATGAATGCTTCACCGTTGACCCCGCCCGGCTGCACCACCGGCATCCGGTGACGCCCTATGCGGGCCACCGGCTGCAGGGGGTCGTCCGTGGCACGATCCTGCGCGGCGAGCCGGTCGAAGGGACGCGCCCGCGGGGACGGCTGCTGGCCCGAGGCGGGATCTAGGCATGTCCCGGGCCGGCCGCGCGCGAGCAGCACCGGGGAGAAGACGGCGGGCCACGCTGACAGGGCGTCGCCAGGAAGGATGGCGGGATGCGGATCATCGTCGTCAACGTGAACACGAGCGAGTCGATGACCGGGGTCATCGGCGAGGCGGCCCGGCGGCACGCGTCGGCCGGCACGGAGATCGTCGCGCTCCGGCCGTACTTCGGCGCCGAGGCGGTCGACTGCAACTTCGAGAGTTACCTGTCGGCGGTGGCCGTCATGGACCGCGTAACCGGCTACGACCAGCCGTATGACGCCGTGGTGCTCGCCGGATTCGGCGAGCACGGGCGGGACGGGCTGCAGGAGCTCATCGAGGCGCCGGTGGTCGAGATCTGCGAGGCGTCGGCGCATGTGGCGATGATGATCGGCCGGGCCTACTCCGTGGTGACAACGCTGCAGCGCTCGGTGCCGGCCATCGAGGACCGCCTGCGGCTGGCCGGCCTGTCGGACCGGTGCGCGTCGGTGCGCGCGTCCGGCATGAGCACGCGGGAGGTGGATGAGGATCCCGGGGGTGCGGTCCGCGCGGTCATCGCCGAGGCGCGCAAGGCGGTGGAGATCGATCACGCAGAAGTCATCTGCCTGGGCTGCGCCGGCATGGCCGGCCTGGAGGAGGCCATCACCGGCGAGCTCCGCGTTCCCGTGATCGATGGCGTCGGTGCGGCGGTCCGCCTGGCGGAGGCGGTCGTCGGCCTGGGCCTGCGGACGAGCAAGATCTCCACCTACGCCCCGCCGGACGCGAAGAAGATCATCGCATGGCCGCTGTCCACCGCGCTCGGCCTGCGGCCCGCCGCGGCGGGAGACGGGCCGGCGGGCGGGGCGGCCAGGTGAGACCCGAGGCCGATCTCGCCTCGCGCTGGCTGGGTGGCAGCGTCATCGCCGCCAGCGACGAGTCCTTCGGGGAGAAGGAGAACCTGCTGACGCCGTCGGCGGCGGCGTTCGAGCCGGGCAGGTACGGACATCGCGGTGAGATCGTGGACGGCTGGGAAACCAGGCGGCTGCGGGAATCCGGCAACGACTGGGCACTGATCCGGCTCGGCGCCCCGGGCCGGGTCACCTCGGTCGACGTGGACACGAGCTTCTTCACCGGGAACTTCCCTGAGGCCTGCGTGGTCGAGGGGTGCGGCGCCGAGGGCTACCCGGCCCCGGCCGAGCTCGGTGACCCCCCGGCGGACTGGGCGCAGCTCGTTCCCCGGTCGCCGCTGCGAGGGGACGCGCACAACACGTTCCCGGTGGCCGATCCCCGCCGCTTCACCCACATCCGGCTGTCCATCTTCCCCGACGGCGGTGTGGCCAGGCTGCGCGTCCTCGGCCACGTGATTCCGGACCCGCGCGGGCTCGAGCGGCTGACCATCGACCTGGCCAGCCAGGAGTATGGCGGGGCGGTGGTCGCCAGCAGCGACGACTTCTACAACTTCGCCAGCCTGCTGAACCGCCCGGACACGGCCAGGTCGATGGGCGAGGGGTGGGAGACTCGGCGGCGCCGCGGCGCCGGCCATGACTACGCGATCTTCCAGCTGGCCTTCGCCGGGCAGGTCCGCCAGCTGATCGTGGACACCGCGCACTTCAAGTACAACGCCTCCGCCGAGGTCGCGGCCTACGGCTATGGTGGCGACGCCGCGCCCCAGGCCGGCTCCCCGGACTGGCAGCCGCTGCTCGCGCGCACCCGGCTACAGCCGGACACGCGGCACGTCCTGCCGGTCAGCAGCCCCGGCCCGGTCGCCTGGGTTCGCATCGACGCCTTTCCCGACGGTGGGCTGTCCAGGGTGCGCGCGATAGGCAGCATCGACCCGGCGGCGCGCAGGCAGGCCGGCTATCGCTGGCTGAACTCGCTGCCGGCGGGCCAGGCGGTGCGCTGCCTCACCGGTGCGGGGCTGGCGCCAGACATGGCCGATGACGTGGCCGGCCAGCGGCCGCTGACCGGCGCGTGGCTTGAGGCCTTCCGGCGGCGACACGAGGAAACGGACCTGACCGCGCTCGCCATCATGCTGGAGGGCCGGGTCTAGCCGCCGGCCGGCCGGTGCGGCTGCCGGTGGCGTGTGCGGCTGCCGGTGGCGTGTGTGGATGGCGGCGAGGGGCGGCCGGTAGCGGCGGTGTAGATGGCGGCGGGAGCTGCCGGTGGCGGCGGTCCGGTCGGCGGCGGGGGTCCGGCTGGCTGCGGTGGTGCGACAGGCGGCGGTGGTGCGACAGGCGGCGGCGCGGCTGACGGCCGAGCGCGCGCCCTCCAGCCCATTGACGGCAGATTATAACTTTAGTATTTGTTGGTAATGGCGGCGGATCCGGACATCTCGCTCGGCGAGCTGTCGCTGTCGATCAGCCGCGGCTCCCCGGTGCCGCTGCACCACCAGCTGCGGAACATGCTGCAGGACCAGATCGAGCGCGGCACCTTGCGCCCGGGCCAGCAGATCCCGCACGAGCGCCAGTACGCGGAGCACCTCGGGATCAGCCTCGCGCCGGTCCGCCAGGCCCTGCTCGCACTGGTGCGCCAGGGATACCTGCTGCGGGTCCGGGGCAAGGGCACGTTCGTCCGCGACGACAAGGTGATCGAGAAGATCAACCTGCTCGGGAGCTTCACCGACTCGCTGCGCAGCCAGGGCCTGGCTCCCTCGTTCACCGTGACCTGCGCGGAGGCCAAGCCGCCGCCGCCCGAGGTCCGCGAGGTCTTCGGCGGCAGGCCCCGGCGGCTGTTCCGGCTGGACCGGCTGGCGTCCGTCGCGGGCGGCCCGCTGGCGCTGCTGACCGCCTGGCTGGATCCGGCCCGCTTCCCCGACCTCGCGGCGCAGGACTTCACGAAGGTTCCGCTCTACGCGACCCTGGAGCGCCTGTACGGCGTGCAGATGGGCCGCGCGCTGAGCACGATCGAGGTCGTCCAGATCAAGGACGACGAGGCGAACCTGCTGCAGCTGGCCCCGGGAGCCTCGGCGCTCCGGGTCCAGGGCACCACGTTCGATCAGGATGACCGCGCGACCGAGGTGTCGCGCGTGCTGTACCGGGCTGACCGGTTCAGGTTCTCGCTGGAGAGCCACCGCGTGGGCGGCGAGCTCAGGCATGTCATCGGTCCCGCATCCGATGCCCCACCGTTCCCACCAGCCCCGGCCACGGCCGGGCAAGCGCGCAGGAAGTGATCCGCATGACATCGGCACCCGCATCCGCGACCGGAGCGCAGGACTTCAACTTCACCCGCAACGCCACTGGCCTGGTCCGCGAGGTGTCGATGTGGGACGCGCTGATCATGAACACGCTCGGCATGAACGTCGCCGTCGGGTCGGTCTTCCTGCTGCTGCAGGCCCCGGCCATCTTCCCCGGCGGCAGCATGGTGCTGTCCGTGGTGATCGGCACGGTCATCATGGCGTTCACCCTGCTGTGGGTGTACTCGGAGTTCGCCGCGGCCATGCCCAGGTCCGGCGGGGACTACGTGTTCGTCAGCCGCTCGCTGCATCCGTTCCTCGGCTGGCTGCTGTCGTGGAGCCAGGGCATCTGGCTGATCTTCTTCTGGATCGGCTTCAACGCCTGGTTCGCGCTGACCTTCGCCGCGCCCACCGCGATGGTCACGATCGGCACCGTGACCGGGAGCCAGGGCTGGATCACGGCCGCGAACGACCTGCTGGCCAAGTACGACTTCCTCGGCATCCACATGCAGTGGCTCGTCTTCGCCTTCGGCACCGTGCTGAACGTCCTGTTCGCGCTGCTGCTGATCTACGGCGGGCGGGTGTACTGGCGGGTGCAGAAGTGGCTGTTCCTGCTGGCCGGACTGGCCATCCTGATCATGGTCGGCCTGCTGCTGGCGCGTGGCGGGAGCTTCACCGCCTCCTGGGACAGCTTCGCCGCCAAGAACGGCACGCTCAGGTACGCCCAGGTCATCCCCGCCGCGCACGCGGCCGGATTCACCGGCGCACATGCCCCGTTCAGCTTCAGCGCGACCCTGCTGATGCTGCCGTGGGTGTTCTTCGTGGTCGGCTACGCGCAGGGTTCCGCGCAGATCGGCGGCGAGATCAAGCGCGCTTCCCGAACGCAGTACTTCGCGATGGTCGGCGGCGTCCTCATCAACGGGCTGGTCCTGGCGATCATCGTGCTGCTGACGACGCACGCGGTGGGCACCAGCTGGCTGCGCAGCGTCGACTACCTCGCCGCCAATGACCCCACCAAGCTCGGCATTCCGGGCGGCCTCGCGCCGGGCGTCAACTTCCTGGTCGCGCTGATGACCCACAACGTGTTCCTGCTCGCCCTGCTCGGCATCGGGTTCGTGATCTGGGCCCTGATGGGAACGCCGCTCTCGGAGCTGCAGGCCACCCGGTACATGCTCGCCTGGGGACTCGACCGCAGCGGGCCGCAGTGGCTCGCCCGCGTCAACGACCGGGTGCACACCCCCGTCGCGGCCATCGTGTTCTGCACCGTCACCGGCGAGATCGCGCTGATCGCGCTGATCAACATCGCCCAGGCCAGCCTGCTCGGCGCGCTCCTGGCGCAGATCGCGGCGTTCATCCTGGTCTGCGTGGCCGGCATTGCTTTCCCCTACCGGCTGAAGGACCTGTGGGAATCCGCCGGCGGCAGGCGGATACTGGGGGTGCCGGCCGTGGCGCTCGCCGGGGTGGCCGGCGCGATCGCGCTGAGCGCCCTGCTGATCCTGTTCATCTTCAACAAGTCCATCAGCGCCCAGTTCGCGGTCACCGCGCATCTGTCCGTGGAATTCATGGTCGGCGTCGTGGTGGTCGGCATCCTCTGGTACATCGGCGCGTACCTGATCAACAAACGCCGCGGCATCAACCTGAACCTCGCCTACAAGGAAATCCCGCCGGAGTAGCTCCGTGGCGCTCCTCACTCGGTACCGGGATGACCGGTGACGGCGGCGGCAGCCGGGCCCGGCTCCGCCGCCGGGACCCGGCCGGTCATCATCGTCGGCAACCTCACCATCGACGATGTCATCCAGCCCGATGGCAGCAGCCAGATGGGGACGCTCGGCGGCAACTCGGTGCACGCCTGCGCGGCGGCACTGATCTGGGTCAGCGGCGCCGGCATCGTCGCCCGCTGCGGGACCGATTTCCCGGCCCCGGCGATCGGCCGCCTCCGCGAGGCCGGCGCCGACACCGGCGGCATCCGGCCCATCGACGGGCCGACCGTCCGGAACTGGGTCATCTACGAGGCCGACGGCAGCCGGAGCTGGGTCTACCGGACGCCGCCGGGCCGCAGCGCCGAGGTGGCCCCGCAGCCGGGCGACATTCCCACGGCATGGCTGGACCGCCAGCCTGCCCCGGTCGTGCACGTCGCCGCCATGCCGCTGGCGGCCGCGGCCGCCATCGTCCGTTCGGTCCATGACCGGGCCCGCGGCGCGGCCATCACGCTGGACACGCACGAGGGCTGGCGGCGGGGCGCCGATGTGATCGACGCCGCCCGGCTGGTCGACGTGTTCCTGCCCTCGCGGGAGGAACTAGCCGAACTTGTGGGCTATGACGACCCGCCCCGCGCCGCCGGCGAGCTGACCGCGGCCGGGGTGACATGTGTCGTGGTCAAGATGGGCGGCGACGGCGCGCTAGTGGCCAGGCCGGGCATGCCGCTGGCGCACGCACGGGCCAGCAAGGTAGCGGTCATGGACCCCACCGGCGCCGGCGACAGTTTCTGCGGCGGCTTCGCCGCCGGGCTCGCGCTGGGGGACGACGTCGTCGGCGCCGCCCGGCGAGGCTGCGCGACGGCCGCCGCCGCGATCGGGGCGGCCGGCTCGCTGCGGCTGCTGGACCTCGGCCCGGTTGCCCGCGACCTGCTCGCCGTCGGGGAAGCCGCGGAAACGAATAGGGCAGGCCCCGGCGTGACGGGCGGTTCCCGGTCGGCCGGGCTGCGCGCGGCGGTCAGCGTCTCCGGTAACCCCGCCGCGCCCGGCGCCGCTGCGGATCGCCCCAGTCAGACGGGAGCCGGGTCGCCCGGCGAGGACGATGCCTACGGCATCGAGGTCATGCACCGCGAGATCGCGACCATCCCCGATGTCATCGCCGGCGGCCTCGCCGATCCCGGCGGCCATGTGCAGGAACTGGCGGACTGGCTGGCCGGCCGGGGGATCGAGCACCTGTACCTGACCGGGTGCGGCGACTCCGCGTTCGCGGGGCTCGCTGCCTCGCTGGCGTTCCGGCGCCACAGCCGGCTGCGCGTCCACCCCGTGCACGCGCTGGATCTGGCCCGCTATCTCGTCCGCTACCTGCCGCCCGCCAGCGCCGTCCTGGCGATCTCCTTCTCGGGGAGGGTCGGCCGCACCACCGAGGCCGCCCGCCAGGCGGGCGCATTCGGGCATCCGGTCATCGCGCTGACCAGCAACCCCGAGGGCCAGCTGGCGGCGGCCGCGGACCGGATCCTGCCCATCGACGTGCCTACGCTCGGCTTCTCCCCGGGTACCAGCACCTATGTCGGGATGCTGTGCACACTCATCGACCTGGCGCTGCGGACCTCACGGCCCGGCGGCAACGGGACGATCCGCGGTGCCTGCGAGCAGCTGCCCGGCCAGGCGGCCAAGACGCTCGACTGGTGCGACGCCCCGGCGTCCGGTGCCGCGGCCCGGATGGCGTCCGCGCGTTTCGTCACCTTCCTGGGCGCCGGGCCGAACGAGGCCACGGCCCGCTTCGGCGCCGCGAAACTCTTCGAGGCGTCGCAGCAGATCGCCGTCGCCACCAATATCGAGGAGTGGGCGCACGAGGAGTACTTCATCACCAGGCCCGGTGATCCGGTGGTCCTCGTCGCGCCATCCGGAGCCGCTCACGACCGGGCCGGGGAGATCCTCTCTGAGCTCCGGTTCGTCCGGGCGGATGCGACGGTCATCTCCGACACCGAACCGCCGGAGCCGGCCGGGCACCTGCGGCTGGCCGCTGGCGCGCCTGAGGAGCTCAGCCCGGTGCTCGCGGCCCTGCCGCTGGCGCAGCTCGGCTTCCACCTCGCGCGGCAGACCGGCAAGCGCAGCTACAACTTCCCCAGCCCGCAGGCCCGGGAAGAGCACTACGACACCATTCACCGGGCGACCCTCGGGGAGCCGGCGTGATGACCAGGACACCGGCCGCCGACATCGTTGAGGAAAACGCAGGCACCCGTTATGGCTGACCGCAAGATCTATTTCGCTACCGACATCCACGGCTCCGAGATGTGTATCCGCAAGTTCCTCAACGCCGCCAAGTTCTACGGCTGCGACACCCTCATCATGGGCGGCGACATCACCGGCAAGATGATCGTCCCGATCGTGGACCGCGGCCAGGGCATGCACACGGCCACCCTCTATGGCCGCCAGATCGAGGTCACCGACGACGGGATGGCCAAGCTCCGCAAGACGATCGCCGACGCGGGCTTCTACGCCTACGAGACCACGCCCGATGAGGTGGAGCAGTTCCGCGCCGACCCGAACGCGGTAACGGAGCTTTTCGGCCAGCTGATACGCCAGACCCTCGGCCGCTGGCTTGAGCTGGCCGAAGACAGGCTCGCCGGCAGCGGCGTCCGGTGCTTCTTCGCGCCCGGCAACGACGACCCGGCCTTCGTGGACGACATCCTGCGTTCCTCGGCGGTGGTGACCAACCCCGAGAACACGCTGGTCGACCTCGGCGACGGGTTCACGATGATCAGCGTCGGCTACTCGAACAAGACTCCCTGGGACTCGCCCCGGGAACTGCCAGAAGAAGAGCTCGCCGCGTACATCGCCAAGCAGGCCGAGCCGCTCGGCAGCACCGACCGGGTGATCTTCAACTTCCACGTGCCGCCGCGCGACACGCCCATCGACCAGGCAGCTCTCCTCGACCGGGAATTCCGCCCGATCATGAAAGGCGGCATGCCGGTGATCTCCGGGGTCGGCTCCACCGCGGTCCGGGACGCGCTGGAGAAATACCAGCCCATGCTGAGCCTGCACGGGCACATCCACGAGTCGCGCGGCGAGGCGAAGATCGGCCGGGCCCTGGCCATCAACCC
This sequence comes from Streptosporangiaceae bacterium, assembly GCA_035473755.1. Lineage (GTDB taxonomy): Bacteria > Actinomycetota > Actinomycetes > Streptosporangiales > Streptosporangiaceae > UBA9676. The sequence continues at coordinate 20,368 of DATINY010000231.1, forward strand.
CGGAAGCGAGTACTCCGAAGGGGTACTGTGCGGCGCCATCATCACCTTGTCCCGCCGAAAGGGGGTGCGTGGCTATCAGTTCGTCGCCGGCTGAGTCCCGCAGCCAGGAACCACGAGAACCCGGATCGCCCGCCACCAGTCCGCCAGCGGCGCCGCGGCCGCTGTTCGTCGGGGTGGTCGGATCCGCCCGGCTCGAGCCGCCTGACCCGCGCTGCGCCCTCGCCGAGCAAACCGGCGCGGCCATCGCGGCCCAGGGCTGGACGATGATCACCGGCGGGTACGGCGGCCTCATGGAGGTCGCCTCCCGCGCGGCGGCCGAAGCGGGGGGCAAGGTCATCGGCCTGCCCATGCGCGGCTGGGCCAACCTGACGCCCAACAAGTGGAACAACGAGCTGCGCTGGTCCACCACCTATGCCGAGCGGCTGGCCCACCTGCTCGCCGCGGATGCCGTCGTCGTCCTCGACGGCGGGATCGGCACGCTCTCGGAGGCGGCGACCGTCTGGGCCGCGCTGCAGACCGAGCCCGACGCGGCGGACCTCGTCTTCCTCGGCACCGGCTGGGAACCGGTCCTGCAGGCGTTCACCACCCACCTCGTCATCGATGACCGCGACCTCGCGCACGTGACGATCTGCACGGACCCGCGGCAGGCCGTCGCGCACATCGCGCAGGCCCGGTCACGGCGGCAACGCTCCGCCCGCCCACGCGGGTGACGGGCTCAGACCTGGACCCCGGCACCAACCGGAAGGAACCAACGCCCATGCAGCCCTCGCTCGGACTGACGCAGGCACGGCAGATCGCGGACGAGGCGGTCAGCGACGCCGGCCGGCTGCAAGTGCGGATCTCCGTCGCGGTGACCGACGAGGCAGGTGCCCTGCTCGCGTTCGCGCGCATGGACGGTGCCACCCGCCTGTCCGCCCGGACCGCCGTGGACAAGACGCAGACGGTCATCCTGACCGGGAAGACCACGCTGGAGTTCGGCCGCGGCCTCCGCGCGGATCTCGGCGACGAGCCCGAGCTCTTCCACGGGATGATCGCCCGGCGTGATCTCGTGCCGTTCGGGGGCGGCGTTCCGCTGCTGATCGCCGGCCGGCTGGCGGGCGCGGTCGCCGTTTCCGGGGCGACCAGCGTCCAGGACCACGAGATCGCCCAGCGGGCCGCATCGCTGCTGGGTGGCTAGCGGGCCGGCGGGTCAGCACCCGCCAGGGTGGCCAGGGATACGTCACCCGCGGTGAAGCGGGCCTCGATGACGGCCACCAGTTCCTGGGGAACCGGGTCAAGCGACGGCGCATCGGGTTCCCCGCCGGCCGCGGCGGCCGCGCGCGCCATCGGGGCCGCGGTGAACCGGTACTGCCCGCCGTCGCCGCCGAGGAGCCCGGCGTCGGCGACATGCTCCACACTCCGCAGCGACCCCCCGAGCGCGGTGGCGTAGTCGCGGGCCTTCCGGATCGCGGCCTGGACGGCGGCCGCCCGCACGTCTGGCCAGGCCGGGTTGTCCCAGTCCACCTGCCAGTCGATGTGGTGCACGCTGACCGCTTCGTGGGCGGCCAGGACGGCACCGAGCGCGTCCAGCAGCCCAAAGGCCCGCACCGTGATCACGACCGCCACCGTCGCGGTCACCTGCCCGGTCAGCTGGTGGCGCCCGGTCCTCTCGTCGTAGGCGCGCTCCGCGTGCGTCGTCGCCGACTGCGCCGACCAGGTCAGTGGGCGCCGTCCGGTGCCGGCGTCGAGCGCCACCCCGCCCTGCGCCGCGAGATCGGCGGTGAGGCTGTCCAGCTCCGCGGCGGCGGCGCGCACCGCCTCCGCCTTCGATCCCCGCTGGCACTCGATCCCGGCGGTCACCACGGCGCAATCGGGAGGGACCATCCGCCGCGCCTCACCACGGACCGACAGCAACAGGCCCGCCGGATCACTCATCGGCCCCTCCTGTCCTGCCGGGCCGGCGCCTCCGACGGGCGCCGGGCATCGTCAGCGTAGGCGGACGCCAATCCCGGCGCCAGCCAGACGAGGGCGCCACCGGAGGGACGGACGGCACACGAGGGCACGGGACCTGGGCTTGCGGGCAGGCTGCCGGTTAAAGACGGTGAACTGGCGGAGAATTAAGCCTAGCGATTACGGCACTTCGCCGCGGCTTCCGGGCTCCGGTGGTTTACCTTGCAGCCGTCGTGGTGCCAGACGCCCGCGCTGCCGTTCGTTGCCGATTCGATGGTGGCCGCCGCCGGGGACGGCATGAGGGGCGCGGCGCCGCCGGCCGGATGCGGGGCGCCGTTGGCCACCTCGACGGCCGCCGGCGCTGCCGCCTGTGCCACCGCTTGCTCCGGGTGCGTGGCACGCCGCATACCCCGCGGAACGGGCAGCCGGGAAAAGAAACCCATGATTATCTCCCCATAAGTGAACGATCCCAGCCGAAGGGTACGACGGCCGCCGGTACTCCGCTGAGAAACCGGCCGACTGCGACAAATTCGGTATTTTTGGCTTGGCATAAGGGTGCGGGCGGGGACTTACCGCCGTGCGGGTCTGCCAAGCTGGGGGGCGTGGGTCCGGCGGAACCGGTGGGTGGGGCGCTTCCCGATCCTGCCCTGGTGGTGCTGGTCGGACCTTCTGGGTCGGGAAAGTCATTCTGGGCGGCACAGCGTTACCGCCCGGACGAGGTGGTCTCGTCCGACCGGCTGCGCTCGCTGGTCGGCAGCGGTGAGAACGACCTCGATGCGTCCGACGACGCCTTTGCCCTGCTCGACCAGATAGTCGCGGCCCGGCTCCGGCGCGGCCTGACCGCCGTGGTGGACACGCTGGGCCTTGACCCCGCGCGGCGCCGCGGCTACCTGGAGCTCGCCCGGAGCAGCGGCATGCCCGCCGTCGCGGTCCTCGTCGACACCGATCCGCCGGAGTGCCGCCGCCGCAACCGGGCCCGCGACCGGCCCGTGCCCGCGCCGGTGCTCGATGCCCAGCTGCGGCGGATGCGGACCGCGGTCGCGGAGATCGGGGGCGAGGGATGGGACCTGGTGATCAGCGCCCGGACGGCCCGGCCCGAGCCCTCACATACCCCTGGCGCGAAGATCGCGGCGGGCGAGCAGCGCCGGCGTCCGGTCCGGATGGGCCTGGTGCTTCAGCTCTCGCGATTCCCGTGGGGTGAGGACCCGGCCGGCCCGGCGCATTGGCTGGCCTCGGTGGCCCGCGCCGCCGCCGAGGCAGGCCTGCAGGGAATCGCGCTGATGGACCACCTGATCCAGATCCCCCAGGTTGGCCGCGCCTGGGAGCCGATCCCGGAGCCGTGGGTGACGCTGGGGATGCTCGCGGGCCTGGAGCCGGGCCTTCGCCTGGGCACGCTGGTGACGCCCGTGACGTTCCGCGCGCCGGGGATCCTGGCCAAGACCGTGGCCACCCTCGACGCGCTCAGCGGCGGGCGGTCGTTCTGCGGCATCGGGGCGGGCTGGTGGGCACGCGAGCACGCGGGTTTCGGCCTGCCGTTCCCGACGGCGCGGGCCAGGCTCGACGAGCTGGAGTCGGCCATTGAGACGCTCCGCGCCCTGTGGGCGCCCGGTACCAGGGAGTACCGGAGCGAGCGGGTCGACCTGCCGGAGACGACCTGCTATCCGCGGCCGGCGTCGCCGATCCCGGTCATCGTCGGCGGCGGCGGCGAGAGGCGCACGCTGGCCATCGCCGCCCGGCTCGGCGATGGCTGCAACCTTCCATCCGACCTCGGCACGGTGGACCGCAAGCTCGCCGTCCTGCGCCGGCACTGCGCGGAGGCCGGGCGCGATCCCGCGCAGGTCGAAGTCACCGTGCTGGACATCCCGGTCATCGGCCGGGACCGCGAGCACGCCGCATCGCTCGTGGAGAAACTGCGCGGCCGCACCACCGCCACGGCCTTCGCCCAGCGCCACCACGCCGGTACCGCCGACGACCAGGTCGGCCGCTACCGGCTGCTGGCCGAGCGCGGGGTGCAGACCGTGTTCGTGTCGCTGCCCGACCTGGCCGGCCCCGAGGACGTGCTGCGCCTCGCCCCGGTGGCCGCCGCCTTCACCTGACCGCCGGCCGCGCCCGGCCTACACGCTGCGCGCCTCGGCGTGCTGCGGCTCGTCGTCGACCAGGCAGTCGCAGGTCGGGCAGTACCAGCGGGCCTCGATGGGGGTGCCGCACGCCAGGTGCCGCGGCGTGCCGGCCGGGTCGGCGTGCCTGGCCCCCCAGTGCGCCAGCAGGCGGAGCGCCCCGGCGAGTTCCCTGCCCCCCGCGGTCAGCTGATAGGCGGCTCGGGGGGGCCGCTCGGAATAAGGCCGGGCCACCAGCAGCGCCTCACGCTCCAGCCGCCTGAGGCGCTCGGACAGGATGTTCGGGGCGATGCCCGGGATCTGGCCGAGGAGGTCGTTGAACCGGCGCGGCCCGGACAGCAGCGCCTCCACCACCAGCAATGTCCAGCGGTCGCCGACCCTGGCCAGCGCCTCGGAGAGCGGTGACGAGCCATCCTCGGGTTCAGCCATGAGCTGATCGTAGCGGGTTGACATGTGACTAGTTAATAGTAAGTTGCAAGTTACTAGTTACTGGAGGTGGTGACGGTGACGGTTCTCGACGAGATCCAGGCAAGTATCAGGCAGCTGTCGGAGGGCGCCGGTCCCTCGGTGGTAGGCATCGGGCAGCGGTGGGGCGTCGGCTCGGGCGTCGTGCTGGGAGAGGGAAGGGTGCTGACCAACGCGCACAACGTGCGCGGCGATCAGGTGACGGTCACCTTCGCGGACGGGCACACCGCCGAGGGGACCGTGACCGGGCACGACATCGATGCCGATCTGGCCGTCATCGACGTCGACACCGGCGGGGCCCCGGCGCTGCCCTGGGCGGATGGCACCGCCCCCGGGGTCGGGACGCCGGTGTTCGCCCTGTCCAACCCGGGCGGGCGTGGGCTGCGGGTCACGTTCGGGTTCATCTCCGGCATCGAGCGGACCTTCCGCGGCCCCCGCGGCCGGCGGATCACCGGCAGCCTCGACCACACCGCTCCGCTGCTGCCCGGCTCGTCGGGCGGCCCGGTCCTCGATGCCAGCGGGCAGCTGCTCGGGATCAACACGAACCGCCTCGGTGAGGGTTTCTACCTGGCCATACCCGCCGACGAGGCGCTGCGGGGCCGGGCCGATGCGCTCGCCCGCGGGGAATCGGCGGTGTCGCCACGGCTTGGCGTCACCATCGCTCCCGGCCACGTCGCCAGGCGGCTCCGGCGCGCGGTCGGCCTGCCGGACACCGAGGGCCTGCTCATCCGTGACGTGGCCGAGGACAGCCCGGCCGCCCGGGCTGGCCTCGCTCAGGGCGACCTGATAGTGGCGGCCGCAGGCCAGCCGGTACACAGTGCCGATGACCTGTTCGACGCGCTCCAGGCGGCGCAGGGCGGCACCATCGAGCTGAAGCTCGTGCGCGGCACCGACGAACGTACCCTGCAGGTGGCGTTCGGCGGCGACGACCAGCCGGGCCAGCAGGCGTAGGCGCGGCCAGGGTCCGGGTCGCCTGCGTCAGCCCAGCTGGCGCAGGCGACCCGCCGCCGCCTCGGGGGTGATGTCGTTGGCGAACGCGCCCATGCCCGACTCCGACCCGGCCAGGTACTTCAGCTTGCCCGGCGCGCGCCTGACGGTGAACAGCTCCAGGTGCAGGGCGAAATCGTCGCCGCCGCGGCGGACGGGCGCCTGGTGCCAGGCCGAGATGTAGGGCGCCGGGCGGTCGAAGAGCCGGTCGAACCGGCGCAGCAGGTCGAGGTAGAGCTCGCAGAATTCGGCTCTCGCCGTACCCGCCAGCGCGACCAGGCTGGGCACCCGGCGGCGTGGGTACAGGTGGACCTCGTAGGGCCAGTGGGCGGCGTAGGGCACGAACGCCGTCCAGTGGCTGCCCCGCAGGACGATCCTCGACGAGTCCGCCTCCTCGGCGGCCAGGATGTCGTCGAACAGGTTGCTGCCGGTTTCGCGCCGGTAGCTGGCGCAGGAGGCCAGCATGCGGTCGGTGCGCGGGGTGATGTACGGGTAGGCGTAGATCTGCCCATGCGGATGCGAGAGCGTCACGCCGATCTCCGCGCCGCGGTTCTCGAAGCAGTACACCTGTTCCACGCCGGGCTGCCCGGCCAGCTCCGCCGAGCGGTCGGTCCAGGCCCCCATGACGGTCGCTGCCTGAGCCGGGCTCAGGTCGGCGAAGGAGGCGGTGTGATGCTGGCTGAAGCAGACGACCTCGCACCGGCCGGCGGCCGGCCGGCCGGCCAGCAGGCGGCCCGGGCCGGCCGCCGGGGGGCCGGTGCCCGCCACCGGATTCTCCCCGGCCGGGTCACCGGCATCGCCGCCGCCGGTATCCGTCTGCACGGTCCTGAGGGTGGGAAAGCGGTTCTCGAAGACGACGACCTCATATTCCGGGGCCGGGATCTCGGTGTGGCTCCCCCCCGTCGAGGGGCACAGCGGGCACTGGTCGTCGGTGGGCTGGAAGGTCCGGTCCTGGCGGTGGCCGGCGATGACCACCCACTCGCCGAGCAGCCGGTCCCAGCGGGCCTGTGACTGGACATGGACCGCGGCCAGCTGCCGCCGGTCGGGGTAGTCGGCCGGCCGCTCGGGGATGGCTCCGAAGTAGATCAGCTCCCGGCCATCCGCGAGCGTTACTGACGTTTTTCGTATCCCCAGGTCATCGCCGGTCATTTTGGCAACACTGCCAGCCTGCGGATTGACAAACGTCACGAGACCCTGCTCTCCGGTCAGACCTGGCGCAGCACGGCGACCACCTTGCCGCGGATTATCGCGTTGTCGCCCGGGATAGGCGTGTGGGCGGGATTGTGCGGCATCAGCCAGACCCGCTGATTCACCTTCTTATACGTCTTGACCGTGCCCTCAACCTCATGCCCATCGAGCAGCGCGGCCACGATGTCACCGCTCTTGGGCTTGTCGAACAGCTCGCGCACCACGACCCAGTCGCCGGAGAAGATTCCGGCGCCGGTCATGGAATCGCCGACGACCTTAAGGATGAACAGTCCCTCTTCCGCGCCGACCACCTCCCTCGGCAGCGGGAGGCGCCCCTGGCCCGGCTCCAGGGGCGGGATCGGTCTGCCCCCCGCGACCTGCCCGGCAATCGGCACCCAGACCACCTTCTGCGGATCCATGTCCCCAGGCCTCCGCCCGGCCAGTTGCCGGGCGTCTCCCGGCGTTTCGCCGGGCTCCTCGTCCGGCCGGGCGGCTCGCTTGCTTGGCCGGAGCACCCTGACCGTGCGCGGGGATCTGACCTGGTAGGTCACGAAACCCGCGGCCTTCAATTGCTTTAGGTGGTGGTGCACGGTTGACGCGCTTTTCAGGCCGGCCGCCTGTGCGATTTCCCGGCTGCTGGGCGAGCAGCCGTGAGACTCCACATACTCCTCGATGACCTGGAATACCTTGCGCTGACGCCAGGTGAGCACTTTGCCGCGGGCGGGGCCGCCGGCCTCCGCGCTGTTCGCGCCGTTCATCATCGGGCCTCCGCCTCGGTGATCCTGGCCAGCTTGCCGCCGTCACAGAAAACACTAGGCAATAACAGCCGCCGCTGGAAGCTGGCATTTTCAGGGCCCGTGCCGGCCTGGGGGCCCGTAGCCAAGCGCCTTCCACCACAGCAGCTGCACCTCACCCGGTAGCCCGGGATAGGCAAACCGGTCGATGGCGCCCAGAGCGCAGCCCATCTACCGGTAGAAGTGGCAGGCCGCCGCATGACGTTCTGGGTTTCGATCGCGAGCCATTCGCACGGCACCCTTGTGATGCGGGCGGTCAGGCGGGAGTGGCGTTCACCACCTGGTACAGGATGTGGTCCTGCCAGGCGCCGGCGATGTTGAGGTAGGCCGGCGCCATCCCGATGCGGACGAAGCCGTTGTGTTCCAGCACGCGCTGGGACCTGACGTTGTGCAGCAGGGTTTCTGCCTGGATCCGGTGCAGCCTCAGGTCCCCAAAGGCCACGCCGATGATCTCACGCACGGCCGCGGTGGCCAGGCCGCGGCCGTTGTCGCTTGCGCTCACCCAGTAGCCCATGCTGCACGACTGGAACGGGCCACGCACGATGCCGTTGAGCGTGATGCGGCCCACCACGCGCCCGGTGCGGTCGAGGATTACGTGAGGAAGGGACGATCCCTGCTGGTATCGCGCCAGCCCGTCCCCGATAATCGCCCGCTGGGCGCCGACCGTGAAATAGTCCTCACTGCGGGCCGGCTCCCATGGGGCGAGAAAGTCGCGGTTGACGCGGACCAGCTCCGCCAGGGCCGGGGCATCGCCGGGTGTAACGAGCCGGGTAACTCTCACCCGTCCATGTTCGCAGGCGGAAAAGCATGCGAGCACGCCCGCAGGCTTGCTGAGCGTATAGTGCGCACCGTCGCTGCGGCGCCGCGGGCGGCCCATGCGTACCGCGCTAAGCGGCTCGTCACCGGGGGGGCAAAGGTGGTGCCGGCTCAGACCGGTTTGTCGCTGACATCGCGCTGGCTCACGCGGGTCATCGCGGTTACTTAACTGCTGCTCGGCCTGATTATGTTCGTGGTCCCCGGCTGGTCCGCGCATCATTTCCCGTGGAAGGTATCACCTTTCGTCGCGATGACGATTGGCAGTTACCTGCTCAGTAGTGCCTGGATGGCAGGCGTCATCCAGCTCGATCGTGAGATGCCGGCCATAGGTGCCGTCGGTGCCCTGCGGCTCAGGTGGCTGCACGTTCCCTCTTCTGCTCGCGCCCGTTCCCCACGGCTGAACCGTAGGCGCACAGGTCGCGCAGGACGCATGCGCCGCATTGCGGGCGCTGGGCCCGGCAGGTCGTGCGCCCATGGGTGATCATCGCGAGGTGCAGGTCGTACCGGATGCCGGGCGGCACGCGTGGCGCGAGGAGCAGGTGCGCCTTGTCCGCGGTTGTGTTCGGCGGGATCCACCCCAGTCTGGTGGCGACGCGATGGACGTGGGTGTCGATGGGGAACGCGGCCCGGCCCATGGAGAAGAGGAGCACGCATGCAGCCGTCTTCGGCCCCACTCCGGGCAGGGAGAGGAGATAGGCCTCAGCCGCCGCATCATCGAGATCAGCCAGGCGGCCGAGGTCGATGCGGCCCTCGCGTTCCTCGATGGCGGCCAGGATCTGCTGAATACGGCGCGCCTTCTGGTCGGCGATGCCGCCGCAGCGGATCGCCTCGGCCACCTCCTCGACGGGCGCGTCCGCGCCCTGCTCCCAGGTCGGGAACCTCTCCTTCAGCCGGGCGAACGCCCGCTCGGAGTTGACGTCAGAGGTGTGCTGCGACAGGACGGTCGCCACGACCTCGTCGATGACCGGCAGCCGCGGCTTGGGCACGAAGGCGCCCTGCTGGGCCCGCAGCCGTTGCTGCACCTCCGTGATGGCCTCCTGGCCGGGCGTCGCCATGAGCCGCTCCTTGTCCGGGGCCAGCCGGTACTGTGACGAGGTTACGGCCACCCGGCAGCTCTCGGCTTGATCACCAGGATTCCGGCGCCGAGGCCGATGGCCAGTGACCCGGCTACCCAGGCGGTGGCCTGGGGTGGGTAGTGCGTGGGGACGGTGAGCAGGCACGCCCCCGTGCCGGGATCCCAGATCCGCACCGTGCCGTCGTCCCCGGCGCTGGCCAGCATCTGTCTTCCGCCCATCGTGACCGGGCGCACGCAGCCGACCTCGGCCCGGTGGCCTTCCAGCATGGCGCGCTGCTGGCCGGTTCCGAGGTCCCAAATCCGGACCGTGCCGTCGCTGCCGGCGCTGGCCAGCAACTCCCAGCCGGCCACCGTGACCGGGCACACCGACCAGAGAAGGCCCAGGTGGCCTTCTAGGGCCGTGTGCTGCTCGCCGGTCTCCGGGTCCCAGATCCGCACCATCCCGTCATTGCCGGCGCTGGCTAGCAGTTCCTTTCCGGCGACGGTGGCCGGGCACAGGGCGTAGACGCCGCCCTGGTGGCCTTTCAGCGAGACGCGTTGCTGGCCGGTCTCCGGGTCCCAGATTCGGACCGTGCCGTCGCTGCCGGCGCTGGCCAGCAGCTCCCAGTCGGCCACAGTGACTGGGCACACCGCCCAGACGCCGTCCTGATGGCCTTCCAGAGTGGTGTGCTGCTGGCCGGTTCGGGGGTCCCAGATCCGCACCGTCCCGTCAGCGCCGGCGCTGGCTAGCAGTTCCTTCCCGGCGACGGTGACCGGGCACAGGCCGTAGACGCCGCCCTGGTGCCCTTTCAGCGAGACGCGTTGCCGGCCGGTTTCGGGATCCCAGATCCGCACCGTGCCACCATCCCCGGCACTGGCTAGCAGTTCCTTCCCGGCGACGGTGACCGGACACACGGAGCAGACCCAGTCTTGGTGGCCTTCCAGGGTGGTGCGTTGCTGGCCGGTTTCGGGGTCCCAGATCCGGACCGTCCCGTCGGTGCCGGCGCTGGCCAGCAGTTCTTTCCCGGCGGCGGTGACGGGGCACACCGCCCAGGCTCCGTCCTGATGGCCCTCGAGTGTGGCGCGCAGCAGGCCGGTCTGGGGGTCCCAGATCCGGACGGTGCGGTCGCTGCCAGCGCTGGCCAGCAACTCCTTCCCGGCGACGGTTACCTGACACACGCCGTTGACCTCACGTTGGTGGCCTTCCAGGACGGCGCGTTGCTGGCCGGTTTCGGGGTCCCAGATCCGGACTGTGCCATCGACACCGGCGCTGGCCAGCATCTGCTTTCCGGCCGCCGTGATCGGGCACACGGCGTAGACCCAGCCCTGGTGGCCTTCCAGGACGGCGCGTTGCT
>DATINY010000232.1:0-5504 GCA_035473755.1 Streptosporangiaceae bacterium
GGGAAGGGGAAGGGGCAGAACCCGTCGAGCACGGCCAGCCCCACGATCACGGCCAGGCGGGCCAGCCTGGCCGGCCGGTCCAGCCGGACGAGCCGGCCAGCCCAGCCGCTGCGGGCACCGGGTTTGTCCCGCCGCAGTGAGCCGGCGGACCCCGGTGACCGGGGCCAGCGGCGGCCCACCGACCTGCCGAGGACCCCATTCATGCGCGATGAGCATCCCGCCGCCGGCCCGGCGGCCGGCGACGGCCAGACCGGGCCCGCACCAGCCGGGCGCCGCGCCGGGCAGGTGACACCGCCGCCCGGCCCGCCCGCCCCAGTACCGCCCGCGCCAGTACCGCCGGCCTCAGCACAGGCGGCCCCAGCACCGCCGGCCTCAGCACAGGCGCCCCCAGCACCGCCGGCTTCAGCGCAGGCGGCCCCAGTGCAGCGGGAGCGGCGGCGGCGCTGGCTGCGCGTTGCCGTGGCCATCCTGGCCGTGGGCGCGATGGCCTGGCTGATCGTGGCCAACCGGCACACGCTGGCCGAGTCGCTCTCATCGCTGGGCAATCTCGACTTCCGCTGGTTCGCGCTGGCCATCGTCTGCGAGGCCGTGTCGCTGACCGCGTTCGGGCTGAGCCGCCGCCGGCTGCTGCGCGCAGACGGGCACCAGGCCGGTTTCGCCTCGGTGATGGCGATCACCTACGCCGGCAACGCCCTGTCGATGTCCGTGCCGTTCGCCGGCGCCCAGCTGGCCGCGGTCTTCTCCTACCAGCAGTTCCGCCGCCGCGGCCTCGACCCCGCCCTCACCGGCTGGGCGCTGGGGATCTCGGCGATCGCATCCTCGTCGGCGCTGGCGCTCATCCTGATCGCGGGCGCGTTCGCCGGCGGGGCGCCGCTGGTCACGGTGGCGGGTTTCGCCGGGGCCGCGGTGTTCGCCCTGCCAGCGCTGACCGTCCTGCTGGCGCTGCGGTACCCGCGGGCGCGGGAGGTCGCCAACAAGGCCCTGGCCTCCCTGATCCCGCTCGCCCGGCGGGTGCTGCGCAAGCCCGGGCTCGACCCGGCCGTCCTCGATGAGTTCCTCACCCGGCTGGCCAGCATCAGGCTCCGGTGGCCGCAGTACGTGGAGGTGTTCGGGCTGGCGGCGGTCAACTGGCTGGCCGACTGTGCCTGCCTGGCCTGCGCGATCCACGCCACCGGGGCGCCGATCCCCTGGCGCGGCCTGGTCCTGGCCTACGGCGCCGGCGCCGCAGTCGGCAGCACCGGGGTCACGCCGGGCGGGTTCGGGCTGGTGGAGTTGACCCTCACGGCCGCCCTGGTCGCGGCCGGCCTGACCACGGGCCGGGCGCTGACCGCCGTGCTCGCCTACCGGCTGATCAACTTCTGGCTGATCCTGCTCGCCGGCGGCATAACGATGATCTTCCTCAGCCGGGCCCGGGAGAGCCGGATCCGCCGTTACACCCGGCCGGAACGTGATCCCGGCACGTCAGACGGGGCGGCTAAGAGACCTGCCGCCAGGAATTCAGGTACTCCCGCTGGGCCGGGGTAAGGGTATCGATCCGCGCCCCGGAGGACTCCAGGGTCAGCCGCGCGATCTGCTCGTCGATCTCGGCCGGTACGGCGTGCACGCCAGCGGGGAGGCCGGCCGCTGCCGTGGCCAGCCACGCCAGCACCAGCGCCTGCCCGGCGAACGACACGTCCATCACCTGCGGCGGGTTCCCCTCCGCGGCGACCAGGTTCACCACCCGGCCCTCCGCGAGCAGCAGCAGCCGGCGGTCATCGGCGAGCAGGTACTCGTCGGTGTGCGGCCGGACGTCGCGGGTGACCTTGACCGCCGCCTCCGCCAGCGCCCGGACGTCGATCTCCACGTCGAAATGCCCGGCGTTGGCCAGGATCGCGCCGTCCCGCAGGCCCGGCAGGTGCCCGGCCGCGATGACGTCCCGCGACCCGGTGGCGGTGATGAACACCTCGCCCGCCGGGGCCGCGTCCGCCATCGGCAGCACCCGGAACCCGGCCAGGACCGCCTCCAGCGCCCGGACCGGGTCCACCTCGGTGACAACAACCTGGGCGCCGAGCCCCCGGGCGGCCTCGGCGATGCCCCGGCCGCAGGCCCCATAGCCGGCCACGACCACCACCCGGCCGGCCAGCAGGGTGTTGGTGGCCCGCAGCACGCCGTCGATGACCGACTGCCCCGTGCCGCAGGTGTTGTCGAACATGCGCTTGGTGGTGGTGGCGTCGGCGGCCACCATGGGGAAGGCGAGCGCTCCCTCATCGGCCATCCGGCGGAGCCTGATCACCCCGGTGGCGGTGGACTCGCAGCCACCGCGCACCGCGGCGAGCAGGTCTGGGCGCTGCTCGTGGAGCGTGTTCACCAGGTCGCCGCCGTCATCGATCACCAGGTCGGGCCCGGCGTCGAGCGCCCGGTGGATGTGCTCGTCGTAGCCGAGCCGGTCCACCCCGGCCCGGGCGAACACGGCCGCCGCGCCGCCGGCGGCGAGCGCCGCCGCGACGTCGTCCTGGGTGGACAGAGGGTTGGAGGCGGCCAGGAAGACCCGCGCCCCGCCCGCCCGCAGCGCGTTCACCAGTCCCGCGGTCTCGGCCGTGACGTGCAGGCAGGCCGCGATGGTGAGCCCGGCGAACGGCCGCTGCGCGGTGAACCTCTCGGTGAGCAGGCGCAGCACCGGCATGCCCCGCTGCGCCCACTCGATCCGGGCCCGACCGGCCTCGGCCAGGCCCGGATCGGTGATGTCGGAGGGCGGGAGGCCGGCGTCCCCGTCAGCGCTGGGCACGGTCAGTAGCGGTAGTGCTCGGGCTTGTAGGGGCCTTCCACCGGAACGCCGAGGTAGCTGGCCTGCTCCTTGGTCAGTTCGGTGAGCCTGATGCCGAGGGCGTCCAGGTGCAGCCGCGCCACCTTCTCGTCGAGGTGCTTGGGCAGCGTGTACACCCCGACCGGGTAGTCCCCCGGCCTGGTGTACAGCTCCACCTGCGCGATCACCTGATTGGTGAACGAATTGGACATAACGAAACTGGGATGGCCGGTCGCGTTCCCCAAGTTGAGCAGCCGTCCCTCGGAGAGCAGGATCACGCAGTGCCCGTCGGCGAACTGCCACTCGTCGACCTGGGGCTTGATGTTCACCTTGCGGATGCCCGGCAGCCGGGCCAGCCCGGCCATGTCGATCTCGTTGTCGAAGTGCCCGATGTTGCCGACGATCGCCTGGTGCTTCATCGCGCTCATGTGCTCGGCGGTGATGATGTCCCGGTTGCCGGTGGCGGTGACGAAGATGTCCGCGGTGGCGACGACGTCGTCCAGGGTCGCGACCTGGTAGCCGTCCATCGCCGCCTGGAGCGCGCAGATCGGGTCGATCTCGGTGATGATCACCCGCGCGCCCTGGCCGCGCAGCGACTCGGCGCAGCCCTTGCCCACGTCCCCGTACCCGCAGACGACCGTGACCTTCCCGCCGATCAGCACATCGGTGGCCCGCTTGATGCCGTCGATGAGGGAGTGCCGGCAGCCGTACTTGTTGTCGAACTTGGACTTGGTGACCGAGTCGTTCACGTTGATGGCGGGGAACAGCAGGGTGCCCTCCCGGGCCATCTCGTAGAGCCGGTGCACGCCGGTGGTGGTCTCCTCGGTGACACCGGTGATCCCGGCGCCCATCCGGGTGAACCGTCCCGGGTCGGCGGCCAGGCTGTCGCGCAGCAGCGCCAGGACGACGGCCAGCTCTTCCGGGTCGTCCTCACCGGCCGACGGCACCGCACCGGCCTGCTCGTACGCGGCGCCCCTGTGCACCAGCAGCGTGGCGTCCCCGCCGTCGTCCAGGATCAGGTTCGGCCCGTCCTGGCCGGGCCAGGTCAGCGCCTGGTCCGTGCACCACCAGTACTCCTGGAGGGTCTCCCCCTTCCAGGCGAAGACGGGGATGCCCTTGGGGGCGGTGGGCGTCCCGTCCGGCCCGACCGCCACCGCCGCCGCGGCGTGATCCTGGGTGGAGAAGATGTTGCAGCTGGCCCAGCGCACCTGCGCGCCGAGCGCGACCAGCGTCTCGATCAGGACCGCCGTCTGGATGGTCATATGCAGCGAACCGGTGACCCTGGAGCCGCGCAGCGGCTGTGCCTGCGCGTACTCCGCCCGCACCGCCATCAGGCCGGGCATCTCGTGCTCGGCGAGCGTGATCTCCTTGCGGCCGAAGTCGGCGAGCGAGAGGTCGGCGACCTTGAACGGAAGCGGTTCGGTGGGCATGTCCACTCCTGTCGTGGGCTGGGTGCTGCTGGGGGCGCCGCGCGGGCGCAACACCGACCGTATGGGACGGACGGCCGCGATCGCACGCCGAGACGGCTGTTTCTGACACAAAAATGTTAGATTGGCCCTCATGCGCATCACGGAGGCCGCGCAGCGGCTCGACACCTCACCGCGGATGCTCCGCTACCGGGACCTGCTCGGGCTCCTGCCACCCGTCCGCGAGCCACCGGCCGCCGGCCGACGTGGCCGCATCCGGGCCGCAGGCCGGGCAGCCGACCTGGCCGGTGCTGAACGGGCCGGTGCTGAACGGGCCGGTGCTCGGCAGGCCGGTGCGGGGCCGGCTGGTGCCGGGGGGGCTGGTGCCGGGCGGGCTGGCCGGCACCGTCAGTTCGGCGAGGACGACCTCCTTGCCGTCTCCCTGGCCCTGGAGATCGAGCAGCGCTACGACATCAGCCCCGCCGCGCTGGCGTTCGGCCTGCGGGTGCTGACCGAGCCCGGCGTCCGGGCGGAGGTCGCCGAGCTCGCGCGCCGGATCGGGCGGATCCGCCCGCTGCCCGCCCGGGCGCTGGAGTTCGAGAAGGAGCGGGCCCTGCGGCTGCTCAGTCTCGCGCCGGGGCGGACCCCTCCCACTCGCGCCGGAGAATCGCGTAGATCAGCTCATCGGTCCATTCGCCCTTGACGAATTCGTTCTCGATCAGGTGCGCCTCACGGCGCATGCCGTTGCGCTCCATGACCCCCGCCGACGCCCGGTTGCGGCCGTCGCACCGGCCGATGATCCGGTGCAGGCCAAGGCCCTCGAACCCGAGCCGGAGCAGGGCCCCCGCCGCCTCGGTGGCGAGCCCGCGGCCGTGGAAGGCGGGGTGGAAGACAAACCCGATCTCGCCCTGCTGGTGGGCCTGGCTCAGCCAGAACAGCGTGCAGTCGCCAGCGAGCTGCCCGGTCTCGGCCAGCTCGGCGGCCAGGCAGAGCGCCTTGCCGTCGGCGGGGAGAACGCTGGCCGCGATCTTCCCCTGCAGCAGGACGCTCACCTCGGCCCGGTTCCTTGGCTCGTGATACAGGTAACGGGTGACCTCGGGCAGCCGGTGGAAGTCATGCAGTGCGTCAAGGTCATCTGGCGTGAACGGCCGGAGCACCAGGCGCGGCGTGCGGACAGGGTAGTCGGGCTTGAGCACGGGTGCTGTCCCCCTTTGGGCCGGGCGCCTGGCCCGGGTCCGGCAGATTGTGACGTTCGGGTGTCACCGCCGCGGCGCCCGGCGGACCGCGCGGACGGCGGGATCGGCCGCGTCCGCGCG
>DATINY010000233.1:0-19551 GCA_035473755.1 Streptosporangiaceae bacterium
CCTGTGACGCCGGGGCGTCGGCCGCGGTGGTCGAGGCGGTCCGCGGCAGGCTGCGTTATGACATCCCGGTGTTCGCCAAGCTGTCGCCCGACGTCACCGACATCGTCGCGATCGCCAGGGCCTGCGTGGCGGCCGGGGCGGACGGGCTCTCGCTGATCAACACCCTGCTGGGCATGGCTATCGACCTCGACACCCTGCGCCCGGTGCGCGCCGGGACGACCGGAGGGCTGTCCGGGCCCGCCATCCGGCCGGTGGCCGTGCGGTGCATCTGGCAGGTTCGCGAGGCGCTGCCCGATGTCCCGATCATCGGGATGGGCGGGGTCCGCACCGGCCGGGACGCGCTGGAGCTCATCCTGGCCGGCGCGGCCATGGTCAGCATCGGGACGACCATCTTCCACGATCCGTCCGCCTGCCTCCGGATCCTGCGCGAGCTCGAGGAGGAGCTGGCCAGCCGGGGAATCGAGCGCCTGACGGACGTCATCGGGCTGGCCCACGAGCCGCACCCCGCGCCGGGGCGAAGGTTCTCCGGGAGCTCGCTGTAACGTGATGCCAGGTCTGAAGGAGGAACGTTGACCCAGCCGGCGCCGATTGCTGTCGCGCTCGATGCGCCCGACCTGGAGACCGCTGCGCGGTGGGCCGGGCTCGTCACGCCACACGTCAGCACGGTCAAGATCGGGCTGGAGCTGTATCTCAGGTACGGGCCGGAGATCGTGGCCTCGATCCGCGGCGCGAGCGGGGTCAGGATCTTCCTCGACCTGAAGCTGCATGACATCCCCGCCACGGTGACCAGCGCGGCCCGGGCGGTTGCGCGGCTCCGCCCGGACCTGCTGACGGTGCACGCGGCGGGCGGCCCCGAGGTGGTCCGTGCCGCCGTCCAGGGTGCCCCGGACACGACCGTCGCCGCCGTCACCGTGCTGACCTCGCTCGGCGCGGCCGACCTGGAGCGGATCGGCATGCTGGGCCCGATGTCGGACGCGGTGCGGCGGCTCGCCGCGCTCGCGGTCGAGTCGGGAGCACGGGGGCTGGTGTGCTCGCCGCAGGAGGTGGCCGCCGTCCGGGCCGAGGTCGGCCCGGACATCACCCTGATCACGCCGGGCATCCGCCCGGTGGGAGCGTCGCCCCACGACCAGGCCCGGACGGCCACGCCGGAAGAGGCGCTGCGGGCCGGCGCCAACCTGCTGGTGATAGGGCGGCCCATTACCGCCGCGCCCGACCCCGGCGCCGCCGCCGCCGCCATCGCCGCGCCGCTGCGCCGGCTCGCCCCCGCCCCGGGCTAGGCCCGCCGGGACCGGCCCGGCGTCGGAAGTGAGTGAAATGCAACCGCCCGGCTGGGGGCTCGTACCTGTCTGGTAAGCCCTCATCCCGCGCTGATGGGCCAGCGGTGCACGCCGCTCAGCCCGGGCCGGTGCGACCGGTCCCTTAGCCCCGGGCGTTCCATCGCGACCCCTGGGCGTCCCTTCGCGCCGGCCCGCCCGCGCCGCAGTAGGTTGACCCTGGCATGACCTGCGCGTTGCCATGCGCTTACCCTGAGCTGCCCGCCAGGGCCGCCGGGGCCGGCCGCGCCCGGCGGACCGGTCAGGGGCACCGGGCGGCGGCCCGGGAGGCGGCCGGGCCGAGAAGTCCGCCCGCCGGCACGGGCCGCCTCGCCGACCGGCAGGTATACAATTTTGATCACCTTGAGTATTCGGACGCTTACTCAGAGTAGTATAAACCAATTTATGACGCAATAAACGGGGGTTCACGTTGCCTAGCAGGGCCGGACTCGCTACTTTCCCTTCCCGACCCATCTTTTTCTATTGGAAACCCGAGGTGAACTGGAGTGGCTCTTCCTCCCCTCACTCCCGATCAGCGTGCCGCTGCCCTGGAGAAGGCCGCGAAGGCGCGCAAGGACCGCGCGGAAGTCAAGAACAACCTGAAGCGCGGATCCACAACGCTGCCGGCCGTCCTGAAGCAGGGCATGACCGATGACACCGTTGGCAAGATGAAGGTCTCGGCGTTGCTTGAGGCCATGCCGGGTGTCGGGAAGGTGCGCGCACGCCAGATCATGGAGCGCCTTGGCATCGCGGAATCGCGGCGGGTCCGTGGCCTGGGTGCGAATCAGCGCAGCGCGCTGGAGAACGAGTTCGGCGGCGATATCTGACCGACGCAGGCGGCCCCACGGGCGGGCGCGGGGGACACGGTCCCGGCACCAATTCGTCCGCTCATAGCGCACGCGGTACCGCGCTTGCCCCTGGGGCTGTCGGCGATGCCGGGTTGACCGTACTTTCCGGCCCTTCCGGTGTGGGCAAGGGCACCGTCGTGGCGGGTCTGCGGAAGAAGCGCCCGGACATCTGGCTCTCGGTCTCGGTGACCACGCGTTCACCCCGGCCGGGCGAGATGGACGGCCGCGAATACCACTTCGTCGGCGACGAGGCCTTCGACGCCATGGTCGCCCGCGGCGAACTGCTCGAATGGGCCAGCTTCGCCGGGTACCGCTACGGCACCCCGCGGGAGCCCGTCACCCGGTGCATCGCGGCGGGGGTCCCGGCGCTGCTGGAGATCGACATCGCCGGGGCCAGGCAGGTGCGCCGGGCGGTGCCGGACGCGCTCCTGGTCTTCCTCGCCCCGCCCTCCTGGGACGAGCTGGTACGGCGCCTCTCCGCCCGGGGCACCGAACCGCCCGAGGTCATCGTCCGTCGGCTAGAGCTGGCGGCCGAGGAAATCGAGGCCGGCCAGGAGTTCGACATAACGCTCGTCAACACGTCTGTCAAGGACGTGTGCGAGCAGCTGGTAGCCTTAATGACGGCCTGATCGGGCCGGAACACATTTTTGACGGAAGGTAGACGGTGGCAGGGAATACCACTGCTGACGGCATCACCAACCCGCCCATCGACGATCTGCTCGACGTCGTCGACAGCAAGTACCGCCTCGTCATCATGGCGGCCAAGCGGGCGCGGCAGATCAACGCCTACTACGCCCAGCTCGGCGAGGGCCTGCTGGAGTACGTCGGGCCGCTGGTCGAAACCCGCGTGCAGGAGAAGCCCCTGTCGATCGCGCTGCGGGAGATCCGGCAGCGGATGCTGTCCGCCGTGGAGACGGCGGAGAGCTGACCCCCTGACGCCTGGCGGGGAACATGCCGGCGCGCATCGTGCTTGGCGTCGGGGCAGGCATCGCCGCCTACAAGGCGTGCGAGCTGCTCCGGCGGCTCACCGAGGCCGGCCACCAGGTGCGGGTGGTGCCCACCCGGGACTCGCTGCGGTTCGTGGGCGCCGCCACCTGGGCGGCCCTGTCCGGGCAGCCGGCCGCGGTCAGCGTCTTTCATGACGTGCACGAGGTGCCGCATGTCCGGCTGGGCCAGGAGGCCGACCTCGTCTTCGCCGCCCCCGCGACCGCTGACCTGCTGGCGCGGGCAGCCTCCGGGCAGGCGGACGACCTGCTCACCTCGGTCCTGCTGACGGCACGCTGCCCGGTGGTCTTCGCGCCCGCCATGCACACCGAGATGTGGGAGCACCCGGCCACCGTCGCCAATGTGCGCACCCTGCGTGAGCGCGGCTGCCTGGTTCTCGAGCCCGCATCCGGCCGGCTGACCGGCGCCGACACCGGTCCCGGCCGCCTGCCCGAGCCCATCGAGCTCTACCGGGTCGCCGTCCGGGTGCTCGCCCGGGGGATTGCCGGGCTGGCGCCCGATCTGGCGGGCCGCCGGGTCGTGGTCAGCGCCGGTGGCACCAGGGAGGAACTCGACCCCGTCCGCTTTCTCGGCAACTGGTCGTCCGGCCGGCAGGGCTACGCGCTCGCCCGGACCGCGGCCGCCCGCGGCGCGGAGGTGACCCTGGTGTCGGCGAACGTGGACCTCGACGACCCGGCGGGCACCAAGGTGGAGCGGGTGATCTCGGCCGGCCAGCTGCAGTCGGCCATGCTGGCCGCCGCCGCGGGTGCGGACGCCGTGGTCATGGCCGCGGCCGTCGCCGACTACCGGCCCGAGGCGAGAAGCCAGGAGAAGATCAAGAAGACCGGCGCCGGCCCGGAGCCGCTGCGGCTGGCCGAGAACCCGGACATCCTGCGCGAGCTGGCCGGCCAGCGCCGCCCCGGGCAGGTCATCGCCGGGTTCGCCGCCGAGACCGACGACATCCTCGCGAACGGGCGGGCGAAGCTCGCCGCCAAGGGATGCGACCTGCTGGTGGTCAATCGGGTCGGGCCGGGCCTCGCGTTCGGCACCGACGACAACGAGGCGGTGGTGCTCGCGGCCGATGGCAGCGCCACGCCGGTCCCGCGCGGGCCCAAGGAGGTGCTCGCCGACGTGGTCTGGGACCTGATTGCTGTCCGGCTGGCTGAACACCAGTAAGCTGGGCCGCGCCGGTTCGGGGTGATCCGCATCACCCGCCCCCGCTACGCTTCGGCGAATCTTGCCCCCAGCACAGTAAGGAAGACAGGTGGCCCGTCGACTTTTCACCTCCGAGTCGGTCACGGAGGGGCATCCAGACAAGATGGCCGATCAGATCAGCGACGCCATCCTGGATGCGATGCTCAAGGACGACCCGACCAGTCACGTCGCTGTGGAGACCTTGATCACCACCGGCCAGGTGCATGTGGCCGGTGAGGTGACGACCGATACCTACGTGGACATTCCCGGCATCATCAGGGACAAGATCCTGGAGATCGGCTACGACTCGTCGATCAAGGGATACGACGGGGCATCTTGCGGCGTTTCGGTGTCGATCGGGTCCCAGTCGCCCGATATCGCCCAGGGTGTGCTGGACGCCTACGAGTACCGGGAAGGTGAAGGCTCGAGCGAGCTGGACCGGCAGGGAGCCGGCGACCAGGGGCTGATGTTCGGGTATGCCTGCCGGGAGACCCCCGAGCTCATGCCGCTGCCGATCATGCTCGCGCACCGGCTCGCCCGGCGGCTGTCGCAGGCGCGGCATAACGGCGATATCCCCTACCTGCGCCCGGACGGAAAGACCCAGGTGACCATCGAGTACGCCGGTGATCAGCCGGTGCGGCTCGACACGGTGGTGGTCTCGGCCCAGCACGCCCCCGACATCGACCTCAAGGAACTGCTCGCCCCAGACGTCCGCGACCTGGTGGTGACGCCGGTGCTGGAGGGCCTGGACCTCGACACCTCCGGCTACCGCCTGCTGGTCAACCCGACGGGACGGTTCGAGGTCGGCGGCCCCATGGGTGATGCCGGCCTGACCGGCCGCAAGATAATCATCGACACCTACGGCGGGATGGCCAGGCACGGCGGTGGGGCGTTCTCCGGGAAGGACCCCTCCAAGGTGGACCGCAGCGCCGCCTACGCGATGCGGTGGGTGGCGAAGAACGTCGTTGCCGCGGGCCTCGCCGACCGTTGTGAGACACAGGTCGCGTACGCGATCGGCAAGGCCAAGCCGGTGGGCCTGTTCGTGGAATGCTTCGGCACCGAGCACGCCCCGGTGGAGCGGATCCAGGACGCCGTGCTGGAGGTCTTCGATCTGCGGCCGGCCGCGATCATCAAGGACCTGGACCTGCTCCGGCCCATCTACGCGCAGACCGCGGCGTTCGGGCATTTCGGGCGGGAGGAGCCCGACTTCTCCTGGGAGCGGACCGACCGCACGAACGCGCTGCGGTCAGCGGCCGGCTGCTGACCGTCATTGCGGGCTGTCCGCCTTCGCCGCCACTGACCGACGGCTCTGGTAGGAACAGGAGCGTGGCACGGCAAGCGGACGAGGCGGCCTCGCCGCGCGCTGCCCGCACCGGCCGCGCCCCCGCGCGCACCGACCGGACCCGCACCGACCGCACCCGTACCGAACGCGCCCGCGCCGCCCGGGCTGAGCGCGCCCGCACCGGCCGGCGTGGCCCGCCCGCCGAGCATCTGCCGGTCGCCAGGATCGCGGTCGACGTCCCGCTCGCCCACCTCGACCGGCCGTTCGACTACCTGGTGCCGCAGCGGCTGGCGGCGGCCGCTGTCCCCGGGTGCCGGGTGAGGGTGCGGTTCGCGGGCCAGCTGACGGGCGGCTACCTGCTGGAACGGGCGGCCGTCAGCGAGCATCCGGGACGGCTGGCCTATCTGGAGCGGGTGGTTTCGCCCGAGCCGGTGCTGAGCCCGGAGATCGCGGCGCTCGCCCGGGAGGTCGCCGACCGCTGCGCCGGCACCCTGGCCGACGTGCTCCGGCTGGCGATCCCGCCGCGTCACGCCGGTGCCGAGGCCGCAGCTGGGCTGTCGGCGGACGCGGGGAGCGAGGGGCAGCCGGCCGATACCGGTGACGGCCAGCCGCCGGGGCTGTCGGCGGACGCGGGGGGCGAGGGGCAGCCGGCCGGTACCGGTGACGGCCAGCCGCCCCGGCCGCCCCCGAGGCCGGCGCCGGGGCCGTGGGCGCGTTACCCGGCCGGGAAGGCGTTCCTCGCCGCGCTCGCGGACGGCCGGGCGCCGCGTGCGGTCTGGTCGGCGCTGCCCGGGCCGCTGTGGCCGGAGGAGATCGCGACGACGGCAGCAGCGGCCGGGTCGGCCGGGCGGGGCACGCTCATCGTGGTGCCGGACGCCCGGGACCTGAGCCTCATCGACGGCGCGCTGGCCCGCATGCTCGGGCCGGGCCGGCACACCTGTCTTTCGGCCGGGCTCGGGCCCGCCGAGCGCTACCGGCGCTGGCTGTCCGTGGCCCGCGGGACGGTACGGGTGGTGGCCGGCACCCGGGCCGCCATGTTCGCCCCGGTCCGCGACCTCGGCCTGGTCGTCATCTGGGACGACGGGGACGACCTGCACGCCGAGCCGCGTGCCCCCTATCCCCACGCGCGGGAGATCCTCGCGCTGCGGGCGCACCGGGCCGGCGCGGGCGCGCTGATCGGGGGGTTCGCCCGCACCGCCGAGGCGGCCAGGCTGATCGGCACCGGCTGGGCGGCCGCCATCACCGCCGACCGCCCCACCGTTCGCAGCTGCGCGCCGCAGGTGCGGGCGGCGGGCGCCGACACCGAGCTCGCTCGGGACGAGGCGGCCCGGTCCGCGAGGATGCCGAGCCTGGCGCTGCGCATAGCACGGGCCGGGCTGGCCCACGGCCCGGTCCTGGTCCAGGTGCCGAGACGGGGCTATGTGACCGCTGTCGCCTGCGAGAGCTGCCGGGCTCCGGCCCGCTGCCCGGCCTGTGCCGGCCCGCTCGCCCTGGAGGGGGACGGCGGCCCGGCCCGCTGCCGATGGTGCGGGCGGGCCGATCCAGGCTGGCGGTGCCCGGCCTGCGGGGATCCCCGCCTCCGTGCCCTGGTGACCGGCGCCGGCCGGACGGCGGAGGAGCTGGGGCGCGCGTTCCCCGGTACGCCGGTGGTGGTTTCCGGGGGCGCCACCGTGGTCGAGCTCGTTCCGCGGGCACCGGCGCTGGTCGTCGCCACCCCGGGCGCCGAGCCGCGAGCGGACGGCGGGTACGCGGCGGCCGTGCTGCTGGACGGGTGGGTGCTGCTTGGCCGGCCCAGCCTGCGCGCGGCCGAGGAGGCGCTGCGCCGCTGGCTGAACGCTGCCGCGCTGGTCCGGCCGGGCGCCGCCGGCGGTGCCGTGACCGTGATCGCGGAGGCAGCGCTGCCGGTGGTGCAGGCGCTGATCCGCTGGGATCCGGTGACCCACGCCGACCGGGAACTGGCCGAACGTGAGGCCCTCCGTTTCCCGCCCGCGGTCCGGATGGCCGCCCTTTCCGGCCCCGGACGGGCGGTGGCTGAGCTGCTGGCGGCGGCCGTCCTCCCGCCGGAGGCCGACGTCCTCGGGCCGATCCCGCTGGACGGCGGGGGCGTGGGCGCTGATGAACAGGAGAGGCTCGCTAAGCCTGAAGTGCCTTCCGAGACAGATGAGGACAATGAGTTTTCTGGGAAAGATGAGCTAGATGATGTGAAAGATCAGCAGGTGCGGGTACTCGTCCGGGTACCCAGATCCGCGTCAATGCCCCTCGCAGCGGCGTTGCAGGCGGCACAGGGCGTGCGCAGCGCACGGAAGGACGCGGGCGCGGTCCGCGTGCAACTTGACCCCGCCGAGCTGATCTGAGTTGCTCGCCGGAGGCCGTAGGGTGCTTGAGTGGCCACCTCACGACGGACTCCGCGATCCGGGCCAGGCAGGTCCGGGGCCAGCGGCCCGGCCAAGGCCGGGGCCGCCGGGCAGGACGGGCCCGTGGCATCGGCGGGATCTGCCGCGCCGGCCGGTCCAGCCGGGCCCGGTGCCGCCGACGGCCGGCAGCCCGCCGCCCCGCACAGCCCGGGCGGCGACGAGCGGGGCCGCGAGGCGCCGCGGCTGCCCCCGGTGCGGCTGGCGCCACGGGAGGAACTGGCCGGATCCGCGCGGGTGGCGCCGCTGCTGCGGGCGGCCCGGGAGGTAGCGCGGTGGCTGGGTCCGGGTGGCCGGGCCCTGGCGGCGCACGGCAGGCTGCCGGCCGCTGAGGCGGCGGCGGCCATGGCCGAACTGGAACTGGCGCCAGGAGAGCTCGACGCGGCGTGGCGGGTCGCGGCCCGCACCGCGATGCTGGAGGTCACCGGCGGCAGGGCCGGCGCCGGCGGCGGGATGGACGTGCTGGTCTCGGGCGACGCCGAAGAAGTGCTCGCGGTCTGGGACGATGCCCTCACCCTGATGCTCGCAGCGGAGGACCTGGACGGCATGGCCACGGCCCTCTACACGGTCGGCGGCCCGGTGAAGATGGATGCGCTGTTCGAGGCTTATGTGGCGGCCGCGGGCAGCGGGACGCACCATCCAGGCCCCGCCTATGCGGGCGGCGACCCCGAGCATGACCAGGCGGCGGGGCTGTCCTCGGCCCTGGAGGCGCTGGCCGACCTCGGGGTGGTGGAACTGGGGACGGACGAGGCGGCCGGTGGCCTCACGGTGACGCTGTCCCGGCTCGGCGTCTGGGGGGTTCACCGGCGGCTGCGGGCCCAGGGCTGGCACGTGCCGGTGCTTGGCGGCGGTGCCCGCGGCGACGCGGCCGCCCTGCTGGCCACGCTGGCCAGCTGCGACGTCGAGGACGGCGAGGCGGAGATCGCCGCCTGGCTGGCCGTGCGCACCCACGAGGGGGCCGCGCGTGAGCTGATCGATGCGGCAGGCCGGGGGTCGCCAGGCCTGCGCGGTGCGGGATTCGCGGTGCTGGACCGGATCGGCGCAGCGGCGGTGCCCGCGGTGCGCGCCGCGCTGGACGAGCCGGTGCTCCACGCCCACGCGGCGGTCTGGCTGCACGAGCACGGCGAGCAGGCCGACCTGGGCCGGGGCGACCGGGCGTGGCTGCTGGTGGATCTGGGGGCGGGGCTGCTCGAAGAGGCCGACCCCAGGGACGTGGTCGCGGAGCTGCTTCCCGATGTCCCACCGGCCGCGCAGGCGGAACTGGTGGCTGGGCTCTGGGAGGTCAGCCATCCGGGCGTGACGGACCTGCTGACCGCCCTCAGCGATCACCACCCGGACCCCGCCGTGGCCAGGGCCGCCCGCAAGGCGGCGTTCAAGGCCCGGTCGCCGGCGGCGGGCCCTGCCGTCGGCCCGCGCCGGGCCGGCAAGACCACCCAGACTTCGTAACGCTGGGCCGGCGCAAGACTACCCAGACTTCGTAGACTGTGACTGCCTGGGAAAAGGCGTGGAGCGGGAAGGGACGGTACCACCATCAGCGTTAAGCCGATCCGCATCTTCGGCGATCCGGTGCTGCGTACGTCGGCCGACCCGGTCACCGATTTCGACGCCGAGCTCCGCAGGCTGGTCAAGGACCTGACCGACACCATGCTGGACGCGCCGGGCGTGGGCCTGGCGGCGCCACAGATCGGGGTGAGCCTGCGGGTGTTCACCTACCACGTGGACGACCAGCTGGGCCACCTCATCAACCCGTCGCTCGATCTTTCGCCCGAGGAGGAGACCGACGACGAGGGGTGCCTGTCCTTTCCCGGCCTCGCCTTCCCCACCAAGCGGGCCTACGGCGTGGTGGCCAAGGGCTTCAACATGTATGGGGAACCGGTCACCCTGGAGGGCACCGGTCACCTGGCACGGTGCGTTCAGCATGAGACGGATCACCTGGACGGCGTGCTGTTCATCGACCGGCTCGACCCGGTCACCAGGAAGCTGGCCATGAAGGAGATCCGCGAGGCCGAGTGGTGGGGCGAGGAGGCCCCGCAGGTCAAGATCTCGCCACACCGTACGTGGGGCAAGGCGTTCTGAGGTGCGGGTGAGGACGGCGCGGCCGGTGCCGCGCTCGATACGAGACGCGGCCTGAGGATGCGCCTGGTGTTCGCCGGCACCCCGGCGGCCGCGGTGCCCTCGCTCGACGCGCTGCTCAAGTCGCGGCACGAGGTGGCCGCGGTCATCACCCGGCCCGACGCCCCCGCCGGCCGCGGCCGCCGGGTGGGACCCGGCCCGGTCGCCGAACGCGCGGCCGAGGTCGGCCTCGAGGTGCTCAAGCCGCCCACCCCCCGCGATGAGGGTTTCCTGCGCCGCCTGCGGGCGCTCTCGCCGGACTGCTGCCCGGTCACCGCGTACGGGGCGCTGATCCCGCAGGCCGCGCTGGAGATTCCCCGGCACGGGTGGGTGAACCTGCATTTCTCGCTACTGCCCGCCTGGCGCGGGGCGGCGCCGGTGGCCCACGCCATCGCGCACGGGGACGACATCACCGGTGCCACCACGTTCCGCCTCGTCGCCGAGCTGGACGCCGGCCCGGTCTACGGCGTGGTGACCGAGCCCATCGGCGAACAGGACACCGCGGGCGACCTGCTCGCCCGGATCGCCGAATCCGGCGCCAGCCTGCTGGTAGCCACGCTCGACGGCATCGAGGCGGGGCAGCTGGACCCCCGGCCGCAGCCGGCCGAGGGGATCAGCTATGCCCCCAAGCTGACCCCTGACGACGCGCGGGTGCGCTGGAGCGTCCCCGCACCGGTCGTCGGCCGGCAGATCCGTGCCTGCACCCCCGCCCCCGGCGCGTGGACGATGCTCGGGGACACCCGGCTGAAGCTATGGCCGGTGCGCCCATGCCCGCCTGCGGACGCGGGCAGCGGCCCCGCGCCGCCTGCCGTTCCCGGGTCCCTCGCACCCGGGGAACTGTGGGCCGGGCGGGCGGGCGTGTTCGCCGGGACCGCCACCCGCCCGGTCGAGCTGGGCGACGTGCAGCCGCCCGGCAAGCGGCGGATGGCCGCCGCCGAATGGGCTCGCGGGCTGCACCTGGACCAGGCCGGGGCCGGCCAGCCGCCCCTGGCCTTCAGCTGACAGTGGCGAGAGTTCCCGCGGCCGGGCATGGCCGGTCCCGCGGGCCTCGTGGGGACGACAAGCCCGGCGCCCGTACCGGCAAGGCCGCGCCTCAGGCCAGCAACGCCTCCACCAGCGACAAGCCCGCCTCCCGCACCGGCAAGCCCGCCTCCCGCACCGGCAAGGCCGCCTCCCGCACCGGCAAGGCCGCGTCCCGCGCCAGCAACGCCTCCACCAGTGACACGGCCCCCGCAGGCTCCGGCAAGGCTCCCTCCCGTGCCGGCACCCCCGGGGGGCCACGGCCGGGCCAGCGCGCGCCCGCCAGGGGCGGCCGGGGCGGCGCAGGCGGCCGGGGCGGCGCCTCCGGGCGGCGGATCGACCCGGCCCGGCTGGTGGCCTTCGACGTCCTGCGCGCGGTGCGCGAGCGCGACGCGTACGCGAACCTGATGCTGCCCGCGCTGCTGCGCGAGCGCGGGCTGACCGGGCGTGACGCCGCCCTGGCCACCGAGCTCAGCTACGGCACCCTGCGCGGGCAGGGCACCTACGACGCGGTGATCGCGGCCTGCAGTGCCCGCGACCTCGACCGGATCGATCCGCCCGTGCGGGATGTGCTCCGCCTCGGCGCGCACCAGCTGCTCGCGACCAGAGTCGGCGCGCATGCGGCGGTCGCCACGTCGGTGGACCTGGCCAGGCAGGTCAGTGGGCCGGGCGCGGCGGGCTTCGTCAACGCCGTGCTGCGGCGGGTGGCCACCCGGGACCTGGAAGCCTGGATCACCGCCACCGCGCCCAGCCGGGCAGCCGACCTGGTGGGCCACCTGGCGGTCCGTTATAGCCACCCACGCTGGATCGTGGACGCCATCAGCGCATCGCTCGCCGAGGAGGCCGCCACCGGGCTCAGCGAGACCGAGGCCGTGCTGGCCGCGTCCGCCGGGCGGCCGCGAGTGGCCCTGTGCGCGGTGCCCGGCCTGGCCGACCAGGCGGAACTGGTGGCCGGCGGGGCGGAGCCCGCGCGCTGGTCACCGTTCGGCGCTTACCTGGAGTCCGGTGACCCGGCAAGGGTCGCCGCCGTCGGGCAGGGCCGCGCGGCGGTGCAGGATGAGGCCAGCCAGCTGGCTGCGCTCGCGCTCACCCGGGTGGACGTGGGCGCCCCGGACCGGCACTGGCTCGACCTGTGCGCCGGGCCGGGCGGCAAGGCGCGGCTACTGGCCGGGCTGGCCGCCGGCCGGGGCGCCCGGCTGCTCGCCGCCGACGCCCGCCTGCACCGGGCGCGGCTGGTGCAGGCGGCCGTCAGTGGGGCGGCTGGCGTGATCGTGGCCGACGGCACCGCACCCGCGTGGCGGCCCGGGTCGTTCGACCGGGTTATCGCCGACGTCCCGTGTTCCGGACTCGGAGCGCTGCGCAGGCGGCCGGAGGCCCGCTGGCGCAAGTCAGCGGCGGACGTGGCCGCCCTCAGCGGCCTGCAGCGGCGCCTGCTGGCCAGCGCCCTGGACGCGGCCCGCCCGGGCGGCGCGGTGGCCTACGTGACGTGCTCCCCGCACACCGGCGAAACGCGCGCGGTCGTGGCCGACGTCCTGCGCGGCCGGGATGATGTGTCCGTCCTGGACGCTCCCGCCGTCCTCGCCGAGGTGCCCGGCCTTCGCTGCCCGGGGCCCGACGGCAGATACGCGCAGTTCTGGCAACACCGGCACGGCACCGATGCCATCTTCCTCGCCCTGCTCCAGCGCCACCCAGCGGCCGGATAGCCCAGGCCACACGCTGTCTATCGGGCCAGACTTAAAGTGTCTGGTAGACTAGACTTGATATGGTTGCAGTGAACTACACCGCGCGGTGCCACCGCGAGGGACGCTGGTGGGTCGTTGAGGTGCCCGAGTTGGGTCACACAACCCAGGCGCGCCGCCTCGACAAGGTCGAGGAGATGGTGCGGAGCCTGGTCCAGATGTTCACGGACCTTGACCCGGCTAGCGCGACGGTGACGGTCGACGTTGTCTTCGTGGACGACCAGACCCGGGTCGAGGTTGAGCTGGCTCGCGACAGCCGGGCTCATGCGGTCGCAGCCCAGCAGGAAGCCACGGAGCGGCTGACGCAAGCCGCCCGGCGCCTGTCCGCACAGGGATACAGCGTCCGCGACATCGGTGCCCTGCTCGGGCTGTCGTATCAGCGGGCGCAGCAGCTCACCCAGTGAGGGCACGGGCCGAGCCGCGCAGGCGGGTGGTGCCGATGTCGGCCCGCTGGCCCTGCGCGTAGCCGGCGCCGTAGCCGCTGCCGCTGTAGGTCACCTGGGATTTGCGGGTGACGGGGTAGGCCTGCTCGATGTTGCGGCGGATGACCAGGGCGCGGTCGGCCAGGACCAGCGCCGTCTGCGACCCGGAGCGGGCCTGCGGGGCGGTCGCCCGGGACGTGGCCTCCTGCTCGGCGGCGCGGACCCGGGCCACCACGGCGGCCGCGAAGCCCAGCAGCCAGCTGCGCCGCCAGGCCCGGGGGCTCCGGCTCCAGGCGGGAACCTGCTCGGCGGCCAGGCCCTGCCACATCTGGACGAGCAGCGACGTGTAGAGAACGTCGGTGCGCTCGAGGTCGGAGGAAAAGCCGAACATGTGGATCCGGGAGCCCGGGCCGGGATGGGGGAGGATGACGCACTGGCAGCGCAGCGCGGACGCGAGCCCGCACAGCAGGTGCGCCTGGACCCGGGCCCAGGGATTGCCGACGTCGATGATCCGGTCGGCGGGGCGGTCGGTCTCGGGCCGCTCGGCGGCCAGCAGGGCGCGGTCGATGCCGTACTTGGCCATCAGCTCCGCCGCCTTGGCCGTCAGGGCCTGCGCCTCGGCCGCGGTGACGCCGGCGTCCTCGGCCTTGGCCAGCAGCTTGCGGACGCGGGCGAGAAGCGGGTCCGCTGCCTGGGAATTCACCCGGTGCCTCCGTCCCGGTCGAATGTGTGATCGAACGTTACCGGCGGGCGATGACAGTTTCCCCCAGCGGCGTCACGTGGCGCACCTTACCGGTCCGGCCGTCCGGCCGGGCCTTCCCGAGCCGCGTTTCGCCCCGGCGCCGGTTACGCGCGGCGCGGGCCGGAGCCGGGGGCGATTCACCCCCGGCGCCACCCCCGCGGGGGGCGGGCCGCCGTCTACACTCGGCCCTATGGCCGTCCAGATGGCGCCGAGCATCCTGTCCGCCGACTTCGCCCGGCTCGCCAACGAGGCCGAGGCGGTTTCCGGGGTGGCCGACTGGCTGCATGTAGACGTGATGGACAACCATTTCGTGCCCAACCTCACCATCGGCCTGCCGGTGGTGGAGTCACTGCTCAAGCACACCGGCCTGCCGCTGGACTGCCACCTGATGATCACCGATCCGGACCGCTGGGCGCCCGCCTACGCCGAGGCCGGGGCGCGCAACGTCACCGTGCACGCGGAGGCCGCCCGCCAGCCGGTCCGGCTGCTGCGGATGATCCGCTCGGCCGGCGCCCGCGCCGGGCTGGCGCTCAATCCGGCCACCCCGGTCGAGCCATACATCGATCTGCTGCCCGAGATCGACATGCTGCTGCTCATGACCGTGGAGCCGGGGTTCGGCGGCCAGCCCTTCCTGGACCTGGTGCTCCCGAAGCTGCGCCGCGCCCGTGCGCTGGTGGCCAGGCACGGTGGCTCGGTCTGGCTGCAGGTAGACGGCGGGGTGAGCGAGGAGACGATCGAGCGCTGCGCGGACGCGGGAGCAGACGTGTTCGTGGCGGGATCGGCCGTCTACGATGCCGACGACCCCGCCGCGGCGGTTCAGGCGCTGCGTGCCCAGGCCGAGCGGGCCATCGCCCACGCGGCCTGGGCCCACTGACCCATCCACAAAACTGGCGGGGGAATGTCGATCCCGGGCGGCACCGATCGTCGGGGTAGTGATGGCTCCCATCAAGACACCGGAAGGACATCCGTCATGGCCGAATACCTGATCCTGATCTATGAGGACGAGAACAGCTACGCCACCGCGACCCCGGACGTGTTCCAGGAGGTCATGGACGCGCACAATCGTTTCGCGCAGCAGGTGGGCGAGAACGGCGGCAAGCTCGTCGGCGGCAACGCCCTCCAGCCGACCAGCACCGCGACGACCATCCGCAGCGACGTCGTGACCGACGGCCCCTTCGTCGAGACCAAGGAGGCGCTGGGCGGCTACTACCTGATCGACGCGCGCGACCTGGACCACGCCCTCGACATCGCCAAGCTCTGCCCGGCGCGGTTCGGCGGCGTTGAGGTCCGGCCGATCATGGTCTTCTCGTAGGGCTCATCAGCGCACGGGAGCAGAGCACGGTGGGCGGGAACCCGGAAGCGGGGGATAAGGGCCGTCCCCGGGCCGGGGACGGCCCGGGAGACACCCGGCCGCCGGGCAGCGATTCCTCCGCCGCCGTCGCCGACGCGCACCGTCGCGAGTGGGCCTTCGTGCTCGCCGCGACGGCGCGCGTCGCCGGCGACATCGATCTCGCCGAGGAATGCGTTCAGGACGCCTATGTGGCCGCCCTGGACGCATGGTCCCGGCAGGGCGTGCCGCGCAATCCCGGTGCCTGGCTGACCACCGCCGCTCGGCGGCGCGCCATCGACGCGCTCCGGCGCGAGGCGACCCTGCGCGGCAAGCTACCGCTGCTGGTCGAGCCCGTCCCGCCGGTCGCGGGCTCGTCCCCGCCGGCGCCGGCCCCGGGGGAGGACGATGTGATCCCCGATGACCGGCTCCGGCTCGTGTTCACCTGCTGCCATCCCGCCCTGGCCCGGGAGGCCCAGGTCGCGCTCACCTTGCGGCTGGTCTGCGGGCTGACCACCATCGAGATCGCGCAGGCCTTCCTGGTCCCGGAGCCGACGATGGCGGCCAGGGTGACACGGGCCAAGAAGAAGATCTCGGCGGCCCGCATCGCCTACCGGGTGCCCGAGGCCGCCGAGCTGCCCGACCGCCTCGATGCGGTGCTCACCGTGGTGCACCTGCTCTACACCACCGGCCACACCGCGCCGGGCGGCGAGAACGTGGTCCGCGACGACCTCGTTGAGCGCGCACTTGACCTGGCCCGAATACTGCAGTCGCTCATGCCGGACGAACGCGAGGTGCGCGGGCTGCTCGCCCTGCTGCTGCTGACCGACGCCCGCCGGGCGACCCGCGCCGGCGCCGGCGGGCGGCTGCTGCTCCTGGCCGAGCAGGACCGGTCCCGCTGGAACCGGGACATGATCGCGGAAGGGGCCGCGCTGGTGCCGGGCGCGCTGCGGGGCGGGTGCCCCGGGCGGTTCGGGGTGCAGGCCGCGATCGCCGCCCTGCACGCCGAGGCGCCAAGCTACGCGGAGACCGACTGGCGGCAGATCGTCCGCCTCTACGACGTGCTGCTCGAGGTGTGGCCATCCCCCGTCGTGGCCCTCAACCGGGCGGTCGCGCTGGCGCTGGCCGAGGGGCCGGAAACCGGGCTGGCGCAGATCCAGGAGCTGGAAGCCGGGGGGCGGCTGACGGACTACCGTTACCTGCCCGCCGCCAAGGCCGACCTGCTGCGCCGCCTCGGCCGGGGAGAGGAAGCCGTGCAGGCGTACCGGGCCGCGCTCGCCCTCACGGAGAACGCCGCCGAACGGGACTTCCTCGGCCGGCGCATCGCCGAGGCCGGCGGGCAGCCGGCGCCGGGCGGCGCCAGCGGCTGACGCGGGCCAGGGCCCGGCGCGCCCGCATGGGCGGCCTACACCGGATCGAGGCGCGGCAGGCCGGCCCCGGCACCGGGCAGGCTGGTCCCGGGTACCCCGCAGGCAGGCCGGGCACCGGGCAGGCGGGCCGGCCGGGCGGAATAGCTTGTGTGGCACACTGGTTACGACAGCAAATGCGTGCTCCGGGGTCGGTGAAACTCCGAGCCGGCGGTGACAGTCCGCGACCCGGCCAAGGCGCCCAGCGCCGACGGCCGGTTGATCCGGTGGAATCCCGGGACCGACGGTGAAAGTCCGGATGGGAGGCAGCACGCGCGCGGCCCGGCCGGCGATGGCGGGGATCGCGCTCGCGCATCCGCGCGTACCCCGGGGCCGCGGGCCCGGAGGAGATGAACGCGGATGTTCACCGGAATCGTCGAAGAGCGCGGCGAGGTCGTCGCGGTGGACAGGCATGCCGGGGCGGCCGCCGTGACGGTGCGCGGCCCCCGGGTCACCGCCGACGCCGGCCTGGGGGATTCCATCGCGGTCAACGGGGTCTGCCTCACCGTCACCGCGACGTCCGGCCCCACCTTCACCGCCGACGTCATGGCCGAGACCCTGCGCCGCACGGCGCTGGGCGCCCTGGCCCCAGGCTCACCCGTCAACCTGGAGCGCCCGCTCCGGCTCGGCGGCCGCCTCGGCGGGCATCTGGTGCAGGGTCACGTGGACGCCGTCGCCGTCATCGTGTCGCGGAGCCCGGCCCAGCACTGGGACGTGGTGCGGATCGCGGTCCCGCCCGGCCTGGCCCGGTACATCGTGGAAAAGGGCTCGGTCGCCGTGGACGGGGTGAGCCTGACCGTTTCCGGGGTCGGCGGCGGTCCTGGCGGGGATCCGCCGTGGTTCGAGGTGAGCCTCATCCCCGCCACCCTGGCGGGGACCACGCTCGGCCTGGCTCAGCCGGGCAGCGGCGTCAACCTGGAGGTTGACGTGATCGGGAAGTACGTCGAGCGGCTGCTGGCCGGCCGGGAAGAGGCGGTGCAGCCATGACCGGAACCAGCCACGCGATGAGTGCGGCGCCGGGGCCCGGTGACCCGGCCGCCGGCGTCACCCCGGCGGACCCCTCCGCCGTCACCCCGGCGGACCCCTCCGCCGTCACCCCGGCGGACCCGGCCGCCGTGCCAGCGGCCCGGCGCAGGAGGTCACGTCCGGCGGGGGCGGCCGAGGACGGACTGCGGCCTGTGCCCAGCCCGGTCCCGCTGGACAGCGTGGAGCGGGCCGTCGCCGACATCGCCACCGGCCGGCCCGTGGTCGTTGTCGACGACGTCAACCGGGAAAACGAGGGCGACATCATCGTCGCCGCGAGCAAGATGACTCCCAGCCTGATGGCGTTCATGATCAGGCACACCAGCGGCGTGATCTGCGTCCCGCTCACCGGGCAGGACCTTGACCGGCTCCAGCTGCCGCTGATGACCACGCAGAACGAGGAGCGCATGCGCACGGCCTTCACCGTCAGCGTAGACGCGCGGGACGGGGTGACGACCGGCATCTCGGCCGCCGACCGCGCGCGGACGGTCCGGGTGCTGGTGGATTCCGCCACCGAGCCGTATGAGCTGGTCCGGCCCGGCCACATCTTCCCGCTGCGCTACGCCGAGGGCGGGGTGCTTCGCCGTCCCGGGCACACCGAGGCGGCGGTGGACCTGGCCCGGCTCGCCGGGCTCAACCCGGCCGGCGTGCTGTCCGAGGTCGTCAACGACGACGGGACCATGGCCCGGCTGCCCGCGCTGCGGGCGTTCGCGGATGAGCATGGCCTGGCCCTGATCTCGATCGCGCAGCTCATCGAGTACCGGCGCCACTCCGAGCGGGTGGTCCGCCGGGTCGTCGAGACCAGGCTGCCGAACGCGCACGGCGACTGGCGCGCCCTGGGGTACCAGAACGTGGTGGACGGGACCGAGCACGTCGCGCTGGTCTACGGCGACCTGGGCGACGGCGAGCAGGTCCTGGTCCGGGTGCATTCGGAGTGCCTGACCGGGGACGCGCTCGGCTCGCTGCGCTGCGACTGCGGTGCTCAGCTCGACGCGGCGATGGCGGCCGTCGCCGCCGAGGGCCGGGGGGTCGTGCTGTACCTGCGGGGGCACGAGGGCCGCGGGATCGGGCTGCTGTCCAAGCTGCGGGCCTATCACCTGCAGGACAACGGGGCTGACACCGTGGACGCCAACCTTGAGCTCGGCCTGCCGGCCGATGCCCGCGAGTACTCCACCGGTGCGCAGATCCTCGCCGACCTCGGTGTGCATTCGGTCCGGCTGCTCACCAACAACCCCGCGAAGGTCGGCGGGCTGTCCGGGTTCGGCATCGAGGTGGCCGGCCGGGTGCCGTTGCCGGTCATGCCCACGCCGGAGAACCTGCGCTACCTGATCGCCAAGCGGGACCGCCTCGGCCACCAGATCGACGGTCTTCCGGCCCCGGCGGCCGCGGGCGACGGCGGGGCGGCCGCCGCCGTACCGGGCGGGCCAGCGCCGCGGGCCGGCGCCGGGGAGCCGGAATGAGCGGCGCAGGCCGCCCCGGAGCCGATCCGGTGGATGCGGCCGGGCTCAGCCTGGCCATCGCGGCCACCCGCTGGCATGCGGAGATCACCGACGCCCTGGTGGAACGCGCGGTGGCGGCGGCGAAGGCATGCGGAGTCGATGACCCGACGGTGATCCGGGTGCCGGGTGCGGCCGAGCTGGCCGTGGTGGCGGCCGAGCTGGCCGCCCGCCACGACGCCGTCGCCTGCCTCGGCGCGGTGATCCGGGGCGGCACGCCCCATTTCGAGTA
>DATINY010000234.1:0-5081 GCA_035473755.1 Streptosporangiaceae bacterium
GGCGGGTGCCGAGGAGGCGGGTGCCGAGGGCGCGGGTGCCGAGGAGGCGGGTACGGGGGATGGCTGCGCGGGCGGAATCGTGGTGTCGGCCACTGGCCGGGCGTATCCAATCAGCGTCTCCGCGACCGGCTGCGGCAGCCAGTTTGTCCCGGAATCAACGGTGCCCAGCTCGCCGAGGAGCTGGTCGGGGGTGGGCCGCATCCGTGGATCCTTGGCCAGGCAACGCTCGACCAGGGGCCGGAGCTGCGCGGGCAGCCCCTCCGTGGCAGGCCGGTCGTGGGCGACGCGGTAGAGCAGCGTCGTAACCGTGCCGTCGCCGAACGGGCTCGCGCCGACCGCGGCGAACGTCAGCACCGCGCCCAGGCTGAAGATGTCGCTGGCGGGCCCGACCTCTTCGCCCATCGCCTGTTCGGGCGACATGTAGCCGGGCGAGCCCACGAAGATGTTGGCCCGGGTCAGCGCGGTGGCGTCCGCGGCACGTGAGATCCCGAAATCAATGATCCGCGGCCCGTCGCTCGCCAGCAGCACGTTCGAGGGCTTGAGATCACGGTGAACCATGCCCTCGGCATGGATTGCCTCAAGCCCCTCGGCCAGCCCGGCCGCCAGCGTCAGCACCGAGCTAAGGGGCAGCGGGCCCTGGGTGTCCACGGCCTCGGCCAGCGACGGGCCGGGCACATACGCGGTGACCAGCCAGGGCCGCGGTGCATCCAGGTCGGCGTCCACCACCGGTGCCGTGAACATGCCGCTCACGTGCCGCGCCGCGGCCACTTCGCGTGCGAACCTGACCCGGAACTCCCGGTCGGCCGCCAGCTCGCCCCGGATTAGCTTCACCGCCACCAGCCGGCCGCCGGGCGACTGGCCCAGGAACACCTCGCCCATGCCGCCGGCGCCCAGCCGCCCAAGCAGCTGATAGCGGCCGACCTGCCGGGGATCCTCGGACTGCAACGGTTTCATAACGCAGAACCTTCGCGCCCAGGCCGTTCCGCTGGCTGGTGGTCGTGGGCGGGCCGGTATCCGCCCGGTGGGCAGGGCGGTGCCGGCCCGGTGGACTGCTTATCACCGGCTGTAACTGTGCCGATGACGCAATTTAACCCGGATTCCGCGCCTCGGCGAGAGGCATGCCGGTGGCCTGCGGTGTTGATGGCCCCGCCACGGGAAGGTGCGAGAGACTTTGGTCAGATAGCTGGAAGGGAGCATGCCATGGCGGGCGGAGCGCGCACGGATCCTGTTCTCATCACTGGCTGCTCGTCCGGGATCGGCCGCGCCGCCGCCGTCAGCCTGCACCAGGCCGGGCTGCGCGTATACGCGACAGCCCGGCGGCTGGACACGCTCGCTGATCTGGCCAGCCGTGGCATCGCCACCATGGCGCTCGACGTGACCGACGAGGCGTCCATGACCGCGGCCGTCGCCGCCGTGGAAGCAGACGCCGGCGCGGTCGGCACGCTGATCAACAACGCCGGCTACGGGCTGTATGGGCCCGTCGAGCAGGTGCCGATGGCCGAGATACGCCGGCAGTTCGAGACCAACTTCTTCGGCCTGGTGCGGCTCACCCAGCTGGTCCTGCCGGGCATGCGCAAGCACCGGGGCGGCCGCATCCTCAACGTCTCATCGATGGGCGGCCGGGCCACCCTGCCCGGCGGGGCCTTCTACCACGCGTCCAAATACGCGGTCGAGGCGTTCAGCGATGCGCTCCGGATGGAGGTCGCCCAGTTCGGCATCGAGGTCGTGCTGATCGAGCCCGGACCGGTGAAGACACCGTGGAACGACACCGCCGCCGACTCCCTCGGCGAGGCGGCCAGCGGCTCCGGAACCGATCCCTACGCGGCCTACAAGGCCGCGGTCGGTGTCTCCTTCTCCCGGACGGTCAGCGGCCCGCTGGCCAGGCTCGGCTCCGATGCGCAGGACATCGCCAAGGTCATCACCCGGGCGGTCACCGCCCAACGGCCGCGCACACGCTACCTGATCAACCCGGTCGCCAAGGGCGTGGTGACGATGAACCGGCTGCTGCCCGGCCGCGCCTACGACGCGGTCATCCGCCGCCAGTACGGCCTGCCCGGCTGACCCGGCCCCCCGTTCACCACCCGTTCATCATCCACCCGTACCAGAGAGCGGGCCCGTGGTTACCGGGCCGGCCTCTGCGGCCGGCCGGGCGGCGGGCGGCGCGGAGGGGACCGAATGGTGGGGATGCTCGCGATCGCGGCGGCCGCCGGATGGCTGCTCGCGTTCTCCCTGTGTGCCGTGGTGACCAGGCTCCCGCCCCGGTGGGCCGGCGCCGCGGCGCCCTGGCCGGGGCTGGGCGGCGAGAGGCCCGCGCTGGTGAACCTGGTGGTGGCCCGGGGCCGGCTGAACGCCGCCGCCTACCCGGCCACCATCCTGGATCTCGCGGCCAAGGGCCATCTCATGATCACACAACGGATGCCGGGGCAGCTGTGGTGCGATGTGCCTGCCGCTGCACCGGCGGACACCGGTCTGGCCCAGTCCGAGCGGCTGGTGCTCGCCGACGCGAGGCGGCTGGCGGACCGGGGCGGGGCGCCGTTCGAGGCGGTGGCGGAGAGCTGCGCCAGCGACGTGCGGGGCAAGTGGGACCCGTTCGAGCAGGCGGTGCCGGCCGAGGGCAGGCCGGCCGGGCTCACCCGGCCGCGGCTGCCGGTAACGGTCCAGGTCCCGCTCTACGTCGGCGCGGGGGTCATCGGCGCGCTGGTCTTCCTCGCCGTCGACGCCGTACCGCATACGAGCGGCGTGGTGGCGCCGCTGGTGGCGGCGTTCTTTGCCTTCATCATCCCCGTCACCATGGTGGGCAGCCTCAGCCAGAAGGACCGGCAGACCGGCCACGGTGCGGCCGTCGCCGCGTGGGCGGCACGGGAGGCGGCGGCCGCCGCCGCCGGCTGGCGTCACCTGGGCCCGGTGCCCGCCTCCTCGCCCGCCGAGCTGGGCGTCCTGGCCCTGGCGGTCGCCGCCGGTGCGCCGGTTCCGGTGCCCGGCGTCAGCCCAGGGCTGGCCGCCGGGGTCCGCCCGGGGCGCGGAACTGCCCCCTCCGCGACTGCCCCCTCCGCGCAGTCCGCTCAAACCCCGCGTCCCGCCGCGGCCTGGTCGTCCTTCGGCGGTCAATGGCGGCTGGTCAAGATCGGGGCGACGTCGTACCTGCGCCTGCACCCTGCGGCGTGGCTGCCACTGGCTGCCGTGCTCGCCGTGCTGGCCTTCGCGACCTCGTTGCTCCCCAGCCCATTCGGCCAGCTGCTGCCCCTGCTGCTGGCGGCCGGAGCTGCCGTCGCCGCCGTGGCTGGCGTGCGCGGCCTGGCCGCCCGGCTCGCTACCCCGGCCGAGGTCAGCTTCCAGGGGCAGGTGATCGCCCGCTGGGTGGAGCGCCGCGGGAACGACGACAGCGACTCGGACGCCCCCTGTATCGCGGTGGACGACGGTGAGCGGTCCTGGAGCTTCGGGGTCAGCGATGCCGCCTTCGGCCAGCTGGCGCTCGGGGACACGGTGGCCGTCCGGGCATCGCCCCGGACGGGCCAGCTGCTCAGCCTGGTACCGCTGCGGGACGGTGCGGATCGCGGCGTAGCGGCGCCGGGCCAGCCCGCACCGGACCTGATGGCGCCCAGGGATCTCTTCCGCGTGACGCCGGGCCCACCGGGCCCGCTGCTCACGGCGGAGGAGGTCACGGCGGCCGTTGGCCGCCCCGTTCAGGCCACCGGCTTCCAGGCCGGCATCCTTGGTGGGGTGTACCGCGGCGAGGAGCTGACGGTCAGCATCACGGTGGCCAAGGGCGCACTGGGCGGCCTGAGCTCCGGCCCGGCCCGCCGGTGGGGCCGGCCGGCGCCCGGCATCGGGGACGAGGCCTGGCTGATCAACAGTCACCACACGGTGGTGTTCCGGGTAGGCGACTACACAGGCAAGATCACCGTCTCCGGTGCCGCATCGTGTGCCCTGCCGCCGGACGTGCTGCCCCGGCTGGCCACCATCATCGTCGGTCGGCTGACCGGCCCGGATGACCGGCTGACCGGCCCGGATGGCGGGCTGACCGGCCCGGCTGACCGGCAACCCGGCGGCACGCCGTCGCCGGGAATGTGGAGCTAGGCGCCGGGAGCATCTTGGCAGGTGGGTACCCCGGCCTGCGGGTGGGCAATCGCCCGGCCCTGCAGGTCGGTGCCGCCGACCCGCAGGTAGGTGCCGTTGGCCCGCCGGTGGGTGCACTCGGCCTGCCGCGCAGGTCCCGGCCGACTTTGCCTTCGCAGGCTCCTGGCTTTGCTATCTATTTACCTGTTGTTAACCACGGCTGCGTGCTTAATAGGCGTACCGCCGTCGCCGTGCCCCCGCTGCGGTGGAGAACGTTGCCGCCCGGTGAGAGTGGAACCCTGACAGTGGACGTGCTCGCGATCGCGGCGGCCGTCGCGTGGCTGGTCGTGTTCGGCTGGTGCTCGGTGCTGACCAGCCGGCCGGCCCTGCGGGCGGGCACAGCGGATCCCGGGCCGAGCCTGTCGCCGGTGAGGCCGGCGCTTGTGAACCTGAGCGTGACCCGGTGCAGGCTGAATGGTGCCGCCTACCCGGCCACGATCCTCGATCTCGCCGCCGGCGGCTATCTCACGATCTCCGAACGGGCGCCGGGGCAGCTGTGGTGTGGCGTGCCCGTGTCCTCTCCGCCGGGGACCGGCTTGGCCGGGTCCGAGCGGCTGGTCCTGGCCGGTGCCAGGGTCATGGCCAGTGGCGGCGGAGCACCGTTCGAGGCCCTCGCTGAAAGCTGTGCCAGCGACGTCCGCGGCAGGTGGGACCCGTTCGAGCGGGCGGTGCGGGCCGAGGGGAGGCGGGCCGGGATCACCCGGCCACGGCTATCGGCGGCGGCGCGGCTGCTGCTCTACGCCGGCGCGGGGGTCGTCGGCGCGGCGGCCTTCGCCGCCGTGTACGGCCGGGCCCACCTCGGGCTGTGGGTGCCCACGGCGGCAGCGTTCTTGGTGTTTGCCGTGCTTGCGTACTGGGCCCGCTCGCTGGGTAGACGGGACCGACTGACCGCCCAAGGTGAGGCGCTGGGCGCCTGGGCAGCCCGCGCCGCCGGGGAGCTGGCGGCCGCCGGGGAGCTGGCGGCC
>DATINY010000235.1:0-9479 GCA_035473755.1 Streptosporangiaceae bacterium
GACCGCCAGGTTGCCGCGGACGCGGCGGTCGGACTCGGCGAGCTTGCCGCCCTCCCCGCACCCGTCGAACGTGGCCAGGTCGGCCTCGGGCCCCGGCACCGCGATGTCGACCCCGGCCAGCTCGCCGAGCTCACGCAGCTCTTTGGTGGTGAACTTGGCCTGGGCGGGCCCGCGGCGCCCGATCACGTGCACCTCGCGGACGTTGCTGGCCAGCAGCGCGTCGAGCACCGGCTGAGAGATGTCGGTGCGGGCCAGCTCTTCCGGGTCCCTGATCAAGATGCGGGCCACGTCCACGGCGACGTTGCCGACCCCGATGACCGCCACCGACTCGGCGTCCAGCTTGAAGGCGGCCGGGTCCGTGTCGGGGTGGCCGCTGTACCAGTTGACGAACTGGGTGGCCGCGTGGCTGCCCGCCAGGTCCTCACCCTCGATGCCCATGCGCCGGTCCCGCATCGCGCCGGTCGCGTAGATCACTGCGTCATAGGTGGCGAGCAGGTCCTCGCGGGTCACGTGGTCGCCCAGGTGGACGCCGCCCAGAAACCGCACCTGCGGGTGCTCGAGGACCTTGCGCAGGACCTCGGCGATCGACTTGATCGACGGGTGGTCGGGGGCGACGCCGTACCGGACCAGGCCGTACGGGGTGGGCAGGCGGTCGATCACGTCCACCTGGACTGGCACCGGCGGGTCCAGCTTGGCGGCCTGCTTGACGAGCGCATCCGCGGCGTACAGCCCGGATGGGCCAGAACCTACGACAGCAACGTTCAGATCTGCCATGGCGAGCGGGCTCCTGATGTTTATGACGGGGTTTGGTGTTCGAGCTCGGGCATCAGCCGGGCCACCGCCTCGGTGATCCCGCGGGCGAGGTGCTGCGGCACCAGCCCGGCGTCGGCCAAGATCTCTTCCCGCTTCCCATGCTCCAAGAACTCCTGCGGCAGGCCGAACGTGCGCATCGGGGTATCCACGCCCGCATCGCGCAGCAGCCGGCCGACCGCGTCGCCGAATCCCCCGGCCCGGCCGTTGTCCTCGACGGTCACGACCAGGCGGTGGCCCGCCGCCGCCTCGGCCAGAGCCTCGTCCGGCGGCTTCAGCCAGCGCGGGTCGAGGACCGTCACGCCGATGCCCTGGTCGGCCAGCCGGACCGCCGCCTCCAGGCAGGTGATCGCCATCGGGCCGGCCCCCACCAGCAGCACGTCCTGGGCCGCCTCCACGGCCGGGCGGTGCAGCACGTCCATGCCGCCGAGCCTGCCGACCGCCTCTGCCTCGCCGCCGACGGTGCCCTTCGGGTACCGGACCACGGTCGGGCCGTCGCCCACCGCCACCGCCTCGTTCAGCAGCTCGGCCAGCCGGATCGCGTCCCGCGGCGCGGCGATCCGCAGCCCCGGGATCACCTGCAGGATCGATCCGTCCCACATGCCGTTGTGGCTGGCCCCGTCCGGCCCGGTCACCCCGGCCCGGTCCAGCGCGAACGTGACCGGCAGCCGGTGCAGCGCCACGTCCATCAGCAGCTGGTCGAAGGCCCGGTTCAGGAACGTCGCGTAGATCGCGACCACCGGGTGCAGGCCGCCCATGGCCAGCCCGGCGGCGCTGGTCACGGCGTGCTGCTCGGCGATGCCGACGTCGTAGACCCGGTCGGGGTAGGCCTCCGCGAACGGCGCCAGGCCGGTCGGGTGCAGCATCGCGGCGGTGATCGCGACCACGTCGGAGCGCCGGGTGCCGATGGCGACCATCTCGTCGCCGAAGACCCTGCTCCAGGTGCCCGGCGCCGCGCCCGCCGCGGGGACCTGGTGCAGGCAGTCCACCTCGTTCTGCTCGGCCTCGGGGTAGCCGAACCCCTTCCTGGTGATCACGTGCACGAGCACCGGGCCGCCGAACTCCCGGGCCCGCCGCAGCGCGTGCTCCACCAGCTTCTCGTCGTGCCCGTCGATCGGGCCGATGTACTTCAGGCCGAGGTCCTCGAACAGCACCTGCGGCTGCAGCACGTCCTTGATGCCCTTCTTCAGGCCGTGCAGCGTCCCGTACAGCGGCGGCCCGAGCAGCGGAGCGCGCGGCAGGGAGGTCTTGATGTACTCCAGCACGTGCTCGTAACGCTGGCTCATCCTGATGGTGGCCAGGTGGGTCGCGAGCCCGCCGATCGTCGGCTGGTAGGACCAGCCGTTGTCGTTGACCACCATGACCAGCCGCAGGTCCTTGGCCGCGGCGATGTTGTTCAGCGCCTCCCAGGCCATGCCGCCGGTCAGCGCGCCGTCGCCGACCACCGCCACCACGGTGCGGTTCGTCTCACCCCGCAGCTTGTACGCCTTGGCCAGCCCGTCGGCGTAGGACAGGCCGGTGGAGGCGTGGGAGTTCTCCACCATGTCGTGCTCTGACTCGGCCCGGGACGGATAGCCGGACAGCCCGCCGCGCTGCCGCAGCGTACCGAACTCGGCATACCGGCCCGTGAGCAGCTTGTGCACGTAGGCCTGGTGCCCGGTATCGAACACGATCTTGTCAGTGGGCGAGTCGAAGACCCGGTGCAGAGCGATGGTCAGCTCCACCACACCGAGGTTGGGCCCCAGATGACCGGTGGTCCGGGAGACGGTCTCGATCAGCAGGTCACGGATTTCGCTGGCCAGCGCGGGGACTTCGTCGGGGCTGAGCGCCTTGAGATCCCGGGGACCGGAGATGGACTCCAGCAGAGTCATCTGGTCTGCTCCTTCTCGTCGGCGGCTTGGCCGGGGCCCCGCGGCCAGCCCATGAGATCACCCCAGCGGGCGGGGACTGGGGCCGGGCACGAAGCGAGAGCCCTAGGCGAGTCTATTTCGCCCGCTGCACGTGATGCACCCGTGACCGTGATGTTGGGTCACGATCCGGCCATCACCCGCGCGGCGTCCTGGCCCGAATCCCCTTCTGACCTGGTCGTCTCCCCCGGTCCGGCCGCCTCCCCTGGCCCGGGTGCCTGATCGGACCGCAGCGAGCGGACCTCGCGTGGCGCCAGCGCGAGCAGCGACGCCACGAGGATCAGCACGACGGCGCCGTACTCGGTCAGGGGCACCCCGATGCTGGCCGCGAGCGGGCCGACCACGAGCGCACCGACCGGCATCGCCAGCACCGAGCCCAGCACGTCGTAAGAGGAGACGCGGGCGAGCCGGTCCGCCGGGATGCGCCGGGCCATCGTCACGGTCCACTGCACCATCATGATCTCGAGCACGATGCCCAGCGCGAGGGCGGCCGCGCAGACCGCCGGGAGCGGCCACGGGCCCGCCAGTGCTAGCGGCGAGATCGCGCTGGCCCCGCCGATGAGCACCACGAAGCGGATCGGCCGGCGCGGGGTGAAGCGCAGCGCGACCAGGCCGCCGATGATCAGGCCGATCGCGTCCGCGGCCATGATCGCGCCCCACGCCGCCGGGCCGCCCAGGTCATGGCGGGCGACGGCTGGCCCGAGCACGTCGAACGCTCCGTACCAGGCGGCCAGGACCACGCAGAACTGGGCGGTGGTCGCCCACAGCCAGGTGTGGGAGGCGAACTCCGACCAGCCCTCGCGCAGGTCGCGGAGCAGGCTGGTGTGCTCGGTGCGCTCCGCGCCCGGCGCCCGGATGGCCAGCAGCAGCGGCACCGTGCCCACCATGCCGATCCCGCAGATGGCCAGGGCCCACCCGGGCCCGGCCGCGGCCACGAACACCCCGGCCACCGCGGCGCCACCCATCTGCGCCGCGTTCATCGCCAGCCGGCTGAGCGCGCTGGCCTCCTGCATCAGCCGGGCCGGGACCAGCCGGGGCAGCAGGGCCTGCGAGGCTGGGTAGAACACCGCCATGCCCGCGCCGTTCACCGTCTCCAGGGCGATCATCTGCCACAGCTGCGGGTGGCCGGTGAGCACGAGCAGGCCGAACCCGCCCTCGCCGACCGCGATCATCAGGTTGGCGGCCA
Organism: Streptosporangiaceae bacterium; assembly: GCA_035473755.1. Taxonomy (GTDB): domain Bacteria; phylum Actinomycetota; class Actinomycetes; order Streptosporangiales; family Streptosporangiaceae; genus UBA9676. The sequence continues at coordinate 3,904 of DATINY010000235.1, forward strand.
CGATCACCTTCTGCGGCGCGATCCGGTCCGCGACCACCCCGCCCGCCAGCGCGAACACCAGCGCCGGGACGATCTGCGCGGCCAGCACGTAGGACAGGTCGGCGGTGGACCCGGTCACATCGAGAACCGCGAAGGCCACCCCGACCAGCGAGAAGGCGGCGGCCGCCGGCGCGAGCACCCGGTCGGCCAGCAGCAGCCGGAAGTCGCGGATCTCCAGCACCGGGAACCTGCGGGCCAGGCCAGGCCACAGCATTGTGACGTCCGATCTATGCGTATCTGTGCGTGCCGGACGGGTGCGTGTTGGCCGCCGCCGGGCTAATGGGACCGCTCTCGACGCTAGCCGGGCGGCTGCCGCCGGCGCAAAACCTTTTCCAGGTCAACCACGCCTTCGCGCGATTTATGTCAGCCCAGCAGGCTGTGGGCGATCAGGATGATCGCGGAGGCGCCCGCGGTCACCAGCAGGGCGGCCCGGATCCGGCCCGCGTCGAGGAACCGCCGGAACCTGGCCGCGGCCGCGAGCCCGACGGCGGCACAGGCCAGGAAGATCAGGCCAGCCCCGACGTCGCGGGCGGGCATGCGCCCGGCGACGGCTAACGCGGCTATGGCGAGCGAGTTCCCCACGAACAGGAAGAACGACAAGGTGGCCCGCACCCGTGCGCCGTGTTCGCGCTGATAGAGAAGGGCAATCGGCGGCCCGCCGATGGAGGTGGCGGTGCCCGTCGTCCCGGACACCACGCCCGCGCCGAGCAGCGTCCACCGGTTGCGGGGCAACTCGCGCCCCAGGCTGCCGGCGGCGATCACCGCCAGCACCGCCACGCCGACCAGGATGCCCAGGGCCTGCACGGGGACGGCGGTCAGCAGCCAGATGCCGACCGCGGTGCCAGCGATGCGGCCGGCCAGTGCCCAGGACACGCCGGGCCAGTCGGTGTGCCTGGCCTCCCGGGCCAGGATGAGCACGGGCAGGATGGCGCCGGCCACCAGCATCGACCCGGGCATGAGGGCCGGGTCGAGCAGCGTCACCACCGGCGCGGCGACCAAGCCGAGCCCGAGCCCGACCCCGCTCTGCACCAGCGCGCCCAGCACGACAGCGATCCCGCTGACGAGGAAGACGGTCGTGGGGGGCATCTCGCACGTTGACGTACCCGCGTCGGCGGGCGACGGCACCGTGGCGGTGCTCACACTCGCCCGGGCCTGCCGGGCCGCCGTCCTATCCGGTGGCCTCCGGCAGGGTGGCCGCCCGCCCCGCCGCCAAACCCGCGGCCAGCTCCGCGGCCAGGACGGCGAGCAGCACCACGACCGGGACGGTCCAGCTCCCGGTCGTGGTGTGCAGGAACCCGACCAGCAGGGGGCCGGTCGTGGCCACCAGGTAACCCGCGCCCTGGGCGAACGCCGACAGGGACGCCGAGCTGACTGGGTCGGGCGCCCGGGCCACGGTGAAGTAGACGGCCAGGCCGAGCGCCGCCCCCTGGCCGAATCCGAGCAGCAGCACCCAGGCGGCGGCACCACCCATGGGCGCGAACCACGCGCCCGCCAGGCCGACCGCGGAGGACGCCACGGTAACGGCGACCAGCCATCGCTGGTCCCGGGTGAGGTGCGCGAGCAAGGGGATCAGCATCAAGCTGGCGGCGTTACCGATATTCATCAGCGCGAGCAGCGTGCCCGCGTGCACGGGGTCCGCTCCCCTGTCCCGGAACAGCGTCGGGAGCCAGGAGAGCGTTGCGTAATAAATCAGGCTTTGCAAGCCCATAAAGCCCATGACCTGCCAGGCCAGGGGGTACCTGGATACTTTCAGCAACCGCCGCTGCGCAGGCCGCGGGGTTCCGGCCGGCGCCGTCCGGAAGCGCCATTGCGGCAGCCATGCCAGCACCGCCGCTGCCACCGGCAGGGCCCATATCCCCAGGGCCAGCGGGACCGACCCACCGGACGCCTGGAACAGCGGTACCGCCAGCAGCGAGCCGAGGATCGCCCCCGCCGCCAGGCTGAGCAGGTAGATCCCGATCAGCAGCCCGGCCCGGGCCGGCTGGCGCCGTTTGATAAGGCTCGGCAGCAGCACGTTCATCAGCGCGATGGCGGCGGCCGCAACCACCGTGCCGGGAAAAAGCAGCCAGGCCGGCCGCGCCGCCCGGCCCAGCAGGCCGACACCGAGCAGCGCCAGCGCCACCAGCAGGACACGTTCTTCCCCGTAGCGGCGTGACAGCGGCGCCGCGACACCAGAGAACACGCCGAAGCACAAGACGGGCGTGGCCGCGAGCGCCGCGACCGTGGCCGACGACAGGTGCAGGCTCGATGACAGCTCGGGAAAGAGCGGCGGCAGGCTCGTGATCGAGCCGCGCAGGTTGAACGCGAGCACGACCATGCCCGCCACGAACCCGGCCGTGACCCATCGGCGATGGCCAGCCCCGGCCGTCACTACGGCGGGGGGAGCGGCAGAGTCCGGCATTTCGCGTCACGCTACCGTCAGCCGTGGCTGTGCGCGCACGCGGGCCGGTCCGGTCGGCTGGCCGCGGAGCCTGCTGTGAGCTGCGCACGGGCTCAGCCCTGGGCCCGCAGCGAGCGCAGCACGAACTGCATGATTCCTCCGTGCCGGTAATATTCGGCCTCCCCTGGCGTGTCGATCCGGACCACGGCGCGGAACTCGCGCCCGTCCGCCCGCACGGTCACCTCCCGCGGCGGCGATCCGGAATTGACCTCCTCTATCCCTGTCACGTCAAACACCTCGCTGCCGTTCAGCCCGAGCGAGGCCGCCGACTCCCCCGGCCGGTACTGCAGCGGCAGCACCCCCATGCCGATCAGGTTCGAGCGGTGGATCCGCTCGAACGACTCGACCAGCACCGCCCGCACGCCGAGCAGGAGCGTCCCCTTCGCGGCCCAGTCCCGCGACGAGCCGGAGCCGTACTCCTTCCCGCCGAGCACCAGCAGCGGCGTGCCCTCGGCCAGGTACTGCCGGGACGCGTCGTAGATGCTCATCTGGCCGCCGTCCGGCAGCTTCACCGTCACCCCGCCCTCGGTGCCGGGGGCCAGCTGATTGCGCAGCCGGATGTTGGCGAACGTGCCGCGGATCATCACCTCGTGGTTGCCGCGCCGCGAGCCGTAGGAGTTGAAGTCGCGCCGCTCCACCCCGTGCTCGGTGAGGTAGCGGCCCGCCGGGCTGTCGGCCTTGATCGCGCCCGCCGGCGAGATGTGGTCGGTGGTCACCGAGTCGCCCAGCATCGCGAGCACCCTCGCGCCGTGGATGTCGGTGACCGGCACGGGCTTGTCCGCCATGTCCTCGAAGTACGGTGGCCGCCGGACATAGGTCGAGCCGCCGTCCCAGGCGAAGGTGTCGCCGGACGGCACCGGCAGGGCCCGCCACCGGTCGTCGCCTTCGAACACGTCGGCGTAGTCGCGGGTGAACATCTCCGCCGCGACCGCGTCCCGCACCACGGCGGCGACAGCCGCGGGCGCGGGCCAGATGTCATGCAGGTAGACCGGCGTTCCGTCCGGGCGGCTGCCCAGCGGATCGTTGAGCATATCGATGTCCATGGTGCCGGCCAGGGCGTAGGCGACGACCAGCGGCGGGGAGGCGAGGTAGTTCATCTTCACGTCGGGGTTGATCCGGCCCTCGAAGTTCCGGTTGCCGGACAGCACCGCGACGACCGTCAGGTCGTTGTCGGCCACCGCCGTGCTGATGGCCTCGGGCAGCGGGCCGGAGTTCCCGATGCAGGTGGTGCAGCCGTAACCGACCAGGTTGAAGCCGAGCTTTTCCAGGTAGGGCAGCAGGCCCGCCCGCTCGTAGTAGTCCATGACCACCTTGGAGCCGGGCGCCAGGGTGGTCTTCACCCAGGGCTTGCGGGCCAGGCCCGCTTCGACCGCGTTCCTGGCGAGCAGGGCCGCGCCGACCATGACGGAGGGGTTCGACGTGTTCGTGCACGACGTGATGGCCGCGATGACAACGGACCCGTGGTCCACCGACGTCCGCGTCCCGTCGTCGAGCGTGACGTCGACGGGCTTCGATGGGCGGCCGTCGCTGGCGTCTGCCCGGGGCTCACGGGTGGCTGGAGCGTCGTCGCCGTCCTCGCGGTCCGGGACGAACGGGTCGGATGCCGGGAAGGTGCCGGCGATCTCGTCGTCCAGCCGGTCGAGCTGGACGTAGGACCCGAGCGCGTCGCGGAACGCCCCCTTGGCGTCGGCCAGGGCCACCCGGTCCTGCGGCCGCTTCGGGCCGGCCAGCGAGGGGACCACGGTGGACAGGTCGAGGGTGAGCTCCTCGGAGTAGCGGGCGGAATGGCCGGGGTCGTGCCACAGGCCCTGCTCCTTGGCGTAGGCCTCGACCAGGGCGACCCGCTCGGCCGCGCGGCCGGTGAGCCGCAGATAGGTCAGGGTTTCGGCGTCGATCGGGAAGATCGCGCAGGTGGAGCCGAACTCCGGGCTCATGTTGCCGATCGTCGCCCGGTTCGCGACCGGCACCGCGCTGACGCCGTCGCCGTAGAACTCCACGAACTTGCCGACCACGCCGTGCTTGCGGAGCAGCTCGGTGATCGTGAGGACCAGGTCGGTGGCGGTGGTGCCGTCGGGCAGCTCGCCGGTCAGCCGGAACCCCACCACCTTCGGGATGAGCATGCTGATCGGCTGGCCGAGCATGGCCGCCTCGGCCTCGATGCCGCCGACGCCCCACCCCAGCACCCCCAGGCCGTTCTGCATGGTGGTGTGGGAATCGGTGCCCACGCAGGTATCGGGGTAGGCGGCGCCCTCGCCCGTCATGACCACCCGGGCCAGGTGCTCGATGTTGACCTGGTGAACGATGCCCGTTCCTGGGGGCACCACCTTGAACTGGCGGAACGCCTCCTGGCCCCAGCGCAGGAACGCGAACCGCTCCCGGTTGCGCTGGAACTCGAAATCGACGTTGCGGTCGAACGCGTCCGGGCGGCCGAAGACGTCGGCGACGACCGAGTGGTCGATGACCAGCTCGGCCGGGACCAGCGGGTTGATCCTGGCCGGGTCGCCACCGAGCTGCCGCATGGCCTCGCGCATCGTGGCGAGGTCCACCACCGCGGGCACGCCGGTGAGGTCCTGGAGGATCACGCGGGCCGGCGTGAACGCGATCTCGGTGTCCGGCTCGGCCTTCGGGTCCCACTGTGCGAGGGCGGTCACGTGCTCTGGGGTGACGTTGCGCCCGTCCTCGTTCCGGAGCAGGTTCTCCAGCAGTATTTTCAGGCTGAACGGCAGGTCGCCGGTGCCAGGGACGGCACCCAGCCGGTAGATGGTGTAGTCAGCATCCCCGACCTGCAGTGAGGCGCGACTCCCTAAACCCTTCGCCGTCATGGCGCGCTCATCTCCTGTCTGCTTCCCGGCTATCGGCATCCCGATCCCCGGTTCTCCCTGCATCCTGCCGGAGCCCGCTCCCCGGCGTAGCCTGCTCGCTTCGTGCGGGAAGTTCCCCGCCCAGCCGACGCCTGGAGAAATATCTCGATGTCAAGGTAACTTTCTTATAACCGTAGGCACGCCGTGCCTCGGCGTCAAGCTATCTCTGCTCCAAAGCTGGCACTGCGGCCCGGTGCTGGCAGGATTGCTTCATGGGACTGTTCGGCAAGGGCAAG
>DATINY010000236.1:0-11787 GCA_035473755.1 Streptosporangiaceae bacterium
GTGGCGTCCCGGGTCCAGGTGCGGGGCCTGCTTCGCGAGGGGGAACGAGTCACCGGGGTCCGCGCGGTGGACCTGGAGACCGGCGCCGAGATCGGGATCCGGGCCCAGCAGGTGGTCAACGCGACGGGCGTGTGGACCGACGAGATCCAGGCGATGGTGGGCGGTCGGGGGATGATCAACCTGCGCGTCGCCAAGGGCGTCCACCTGGTCGTGCCCAAGGACCGCGTCCACTCCTCGACCGGGATCATCGCGCGGGCGGCGGGCAGCGTGCTGTTCATCATCCCCTGGGGGCGGCACTGGATCATCGGCACCACCGATACCGACTGGGCGGGCAGCAAGACGGAGCCCGCCGCCAGCCGGGCCGACATCGACTACCTCATCAGCCAGGCGAACCGGCTGCTTAAAACGCCGCTGACCAGGGATGACGTCATCGGGGTGTATTCGGGGCTGCGGCCGCTGCTGGCCGGGGAGTCCGAGTCCACCTCCCGGCTGTCCCGCGAGCACGTGGTCGCCCATCCGGTGCCCGGCCTGGTGCTGGTGGCCGGCGGCAAGTACACCACCTACCGGCTGATGGCGCGGGACGCGGTGGACGCGGTGGTGCACGCGCTGGACTGGCGCGCGCCGCCGTCGTGCACCGACCGGGTGCCGCTGGCCGGGGCGGACGGATACGTGGCGCTGTGGAACGCCCGGCACCGGCTGGCCCTGTCGTCGGGCCTGCACGTGGCCCGGATCGAGCACCTGCTGCGCCGGTACGGCTCCCTGACCCCGGAACTGCTGGCCCTGGTGGCGGCCGAGCCGGGGCTGGGCAGGCCGGTGACCGGCGCGGACGACTACCTGCGGGCGGAGATCGTCTACGCCGCGTCGCACGAGGGCGCCCGTCACCTCGACGACGTGCTTGGCCGCCGCACGCACATCGCGATCGAGACGGCCGACCGCGGGATGGCGGCGCTGGCGGAGATCGCCAGCCTGGTGGCCGGGCCGCTGCGGTGGGACACGCGCCAGACGGCCAGGGAGGTCGCGCACTACCGGGCGGGCGCCGCCGCCGAGCGGGCCTCCCAGGAGGCCAGCACCGACGCCGACGCCGACGCGATCAGGGAGACCGTGCCGGACATCGTGCCGGTGCTGGACACGGGAGACGGCAGCGGCAGCGGCCGCGGCGCGGGCCGGATGGGCGGCGGTGTGGCCGGGGGGGTGGGGGGGCGCAGCCACTAGACTGCGCCCATGTCTGCGCCACGCGTGTTCTCCGGCATCCAGCCGACCGCCGACTCGTTCCATCTCGGCAATTACCTCGGTGCCGTCCGGCAGTGGGTGGCCCTGCAGGAGACCCATGACGCCATCTACTGCGTGGTTGACCTGCACGCGATCACGCTGCCGCAGGACCCGGCGCAGCTCCGGCGCCGGACCCGGGTCGCGGCCGCGCAGCTGTTCGCGGCCGGCCTGGATCCTGACCGGTGCATCGTGTTCGTCCAGAGCCACGTCGCCGAGCACACCGAACTGGCCTGGGTGCTGAGCTGCCTGACCGGGTTCGGCGAGGCCAGCCGGATGACCCAGTTCAAGGACAAGGCGGCCAAGGGCGGGGCCACGCAGGCCAGCGTGGGGCTGTTCAGCTACCCGATCCTGCAGGCCGCCGACATCCTGCTCTACCAGACCGACCAGGTCCCGGTGGGGGAGGACCAGCGCCAGCACCTGGAGCTGAGCCGGGACCTGGCGATCAGGTTCAACCACCGGTTCGGCCCGACGCTCACCGTGCCGGCCGCCTACATCATGCAGGATGTCGCGAAGATCACCGACCTGCAGGACCCGGCGGCCAAGATGAGCAAGTCGTCATCGTCCCCCCAGGGGATCGTCGACATCCTGGACGAACCGGACATGATCCGCCGCAAGATCTCCCGCGCGGTCACCGACACCGGTTCCGGCATCCAGGCGGACGAAACGAATAAGCCGGGCATCACCAACCTGCTCCGGATCTACTCGGGGCTGGCCGGTGAAACCGTCGCGGCCCTGGAGTCCCGCTACGCCGGCGCGGGGTATGGGCAGTTCAAGAAGGATCTGGCCGAGGTCGTGGTCGGCGCCCTGGCCCCCATCCGGGAGCGGACCGAGAAGATGCTGGCCGACGAGGCGGCGCTGGACCGCCTGCTGGCACAGGGCGCTGACCGGGCCCGGGCGCTGGCCCGTCCCACCATGGCCGCGGTCAGTGACCGGGTGGGTTTCCTGCCCGGCGCGCGCGCCCGCTGAACCGCGGCGGCGGTCAGCCGCCAGGTGGGCCGGATGGGTTTCCTGCCCGGCGGCGGCGCCCGCCGATGATCATGAGCGCCGTGGTAGTGACCACGGCGAGCAGCAGCGCGGCAAAGCCCACGGCGAGCGATATGGCCGGCAGATCCGTTCCGGTCGCCAGCACCGGCCGCTTGAGGTGGACGGCCGGGCTCATGGTGATCCGGGGGTGGGCGGCCACGGCAGGCAGCGGGCTGACCAGGTGCCCGGCCGGCCTGACCTTCCCGTCCATGGCGAAACCCCAGTTCAGCAGCCGGGCCGCGTAGGTCAGCTCGGTCAGCGGCTCGCAGTGCAGGATGGTCACTACCAGCGTGGTGTGGCCGCGGCGGGCCCAGCCAATGAACGTCGCCCCGGCCGGGGTGGTCCAGCCGATCTTGCCGCCGAGATCGCCCCGGAACGTGTACAGCATGGAGTTCTGGGTCCACAGGGTCTCCCACCGGGGGTGGTGGCGCCTCCCGTGCTGCCGGAGCTGGAAATGGAACGACCGCAGCGTCTCGTCGTGCATGAACGCGGGCACGGCCAGCGCCTGCCGGGCGAACAGCGCCTCGTCGTAGGCGGACACGTGCTGGCCCGGCGCGTCCAGGCCGTTCGGCCTCACGGCGACCGTGTCGTAGGCCTGCAGACGGTGCGCTTCGGCGTTGATCAGCGCCATGCCCTTGGCATAGGACCCGGTCGCCTGGGCCAGCGCGACCGCCGCGTCGTTGGCGGAGATCATCAGCAGCGCCTTGAACAGGGCGGAGACCGTGTAGCTGTCGCCCTGGATCAGCCCGGCCTTGCTCGGTATCTGGTTCGCGGCCCGGCCCGAGGCGACCACGGTCGCGTCCGGGTTGAGCGCCGGCATCAAGGCGATGGCGGTCAGGACCTTCAGCGTGCTGGCGGGCCGGTACAGGCCGTGCGGGTCCTTGGCGGCCAGCACCTGGCCGGTGCCCGCGTCGGCGACGACGTAGGCGGAGGCCTTCACCTTGGGCAGCACTATCCCGCCGTGGGCGGGATAGTGGACGATCACCCCGCGCCTGGCCAGCTGCGCGCCGCCAATCACCGCCGCCCGCGCGCTGGCGGACCCGGCGGGCCCGCTGGAGCCGGAACCGCTGGAGCCGCCGGACCTGGAACGGCCAGACCCGGAATCGCCCGACTTGGAACTGCTCGACCCTGAACCGCCAGAGCCGGACCCGGCGGACCCGGTGCCGCCCTGACCCGGCGCCGCTGAATGGGCTGGCCGCGGCACGGCGTGCGTGGCGGGACCGGCGTGCGTGCCCGTCCGGGCTAGCGCGGCCGTCCGGGCTGCCCCCGCCGGCGCCGCGCTGGCCGGCGCCGCGCCGGTCAGCGGTGCTGCCGCCGCGACGGTGGCGCACAGGCACGCGGCCGCCGCCCCCGCCAGCCGGTGGCGGGCCGCGGGCCGCTGCGCGCTCCCCAAGGACAGTCGCATGATTAATTACGTTTAGTAATTAGCTACAGGCACTCCGCGGTTGATGGGAGCGTCCCCACCCGCCATCAACCGTTCTATGCCCCGGTTGCCGAGGCCCCACGTATGCTAACGCGTTTTAGTCTTGGGTCATGGGACGTGAGTCGGAGTCCGGGCTGCCAATCGAGCCAGTGTACGGGCCCGGCGATCCGCCGGGCTTCGACCCGGCGGTGAAGCTGGGCGAGCCCGGCCGGTACCCGTTCACCCGCGGCATCTATCCCGGCATGTATACGGCCCGGCCGTGGACGTTCCGGCAGTACGCCGGGTTCGCGACCGCCCAGGCCTCCAACGCGCGCTACCACCAGCTGATCGCGGCCGGGACGACCGGCCTGTCGGTGGCCTTCGACCTGCCGACCCAGATGGGTTACGACTCCGACGCGCCGGTGGCGCGCGGCGAGGTCGGCAAGGTGGGGGTGGCGATCGACTCGATCGAGGACATGCGGACGCTGCTGCATGACATCCCGCTGGACAGCGTCTCCACCTCCATGACCATCAACGCCCCGGCGGCGGTGCTGCTGCTGCTGTACCAGCTGGTCGCGGAGGAGCAGGGGGTGGCCGCGAGCGCGCTCACCGGCACCATCCAGAACGACATCCTCAAGGAATACATCGCCCGCGGCACCTACATCTACCCGCCGCAGCCCTCGCTGCGGCTGGTGGCCGACACCTTCGCCTACTGCCGCCGGGAGCTGCCGCGCTGGAACACCATCTCGATCTCCGGCTACCACATGGCCGAGGCCGGGGCCACCCCGGTCCAGGAGGTCGCCTTCACGCTGGCCAACGCCAAGGAGTACGTCCGCGCCGCGCTCGCCTCGGGCCTGGCGGTCGACGAGTTCGCGCCGCGGCTGTCGTTCTTCTTCGTGGCCCGGACCACGCTGCTGGAGGAGGTCGCGAAGTTCCGCGCCGCCCGCCGGCTGTGGGCGCAGATCATGGCCGGGGAGTTCGGCGCGGCCGATCCGCGCTCGCAGATGCTGCGGTTCCACACCCAGACCGCCGGCGTGCAGCTGACCGCGCAGCAGCCCGAGGTCAACCTGGCCCGGGTGACCGTCCAGGCGCTGGCGGCCGTGCTCGGGGGCACCCAGTCCCTGCACACCAACGCCTACGACGAGGCGATCGCGCTGCCCAGCGAGAAGGCGGCCCGGCTCGCGCTGCGCACCCAGCAGGTGCTCGCGCACGAGACTGACCTCACCGCCACCGCCGACCCGTTCGCCGGCTCCTACGCGATCGAGTCGATGACCGATGAGCTGGAGTCCGCCGCGGGCGGCCTGATCGCGCGGGTCGAGGAGCTCGGCGGGGCGGTCGCCGCCATCGAGCGCGGCTTCCAGAAGGGCGAGATCGAGCGCTCGGCCTACCAGATCGCCCGCCAGATCGACGACGGCGAGCGGGTGGTGGTCGGGGTTAACGAGTTCATCTCACCCGGTGACGAGCCTTACCAGCCGCTGCGCGTGGACCCGTCGATCGAGCACGACCAGGCGGAACGGCTCGCGCGGCTGCGCGCCGCCCGCGACGCCGGGCAGTGGCAGCGCCGGATCGGCGACCTCAGGAAGGCCGCGGCCGGCTCGCAGAACGTGCTCGTCCCGCTGCGCGAGGCGCTGCGGGCCCAGGCGACGGTGGGGGAGGTCTGCGACGCCCTGCGTGAGGTGTGGGGCGTGTACCAGCCCGCCGAAATCACCTGACCTGCGCCAGTTGGGCAGGATGCGGGACGTGGTGTCCCGGATTTGCCCCCTCCGCGACAATTGCGCAACTCCAGCGGATCATCTACCGGGCGCGATACGATACAGACCTGCGCCGGAACGCGTCCCGGCAGTTGCGGGGACGCAAAGATGGCGGCCATTCAGCGCAATGCTGAAATCGTCGACAGACGCCGCGGCGTCCCCGCTGCAGGCACGCCTGAGTGTGTGCATGCCAAGGGTAACTCCGTGACGGGAGCGGTCGATTCGTCTAATCGCCGTGCCCGCGCAGCGTATCTGCCGCAATTTCCAGGCGCTGATCCGCGCTGAGCCCCGATGTGGGGGTGGGCACGGCACGGGGCTCGCTTCGAGCAGGGCGGTCATCGACGGGGGCACTTGCGGGTCAACGGGCAACCGCATCCGCAGGCGAGCTGAACTGAGTTCGAGGAGTGCATGGACATGGTGGCCCGCGCCGGGGCCTGCAGCGCCCGGCTCACCGCGGTTCCGCCCGCATGCCCGCGGGAGGCGGCGCATGCCCGCGCCTGACCTGCCGGTGGACCTCGACGAGTTCCTCGCCGGCCATGCGCAGGAACTGATCGAATTCCGGCGGGACCTGCACGCCCATCCGGAGATCGCGCACGCCGAGCGGCGCACCACGGCCAAGGTCGCGCAGCGCCTGATGGCCGCGGGCCTGCGGCCCCGCATCATGTCTGCCGGCACCGGCCTGTGGGCCGACGTCGGGACCGGCAGCGGCCCGCTGGTGGCGCTGCGGGCCGACCTGGACGCCCTGGCCATCCCCGATGAGAAGCACGTGGCGTACCGGTCCACCGTCCCGAACGTCAGCCATGCCTGCGGGCATGACGTGCACACCGCGCTGCTGGTCGGCGCGGGCCTGTTCCTGGCCGGCCGCGCGGACCGGGGGCTGCTGCCCGGCCGGGTGAGGCTGCTTTTCCAGCCCGCCGAGGAAGTGGTCGAGGGCGCGCTGACGGCGATGGGTGAGGGCGCCATCACCGGCGTCGACCGGATCTTCGCCCTGCACTGCGACCCCCGGTTCGAGATCGGCCAGATCGGGCTGCGGACCGGCCCGATCACCGGCGCCTGCGACAAGATCAAGGTGAGGGTCAGCGGGCCGGGCGGGCACACCGCGCGGCCGCATCTGACCGCTGACCTGGTGTATGCGCTGGGCAAGATCGTGACCGAGCTGCCCGCCGCGCTGTCGCGCCGGGTGGACCCCCGCTCCAGCCTCAGCCTCGTCTGGGGCCGGATCAGCGCCGGGCTGGCAGCCAACGCCATCCCGGAGGAGGGCTTTGCCGCCGGCACCGTGCGCTGTCTGGACGAGGAAGCCTGGCACCAGGCGCCCGACCTGCTGAAGGGGCTGGTGAGCTCGGTCGCCAGCGCCTACGGGGTGATCGCGGAACTGGATTACGTGCGCGGCGTCCCGCCGGCCGTCAACGACGGCGAGAGCGTGCGCATCCTCGGCGAGGCCGCCGAACTGGCGATCGGGCCGGAAGCGGTAGCCCAGGCGCCACAGAGCCTGGGCGGCGAGGACGTGGCCTGGTACCTGGAGTCGATCCCAGGGGCCCTGGCCCGGCTGGGGATCCGGGGCCCGGAGACACCGACGGACCTGGACATCCATCAGCCCAACTTCGACGTCGACGAGCGGGCGATCGGCGTCGGTGTGCGGCTGATGGCGGCGTCCGCCCTGATCGCTCTCACCGCTGGTTCTTCTGCCCCCGAGGAACCGGTCGCATCAACCCGCGGTGCCGCCTGAGCCGCCCGGCGCCGTTCCCGCCGCTGGCCGGGCCAACGCCCGGCGGCGCGGTTACCCGGCCCGGTGGGGGAAGTTTGCCGCTGGCCGCACGGCCAGCAGCCGGTTCGCTGTGGAAGGTCGAGTGTCTGTGGAGGCACCGCATGATGGAGCTTGACCTGCAGGAGGAACTCGCCGAGTTCATGGCCGCCCGGGAAGCGGAGCTGATCGCTTTCCGCCGGGATCTGCATGCCCACCCGGAGACCGGCTACCGGGAGTACCGGACGACAAGGCGGCTCCTGGAGCGGTTGGTGGCGGCGGGGCTGCGCCCGCTCACGCTCCCCAAGGGCACCGGGCTGGTCGTGGACGTCGGCGATGGGCCGGCGGACGGCCCGCTGGTGGCGCTGCGGGCCGACCTGGACGCGCTGCCCATGGCCGACGAGAAGGATGTGCCGTACCGGTCCACCGTCCCGAACGCCTGCCACGCCTGCGGGCACGACGTGCACACCACCGTCCTGCTCGGCACGGGGCTGTTCCTGGCGGGGTGGGCCGCGGCCCGGGGCCTGCCGGGACGGGTCCGGCTCATCTTCCAGCCCGCCGAGGAGGTTCCCGGCGGGGCCCTGGACGTGATGGCCGCGGGCAGCATCGCGTCGGTGGAGCGGATCTTCGCCCTGCACTGCGACCCCTCACTCGAGGTGGGAAAAGTGGGGACGAGGATCGGCCCGATCACCGGCGCCTGCGACAAGATCAAGGTGAAGGTCAGCGGGCTCGGCGGGCACACCGCGCGGCCGCATCTGACCACTGACCTGGTGTACGCGCTGGGCAAGATCGTGACCGAGCTGCCCGCCGCGCTGTCGCGACGGGTGGACCCCCGCTCCAGCCTCAGCCTCGTCTGGGGCGAGGTCAGCGCCGGGATGGCCCATAACGCCATCCCGGAGGAGGGCCACGCCGCCGGCACCGTGCGCTGCCTGGACGAGCAGGCCTGGCACGGCGCGCCCGGGCTGCTGGACGAACTGGTCAAGTCGGTCGCCAGCGCCTACGAGGTGATCCCCGAAGTGGAGTACATCCGCGGCGTCCCGCCGGCCGTCAACGAGGCGGTCAGCACCGCCATCGTCGAGGCCGCCGCCACGCAGGTGCTCGGGCCGGAAGCGGTCGCCCAGGCACCCCAGAGCCTGGGGGCCGAGGATTTCGCCTGGTACCTGGAGTCGATCCCGGGCAGCCTGGTCCGGCTTGGCACCAAGACCCCCGGCCCGGGCGGCCATCGCGACCTGCACCAGGCCACGTTCGACGTGGACGAGCGGGCGATCGGGGTGGGGGTGCGGCTGATGGCGGCGACCGCGCTCGCGGCGCTGCGGGCCGGGGAGGCGGCCGCGTCCGAGCGCCTGCCCGACGTGGCCGGCGTCTGAGGGCCGCGGGCCCGCGCCTGACGCCGCACCCCGCGCCCGGGTTTACAGTGACCTGGGGTGCCCGCACGGCCGGCACCCGATGACGAGTGGAGTGCCCGGCGGTGTCGTCGCAGCAGGACCCGGCCGGTGACCGGGAGGTGTTCCGGAGCACCGGCTCCCTCATCCTGTGGTGGCTGTGGGCCGTGTTCGCCGCCGTCACCCTGGTCGACCTGATCGTGCAGGGCAGCGGCCACTCCGCCGTCATCATGGCCGTGCTGGTGGTCGCCATCACCGGGCTGGTGTACGGGTGCGCGTTCCGCCCGCGCATCGTCGCCGACGCCGGGGGGATCACGATCGAGAACCCGCTGCGGGACCACCGGGTGCCCTGGGGGACGGTGGAGAAGGTGGACGCGGTCCACGCGGTCCGGGTGCACTGCGCGGCGGCGCCGGGCGCCGGCCAGGGCAAGATCATCAACAGCTGGGCCATACAGTCCTCGCCGCGGGCGGCCCGGGCCGCGGAGTACCGGTCCCGGCGGCAGGCCCGGCGGCTGGGGAGCGCGCCCGGTTACGGCCGCTACCCGGCCGAGGCCCAGGAGGCCCTGCGCCGCAGCCTCGCCGAGGTCACCGCGCGCCAGCTGGACGAGCGGGTGAGCCGGGAGCACGGGGCGGGCGCCGCGGGCGGGCCGCCGGAAGCGCGCTGGGCGTGGGCCGCCATCGCGGCGATGGCCGTGCCGCTGCTGGCGCTCATCGTGGTCGTGCTCGCCTGAGCCCATCCGGGCTCGACTTCAGTGCTGGCACGGTCAGCCGGTGGAGGCGCAGGGCCGGGCCCGGATCTCGGCGACGTAGTCGGCCGGTGCCCCGGCCTTTTCCGCCGCGTCGGCCAGCAGGCCGAGGTTGCGCGCCGACGGCAGCCCGCCCTCGTAGGCGTTGAGCACGTAGAGCCAGGCGAGCACGTCGCCGTCGAGCGTCTCCACCCGTACCCGCAGCTTGCGGTAGTAATCGAGGGTCGCCCCGTCCCAGCGGTCCAGCACCCGCTCATCGGTGTCCGGGACGTCGTAGAGCACCACGAACACCCGCTGCCCCGCGTCCTCCACCACCGTGGCGTGCGCGCCTTCCCAGCTCATGTCCTCGCCGCCGAACGTGAGGCGCCAGCCCTCCAGCCAGCCGGTGCCGCGCTGCGGGGAGTGCGGGCATCGCTCGCCCATCTGTGCCGGGTCCATGTTGCTGCCATACGCCGCGTACAACTCCACGGATGACAAGAGTACGAGTCCAGCCACGCCCCCGTAGGGCGGTCGGCGTGGATCACCCGGTGCTGATCACACCGAACTGCATGCGACAGAATGAGGCATCGTGAGCAAGCCGCAAGCGAGCGTGGTGATCCTCGGTGGCGGCCCGGGCGGATATGAGGCCGCCCTGGTGGCCGCCCAGCTCGGCGCGCGGGTGACCGTGGTGGACTCGGACGGGCTCGGCGGCGCCTGCGTGCTGACCGACTGCGTGCCGTCGAAGACGCTCATCGCGACCTCGGAGACGATGGTCCTGCTGCGCGGCTCGGCCAGCCTCGGCATCGAGATCCCGGGGGCGGACGGCGCCGGGAACGGTGGCGCGAGGGCCGATGGCGGGGCCGGGATCTGGCTGGGAGGGCCGGGCGAGCGGGACTGGATCGACGCGCCCCGGCTCTACCGGCGGGTGAAGGACCTGGCCCAGGCGCAATCGGCGGACGTGGGGGCCCGGCTGGCGGCCGAGGGGGTCGAGGTCATCATGGGGCGGGGACGGCTGACCCGGCGGACCCGCCCGGCCCGGCTGGCGGGGGCCCACGCCGTCGTGGTCGGTGACCGGGAGATCGTCGCTGACGTGGTGCTGATCGCCACCGGCGGGCTGCCGCGGGTCATGGCGAGTGCCAAGCCGGACGGCAAGCGGATCCTGACCTGGCGGCAGCTGTACGACCTCGATGAGCTGCCGGCCGAGCTGATCGTGGTGGGCTCGGGCGTGACCGGCGCCGAGTTCGCGAGCGCGTACCAGGCGCTCGGCTCGCAGGTCACGCTGATCTCCTCCCGTGGGCGGGTGCTGCCGCAGGAGGACGCCGACGCCGCGATGGTGGTGGAGGACGTGTTCAAGCGGCGCGGGATGACCGTGCTGAGCCGGTCGCGGGCGGCCGCGGTCCGCCGTGAGGGCGGTGGCGTGCTGGTCACGCTCACCGACGGGCGGGCGGTGCGCGGGACGCACTGCCTACTGACCGTGGGGGTCGTGCCGGCCGTCGGCGGCATCGGCCTGGCCCGGGCCGGCGTGACGCTCAACGACCGCGGGTTCATCGAGGTGGACCGGGTGTCACGGACCTCCGCGCCGGGCGTGTACGCGGCCGGCGACTGCACCGGGGTGCAGATGCTCGCCTCGGTCGCGGCGATGCAGGGCCGCATCGCGATGTGGCACGCGCTAGGTGAGGCGGTCCAGCCGCTGCGGCTCGACCACGTCGCGGCGACCATCTTCACCGAGCCGGAGATCGCCACCGTTGGCGTGGACGAGACGATGATCGAGTCCGGCCAGGTGAAGGCGGAGGCGGTCATGCTCCCGCTGGCGACGAACCCACGGGCGAAGATGCAGGGCTTCCGGGACGGGTTCGTGAAGCTGTTCGCGAGCCCCCGCAGCGGCAGGATCCTCGGCGGCGTGGTGGTGGCGCCCCGTGCCAGCGAGCTGATCCTGGCCGTGTCGATCGCGGTGGAGCAGCTGCTGACGGTGGACCAGCTGGCGCACACCTTCTCGGTGTATCCGTCGCTGTCCGGCAGCCTGACCGAGGCGGCGCGCAGGCTCATGATGCCCGCGCGCCCGCGGGCCCCGTTCGGCGAACCCGCTCAGTGAGCGGGCCGGCCCAGGTCGCGGTCGGTGGGCACGGGCAGGCCGTGCTGGCGCAGACGGTTCGCCCGGAGGTCGTCGGCGTAGAAGAAGACGCTAAACAAGCTGCCGGTCAGGATCAGGGCCACCATCATCACGCTGACCCACGCCGGGGTGGGCAGGAAGATCTCCAGCAGCACCACGAGGATGACGCAGACCGGGACGATGATCACCAGGTGCCGCAGCACCGTGCGCCAGCGCCAGCCCGCGTCGGTCAGCTCATGCCGAACCCAGTGCACGTTCGCGGGCGGAAGGCGGAACCCGGCGGCGAACCGCAGCCAGCCGATCGGCCCCGGGTCGCCCGGCAGCCTGGTCATGCCGTCAGTCTTTCAGTCTTTCAGCCGGCATAGCGCCTCGCCCGCGGCTACG
>DATINY010000237.1:0-10267 GCA_035473755.1 Streptosporangiaceae bacterium
CGGCCTGGTGTCCACGGTGGCGTGGATGGACGGCTCCGGCGCACTGACCTACGCGGCGGAGGGGTCCGTCTTCGTGACCGGGGCGGCGGTGCAGTGGCTGCGCGACGGGCTCGGCCTGATCGACGACGCGGCGCAGAGCGAGTACCTGGCGGCCAGCGTGCCCGATTCCGGCGGGGTGGTGTTCGTGCCCGCCCTGACCGGGCTCGGCGCGCCGCACTGGGATCCCGACGCGCGGGGAACGGTGTTCGGCATCACCCGCGGGACCACCCGGGCGCACCTGGCGCGGGCCACGCTGGAGGCGATCGCGTTCGAAGTGAGGGACGTGTACGACGCGATGGCCGCGCTGCCCGGCGGGCACGCTCCGGTGCTGCGCGTGGACGGCGGCGGGGCCGCGAACGGCCTGCTCATGCAGATGCAGGCCGACCAGCTCCAGGTGCCGGTCGAGCGGCCGGAGGTCGGCGAGACGACCGCCCTGGGCGCCGCGTTCCTGGCCGGGCTGGGCACCGGGGTGTGGTCGTCGCTGGACGAGATCGCCGCCACCTGGCGGCTGGATCGCCGGTTCGAGCCCGGGGCGCGCGACGAGGCCGGCCACGCCCGGTGGTGCCGGGCCGTCGAGCGGTCCAAGGGCTGGGCCCGTTAACCCGGACGGCCGGATCGCGGGCCCAGGCCGGCCGCCCGGCCGGCCCTCAGCGGAGAATCGCGTCCCACGCGCTGCTGAGCTGCTGCAGCTGGGGACCGGCCAGCCGGGCGGTGAACCGGTCCCGGATGACGGCGTTGTGGGTCACCCGCGCGGCGTCGAGCCGCTCCCGGCCGGCCCGCCCCGGCCAGCGTTACGAGGTGTACGGGAGCATCGGCCAGCCGGCTTGACCGCGGCCGCCCGGCAGCGGTGCCGCGGCGGGCGGCCGGGCGCTGGCGGCGTGCCGGTCGCTAGGCGCCGTCCGGGCCCGGGCCCAAGGCCACCGGTCGCTCGGCCGCGGCGGGGCGCCCGTCCTCCGGGACCGCCGCCGCCGCCGGTGCCGGTCCCGCCCGCCGGGGCGCGGGCGCTGGTGCCGGCCCGCCCCGCCGGGGGGACGGCGGGAGCCGCCGGCCGGACCGCAGCCGGTTCTTGGCCTGCTGCGCGTACTCGTCCACGTACTCCTGGCCCGACAGCTCCATCAGCGCGTACATGATCTCGTCGGTGATCGCCCGCAGCACCAGGCGGTCCGACTCCAGGCCGGCATAACGGGAGAAATCAAGCGGCTTGCCGAACCGGACGCCGGGCCGGATCCGCAGCCGCGGCCACAGCCTGCCGGGGGGCATGAGCTCGAACGTCCCCATCATGGCGGTCGGTATCACCGGTGCGCCGGACTCCAGCGCGAGCCGGGCCACCCCGGTCTTGCCCCGGTAGAGCCGCCCGTCCGGGGTCCGGGTGCCCTCCGGGTAGATGCCGAGCAGGCTTCCCCCGGCCAGCACCCGCAGGCCGGTCGCCAGGGCCCGCTCGCTGGCCTCTCCCCCGGCCCGGTCGACCGGAATCTGCCCGACCCCGCGGAAGAACGCCTTGCTGACCAGGCCTTTCAGCCCCCGGCCGGTGAAGTATTCGGCCTTGGCGAGGAAGGTCACCTTCCGCGGAAGCGGCAGCGGCGCGAAGAAGTGGTCCGCGAACGACAGGTGGTTGCTGGCCAGGATGGCCGGCCCCTCGCGGGGCACGTTCTCGGTCCCTTCCGCCCACGGCCGGAACACGAGCGCGAGAATCGGCCAGAGTATGGCCTTCACCACCCAGTAGAACACGCTCACATCGTCCCACGTGATCGGCGGGAAGTGATGCCCCCAGAGCCGGACTGATCCGCGACCGGCCAAGGTCGGTGGGGAGGGTGCGCGCCCACCGGCCGGCGTGCGACGATTCCAGCAGGCGTGCGCGTGCACGCGAGAGGAGGGTCGGGCATGCCTGTGATGCCGGGCGCGGAGCCCTTCTTCCACTCCGGCGGCAGCACCGGGGTCCTGCTCTGCCACGGGTTCACCGGTAATCCCTCGTCGCTGCGGCCCTGGGCCGATTGCCTCGCGGCAGCGGGCCTGACCGTATCGCTGCCCCGGCTGCCCGGACACGGCACCACGTGGCAGGAGATGGCCGGCACCCGCTGGGAGGACTGGTACGCCGAGATCGACCGCGCCTATGAGGAACTGCGCGGGCAAACGGGCGAAATCTTCGTCATGGGTCTGTCGATGGGCGCCACCCTCGCGCTGCGGCTGGCTGAGCTGCGTGGGGCCGGGGTGGCCGGGCTGGTACTCGTCAACCCCTCGCTGACCGCTGACAACGTCCTGGCCAGGCTGGCGCCCGTGTTCGGGCGCGTCGTACCGTCGGTCAAGGGGATCGGGAGCGACATCAAGAAGGACGGCGCCCGCGAACTCGCCTACGACCGGATACCGGGCCGGGCCGCCGCCTCCCTGGCGGCGCTGTGGAAGCTCACCAGGCAGCGGCTTGGCGACGTGAGCCAGCCCGTGCTGGTGTACCGCAGCACCGCCGACCACGTGGTCGGCCCGGCCAGCGTGCGGATCCTGGGGGAGACGCTGCCAGCCGGGCAGCTGACGGTCCGCGAGCTCGGGAATAGCTACCACGTGGCGACGCTGGACAATGATGCGGACGAAATCTTCGCGGGCAGCCTGGAATTCGTCCGCGCCCACAGCCGCGCCGGGCGGGAGTGAGGGGGTAGACGGAAGCGATGGCAGGTGAGGCCCGCGACGAGGAGGCCACCTGGCGCGACCTGGTCGCCCAGTACAGCACCCCGGTGGCCGCCGACGGCGCAGTGCCCTGGCCGGTCCGGGAGGAACTGTCCACCGCCCAGCAGGCACCGCCCGGTGCGCCGGGCCCGGCCGGTGCTCCAGGCTCGACGGACACCTCAATGGACACAACGGATGCAGGTGGCGCATCCGCTGCCCCAGGCACCCCCCGTCCCGGTGATCTCGGGACTGGCCGCGAGGCCGGGACTGACGGCGAAGCCGGGACTGGCCGTGAGACCGGGACTGACGGCGAAGCCGGGACTGACGGCGAAGCCGGGACTGGCCGCGGGGCCGGCACTGACGGCGAAGCCGGGACTGGCCGCAGGGCCGGGACTAGCGGCGAGGGCGGCACCGGCGGGCAGGCCGGGCCGCGCGCCGACGGAGAAGACCCGGGCGCGGCCCAGCCGCCCCCGCGGGGATGGGATCCCGTCCCGGGCGTGATTCCCGCCCCGCCCCAGAGCCGCATCGTCCGGCCGGCGGCCCCGGCGCCGCTCCCGCCCGCCGGTGACGACGAGCACTACGTCCCGCCGGTCCCGCCGCCGCTGCCCCGGCTGGACCCGGTGAGCAAAGGGGCCTGGGCGGCGCTGTTCGGCGGGCCCGGGTATCTGCTGCTGGCCGTCCTGCTGGGCTGGGTGGTGCCGAGCTGGATAGCGTTCTGCGCGGTAGGCGCCTTCGTGGGTGGGTTCGCGACCCTCGTCATCCGGATGGGTGACCGGCCACCGGGTGATTCCGGCCCCGACAGCGGGGCCGTGGTGTAAGAGGGCCCGTCAGTCCGGTCCGGCCCGTCAGTCCCGTCCTGCCCGCTCGGGCCGTCCGTCAGGTGCCGCGACGGCGCCCCGCGCGAGGTCGGCGGCACCCACGATTCCCGCGTCGGCCCCGAGCTGGGCGAGCTCGATCTGCGCCTGGTGGCGGTGCGAGCCACCGGGCAGCGCCTTCTCGAAGGCCGCGCGGGCCGGGCCGAGCAGCAGCTCCCCGGCGTCGGACACGCCGCCGCCGATGACGAAGCAGCCCGGGTCGAGGATGGCCGCCAGGTCGGCCAGGCCCTGGCCCAGCCAGCCGCCCACCGTCGCGAAGCAGCGAGCCGCCACCGGGTCGCCCTCCCGCGCGGCCTGCGTGACCTGCGAGCCGGTGATCCCGTCCGGGCTCCCCCCGGCGAGCTGAAGCAGCCGCACCGCGGCCCCGGGCGAGCGCTGGGCGAATTCTCGCGCCTCGGCCACCAGGGCGCTGCCGCTCGCGTACTGCTCCCAGCAGCCCCGGTTGCCGCACCCGCACAGCCGGCCGTCGGGCACCACACGGTAATGCCCCGGTTCACCGGCCATCCCCCACTGGCCGCGGTAGAGCCTGCCATCCAGCACGATGCCGGCCCCGATACCGGTCCCGACCCCGACGAAGACGACATGCGCATGGCCGCGCGCCACGCCGAACCGCACCTCCGCCCACGCGCTGGCGTTCGCGTCGTTCTCCACCACCACCGGCAGCCCGATGAGGTCCTCCACCCGCAACCGCAGCGGCTCCTCGCGCCACGCCAGGTTCGGCGCGAACCGCACGCTGGCCCGCTGCTCGTCGATGAACCCGGCCGCTCCCAGGCCAACGGCCTGGACCCGGTGACGGCTCAGCAGCTCGGTGACCGCCCCGGCGATCACCTGCTCGGTGCGGGCCGGGCTGGATGAGGGGGTGGCCCGGCGCAGTTTCTCGACTATCGTCCCGTGCTCATCGACCACCCCGGCCGCGACCTTGGTCCCCCCGACATCAACCCCGATCGTCTGGCTCATGAGGCGGCTCTTCCGCGGGTCCCGCCGATTCGGGCGCCTCTGACGGGCCCGGCGCCGGCTCTGGGTCCGCCGCGGCCGAGTCCGCCACGCCCGGGTCCGCCACGCCCGGGTCCGCCGTGGTCACATCTTCCCAGACCGAGCTGGATGGCGCCTGTCCCTGCCCGGCGCCCGTCCGGGCCGCCCGGCCGGTCGCGGCCAGGGCCGACTCGAAGACCGATATCGCGTCGCGGGCGAGCACCCCCATCGCCTCGCCCGCCGCCGACATCTGCGAGCTCACCCCGGGCCCCGATTCCCGGAGCACCCGCGCCGCCCGGCAGACGGGGCACCACGCACACTCGGGGGCCTCGTCGGCTGGCGGGACGGTGGCCTTCGCCCACACGTCGGCGGGCCCACCGCCGACGCCCAGCGCGGAGCGGATCTGGTCGCTGACCTCACGGCTCACGCTGCGCGCCCCCGAGCGGACGATCCACCGCTGGAAATCGCCGATCGGGTCCTGGCCGGACCGGCTGGGCTCCTGTGTCACGTCCCGTCTCCTCTCCCGGCTTCGGCCCGATCCCTGAGCCCTTTCAGCGCGGTCTCGATGATCGTCTTCTCCGCCCGGCGCTTCAGCATTCCCGGCATTGGGATCCGGACATCCACCGCGAGATCATAGGTCACTTTCGTGCCTTCATCGGCATCAGCCAGGAGGTATCCGCCGGACAGAGCGGTGATGACCGATCCGGGCTCGGCCAGATCCCACCGCACCCCGTCGTCACCGTCCCAGTCGTAGGCGAGCACGTAGCTGTCCTTGATCACCCCGGCGTCCAACGCGAACCGCACCTGGCTGGCCCGGCCGCCGCCGTCACGGCCGACGACGTCGGCCGACCGCACGCCCGAGGCCCATTCCGGGTAGGCCGCGAAGTCCGCGATCACCGCCATGACGTCCGTCCGGGGCGCGGCGACGGTGATGTTGGCTGTCGTCCTGTCGGCCATGCTCGGAGCGTACCGCTACAGATCGAGCACATAGGGCGCTCCGGTGGCGCGGAAGTGGCCCACGTTCAGGCATTCGGTGCGCCCGATCCGGACCCGGCGGGCCAGCGGCTGGTGCACGTGGCCGAACAGCACATAGCGGGGCTGGGTCCGCCTGATGTGACCGAGCAGGGCCTCGCTGCCCCGCTCCACCCTCCGGGCGACCGTGTCGTACAGCAGTTGGGGAACGGCCGGGGGGATGTGGGCGCACAGCACGTCGACCGCCCCCACCGCCGCCACCTTGGCCGCGTACTCGTCGTCGCCGATCTCGTTCGGCGTCCGGTATGGCGAGCGCAGCCCGCCGCCAACGAACCCGAACGTCCAGCCCCCGAGCTCCACCCGCTCTCCGTCCAGCACGCGGTGCCCGGGGCGCAGGTGCTCGCCCCACATGTGGGGGATGTCGACGTTGCCGTAGGTCAGGTAGGCGGGCTCGGGCAGCGCCGCGAACAGTTCCGCGTACTGGCGGGAAGCGGCATCGCGGATGTGCTGGGCCGGGTCGCCGCCGAGCCGCTGCCAGAGCCCGGCGGACATGGCCCGCGCCTCGTCGAACTGTTTCGCTGTCCGCAGTGCGACGAACCGCCGGGCTGCCTCAGCGCCGAACAGCTCGGCGAAGATCCCCCGCCCGTGGTCGGCGTAGTCCACGAACAGCAGCAGGTCACCCAGGCACAGCAGCGCGTCCGCGCCCTCCGCCGCGCCACGCAGCGGGCCCGCCGCCCCGTGCACATCGCTGACCACATGAACCCGCATGCCGTCACCCTAAGGCGGCCGGGAACCGGCACACGGCAGCCATGGTCGCTCCCGCATAAGCTACCAAGTGGCAGGCCCGTGCCCGATCGCGCGCGGCTCGGCCGGCCAGGTGGCCCGGTGCAAGGAGGCGCAATGCGCGAGTACAGCACCCCGGTGGTCGTGGACGTGCCCGCTTCCGCGCGCCTGACCGACACCGTCTTCGAGCGGGCGGAGCACGACCCGGGACTGGTTGTCCTGCGGCGCAAGGCCAGCCTGGCGCCGCCTGGGGCCAGGCCAGGCGGCCAGGAATCGGCGTGGCTGGACATCACGGCGCGCCAGTTCCGCGATGAGGTCGCCGCGCTCGCCAAGGGCTTCATGGCGGCCGGGATCGGCGAGGGTGACCGGGTCGCCCTCCTGTCACGCACCCGCTACGAGTGGACCGTGGTCGACTACGCGCTCTGGGCCGCGGGCGCGGTCACGGTCCCGGTGTACGAAACCTCCTCTGCCGAGCAGGTGGAATGGATACTGACCGACTCGGGCGCGCAGGCGATCGTGGTCGAGACCCCGGCCCGCCTGCAGGCCATCGGCGAGGTGCTGCGCCGGCTGCCCGGTGTGCGGCGGACGTGGCTGATCGAGGCCGGCGAGGCGGCCGCCCCGTCGCTCGACGCGCTGGTGGCCGAGGGCGCCGGGGTCAGCGAGGCCGACCTCGCCCAGCGCCGGATGTCGGCCGGGTCCGGGGACTTCGCCACGATCATCTACACCTCGGGCACCACCGGCCGGCCGAAGGGGTGCGAGATCACCCACGGCAACCTGGTGGCCAACGCGCGTAACGCCGTCCGCGGGCCCCTGGCGGTGATCTTCGACGCACCCGGCGCGTCGACCCTGCTCTTCCTTCCCCTCGCGCATTCGTTCGCGCGCCTCATCGAGGTAGGCGCCATAGAGGCGGGTGCCGTGCTCGGCCACATCCCCGACCCGGGGACGCTGCTGCCGGACCTGGCCACGTTCCAGCCCACGTTCCTGCTCGCCGTCCCCCGGGTGTTCGAGAAGGTCTACAACGGCGCGGAGCAGCAGGCGTCGGAAAGCGGGGTCAGGGGCGCGATCTTCCACGCGGCGGCCAGGACGGCTACCGCCTGGAGCCGCGCGCTCGGCACCGGCGATGCGCCCTCGCCCGGCGGGGCCAGCGGGCCCGGCCCCCTCCTGCAGCTCCAGCATGCCGTCTTCGACCGCCTGGTCTACCGCAAGCTCCGTGCCGCGGTCGGCGGCCGGGTGCGCTACTCGGTGTCCGGCGGCGCTCCCCTCGGGGAACGGCTCGGCCATTTCTTCCGCGGTGCGGGGATCACCATCATCGAGGGGTACGGGCTCACCGAGACCACCGCCGCCGCCACGGTGAACCGGCCCGGCCGCAACAAGATCGGCACCGTCGGCCAGCCGCTGCCCGGCGTGTCCGTGCGGATCGACGAGGATGGCGAGATCCTTCTCACCGGGCTCAACCGCTTCGTCGGCTACTGGCACAACGACGCCGCGACGGCCGAGGCGCTGACCCACGATGGCTGGCTGCGCACCGGCGACATCGGCGAGCTCGACGACGAGGGCTACCTACGGGTGACCGGCCGGAAGAAGGAGCTGATCGTGACCGCGGGTGGCAAGAACGTCGCGCCCGCCGTGCTTGAGGACCGGATCCGCGCCCACCCGCTGGTCAGCCAGTGTCTGGTGGTGGGGGACGGCCGGCCGTACGTGGCCTGCCTGATCACCCTGGATCCGGAGGCCGTCCGCACCTGGCTGGCCCGCCGGAACCGCCCGGCGGATACCAGCATGAGCCACCTGGCCGACGACCCGGATCTGATCGCCGAGCTCCAGGCGGCGGTGGACGACGCCAACAAGGCGGTATCCCGCGCCGAGTCCATCAGACGGTTCCGGGTGCTCGACACCGACTTCACCGAGCAGGCCGGGTACCTGACGCCATCGCTCAAGCTGCGCCGCAACATAGTCACGAAGGACTTCGCGGATCAGATCGACGCGCTCTACTCCTGACCAGCCGCGCTGGCGCCGGGACGCCGCCCAGCCAGCGTAGGGACGCCGCTCAGCCGGTACCGGGACGCCGCCCAGCCCGCGCCGGGAACCGCTCAGCCGCCCAGGATCTCTTGCAGCCGCCGCGCGACCAGGTCCCACCGCCATTCCTGGTCCACGCAGGCCAGGCCCTTCTCCCCCATGGCCCGGGCGCCGGCCGGGTCGGTGAGCAGGGACACCAGCCGGTCAGCGACATCCGCGGGGCTGCGCCCCGGGACCACGTAGCCGGTCTCACCGTCCCGGATGGCGTCGGGCGCGTTGCCGGAGTCGCCGCCGATCACGGGCAGACCGGTCGCGGACGCCTCCAGGTAGACGATGCCGAGGCCCTCCACGTCCAGGCCGTGCCGGCGGGTGCGGCAGGGCATCGCGAACACGTCCCCCGCGTCGTAGTAGGAAGGCAGCTCCGGCCAGGGCACCGGCCCGGTGAAAATGACCGAGCCGGTCACCCCGAGCCGGCCCGCCAGCCGCTGCAGCCGGCCGGCGTACGGACCGCCGCCGACCAGCAGCAGCGCGGCGGCCGGCACCGCCGCCCGGACCTGCGGCCAGGCCCGGATCAGCGTGTCCTGTCCCTTGCGCGGCACCAGGCGTGACACGCAGACCACCACCGGCCGGCCGGCCAGCTCCAGCCGTTCCCGGACGGCAGCACCCCCGGCGCCCGGCCGGAAGGCATCGGAGTCGACCCCGGGCGCGAGCCGGGTCATCCGCGCCGCCGCCGCCGGGGACAGCGCCCGGGCGAGCCGCACCCGGGTGTATTCGCCGAGGTAGGTGACCGTATCCACGGAATCACCGATACGGCGGAGCAGGCTGCGTGCGCCGGGCAGCACCGCCCAGCCCGCCTCGTGCCCATGGGTGATGGCGACCAGCCGCCGCGCACCGGCCCGCCGCAGCGAGGGCGCGAGCAGGCCGAGCGGCGCGGCCGCGCCGAACAGCACCGTGTCGCAGCCGTGGCGCTCGAGCAGCCGGGCCGCCCGGCGCGCCACCGACGGCACGGGCAGCATCAGGGACGTCGGGTGGCGCTCGACCGGGAACGGCTGGGCCGCGTCGAAGCCGGCCGCGCCCTCCCAGGCGGGTGCGTAGACAGCGACGCTGTCTTCCGGCAGCCGGACCGCCAGCGCATGCACGAAGGACTGGATCCCGCCCGCCCGTGGCGGGAAGTCGTTGGTCACGATCAGGACCTTCGGCATCGCGCTCCCCGCATCGCGGGCATACCCCGGATGCCCGGCCCGGCGACAGTAACGGGAGCGATTGTAGGGCGTGTCCGGTAGATCTTCAGCCTGTTGCGCCTCCACCGGAGGGCGCCCCGCGGCGTGGGGCTTGCGGTCCGTCCCTCCGGACGGCCGCTCGCAACGGCCAAGACCGACGGGACACGCCCTGGTGGTCCCGCCGCCGTCCGCCGGGCAGCGCCGACCGCGATCAGCGGCCGGCGGTCACGGGCGGACCGCGGAGTCCAGGTTCGCCGCGTACCAGGAATTCGACATGCTGACCTCTTCCACGTTCAGGCCAGGTTGAGGCGCATCGATGAGCATCCCGTGGCCCACGTACATGCCCACGTGGCTGTCACCGGCGAACTCCAGGATGTCACCGGGCTGGAGCGCGGAGAGCGACACCGAGGTCAGGCCGGCCTGCGCCTCGCTGGTGCGCGGGATCGCGATCCCGGCCGCGGCCCACGCCTGCATCATCAGCCCGGAGCAGTCGAACCCGGCCCCGCACGGCCCGGTGCCGCCAAAGACGTACGGGCAGCCGAGCTGCGCAAAGGCGAACGCGACCGCCTTCCCGGCCTGGGTGTTGGTGGGGACGGTGTTGGTCCCCCCGACGAGGGCGCCGCCGCCGATCAGGTCGGCCTGCTGCTGTGCGGTCAGGGTGTTGAGCAGGCTCTGCTGCTTGTTGATGAGCTTATTCAGGTTGTCCTTCTGCGACCCCAGCTGCTTCTTGAGCGAGGC
>DATINY010000238.1:0-7805 GCA_035473755.1 Streptosporangiaceae bacterium
GCGCAGCGCGGCCAGGCGCTCGTTCTCGTCGAAGATGGGACCAGACCGGACGATCAGGTACACACCGGCCGTGACCATCGTAGCGGCGTGAATCAGAGCCGAGACGGGGGTCGGGCCCTCCATCGCGTCCAGCAGCCAGGACTGCAGCGGCAGCTGGGCCGACTTGCCACACGCCCCGAGCAGCAGCAGCAGCCCGAGCGCGGTGGTCACGCCCTGGCCCGCGTGACCGACCTGGCCGAAGACGCCGGTGAACGTGACCGAGCCGAAGGCCGCGAATATCAGCATGATCGCGATCGACATGCCGAGGTCGCCGACCCGGTTCGCGACGAACGCCTTCTTGGCCGCGGTCGCGGCTTCGGGCTTGTACTGCCAGAAGCCGATGAGCAGGTAGGAGGTCAGGCCGACGCCCTCCCACCCGACGTAGAGGAGCAGGTAGTTGTCGGCCAGCACCAGCAGCAGCATCGAGGCCACGAACAGGTTCATGTAGCCGAAGAAGCGGCGCCGCTCCGGGTCGTGCGACATGTAGCCGACCGCGAAGATGTGGATCAGCGATCCAACCCCGGTGATCAGCAGGACGAAGCAGATGGACAGCTGGTCGAGCCGCAGGCCGACGGGCACGTCGAAGCGGGCCACATGGATCCAGGTGAACAGGGTGAGTTCCCTGCTGCGCTGGCCGGCCGGGTAGCCGAGCATCGCGACGAAGGCGATCACGCCGTAGACGAAGGCGGCGAGCGGCATGGCGACGCCGACCACGTGGCCCCACCGGTTCGTGCGCCGCCCGCCGAGCAGCAGCACGACCGCGCCGGCCAGGGGGAACGCGAGCAGCAGCCACGCGGCGCGCTGCACCCCGGCCGCGGCCAGGGGGACCTCGGTGGGTACCGTGACCACCCGCGCGGCCACGGCCGTAAGAGTGCCTGTCACTCCAACCCCTCTATGTTGGCCCCGGTCCCCGGGGGACGACCCCCGGAGCCCTGGTGCTGGCCCGGGGGGCGACCCCCCGGACCGCCCGGCATGTCAATACTTGAGCAGGTTCGCGTCGTCCACCGACGCGGACCGGCGGGCACGGAAGATCGTCATCAGGATCGCCAGCCCGACGACCACCTCCGCGGCCGCGACCACCATCACGAAGAAGGCGACGACCTGCCCGTCCACCTGGCCGTGTTCGCGCGCGAAGGCGACGAACGCCAGGTTGACCGCGTTCAGCATGAGCTCGATGCACATGAAGATGACCATCGCGTTGCGGCGGATCAGGACCCCCACCGCACCGATCACGAACAGGATCACCGCGAGCGCCACGTAGTGTCCCGGGCTCATGGCCGCGCTCCCTCCTGCCCGTTCCCGTTCGGGCCCTCGGCACCCGGGCCGCCGGACTGGTCCGGCCGGCCGGGCTGGGCGGTGCCCGCCGGGCTGGCGGGCAGCGCGCCGGCCGCCTCCTGGAGCGCCTCGCCGACCGCCTCCCGGGCGCCCGGCCGCCCGGAGAGGACCGGGCTGACCGACAGCTCCGCCGGGGTGCCGTCGGGCAGCAGCGCCGGGAAGTCCACCGCGTTGTGGCGGGCGTAGGTCCCCGGCCCCGGCAGCGGGGTCGGGTGCGCGCCCGCCACCCGCAGCCGGGACAGGTCGCGCTGGGTCTGCTTCGGGCTGGTCCGCTCCCGGTGCGCCAGCACCATGGCGCCCAGCGCCGCGGTGATGAGCAGCGCGCTGGTGACTTCGAACGGGAAGAAGTACCGGGTGAAGATCAGGGTCGCGATCCTGTTCACGTTGCCCGCCCCGTAGCTGGGAAAGGCGGGGGCGGCCGGCCCGATCGCCGCGTGCCCGACGACCAGCACCAGCAGCACCAGCAGCGCGATGGCGGCCAGGCCCGCCCAGAGCCGCTGGCCGCGGATGGTCTCCCGCAGGGAGTCGGCTGAGCTCACCCCGACGATCATGAGCACGAACAGGAACAGCATCAGCACCGCGCCGGTGTAGACGATGATCTGCACCGCCGCCAGGAACGGCGCGCCGGCCGTCAGGTAGAGGACGGCCAGCGAGAGCATCACGATGGCGAGCAGCACCGCGCAGTGCACCGCCCGCGGGGACAGGATCATCCCGAGCGCGGCCGCCACCGAGACGATGGCGAGCACCCAGAACACCACCGAGGTGGTGGTGGCCGTCGCGGTGCTGGCGGCCAGCAGCATGTGCGCGCTCACCCCGGCTCCCCCGGCCGGTCCCCGTCACCCTGCGCCCCCGGCAGGTCGCCGTCATCCTGTTCGTCCGGCGCCTCACCGGCGGCGGCCATCTCGCCGGCGGAGGGCTCGCTCAGCGTGCCCTCGGGAGTGTCCTCCGCGACACCGGCCTCCCGCGAGACGACGCCGGCGGAGCCGAGCAGGTAGTAGTCGCGCTCGGTCGCGCCGAGCCGCATCGGGTGCGGCGGTGCCTCCATCGGCGGCTCGAGGGGGGCGAGCAGCTGCTCCTTGGTCCAGATCAGGCTCTCCCGGTTGTCGTCGGCGATCTCGTAGTCGTTGGTCATGGTCAGCGCCCTGGTCGGGCAGGCCTCCACGCACAGCCCGCACAGGATGCAGCGCAGGTAGTTGATCTGGTAGACGGCGCCGTACCGCTCGCCCGGCGAGTAACGCTCGTCCTCGGTGTTGTCCCCACCCTCGACGTAGATGGCGTCGGCGGGGCAGGCCCAGGCGCACAGCTCACAGCCGATGCATTTCTCCAGCCCGTCCGGCCACCGGTTCAGCTGGTGGCGGCCGTGGAACCGCGGCGCCGTGGCCTTCTTCTCCTCCGGGTACTGGACGGTGTCGACCTTCCGGAACATCTGCCGGAACGTGACGCCGAAGCCCTTGATGGGGCCGAGGAACTCAGGCACCGGTGACCTCCTTGACGGTGCCGGCCGCGCTATCGCCCTCACCGGGGCGCGGGGCGCCGGTGGGGACGACGACGCCGACCCCGTGGTAGTGGGGCAGGTCCAGCGGCGGCACAGGGAAGCCGGCGGCCGCCCCGGCCGGCTCGCCGAGCCCGCCCGGGCCCGGTGCCCCCGCTGCGGTGCCGGCCGCGGGTGCCTCCCGCTCCCTTTCCGTGCGGCGGCGCTCGGCGGCCACGTCCCCGCGCCAGGCCAGGAGCAGCAGGACGGCGACGATCGCGCCCGCGATGACGTAGACCGGGGTGCTGTGCCGGTGCTGCAGCGCCACCCGGACGGTCGCGACCATCAGGATCCAGGCCAGCGAGACGGGGATGAGCACCTTCCACCCGAACGTCATCAGCTGGTCGTACCGGATCCGGGGCAGCGTCCCGCGCAGCCAGACGAAGCAGAACATCAGGATCAGCACCTTGGCCAGGAACCACAGCAGCGGCCACCAGCCGGTGTTCGCGTCCGGCCACACCGTTATCGGCCACGGCGCCCGCCAGCCGCCCAGGAACAAGGTGGTGGCCAGCGCCGCGACCGTCGCCACGTTGATGTACTCGGCCAGGTAGAACAGCGCGAACTTCAGCGACGAGTACTCGGTGTGGAAACCGCCCACCAGTTCGCCCTCGCCCTCGGGCAGGTCGAACGGGAGCCGGTTGGTCTCACCGACCATCGTGATCAGGTAGATGAGGAACGACGGGATCAGCAGCACCGCGAACCAGGACGGGGCGTGCAGGGTGACCCCGAACAGGTGGAACGGCGCGCCGTGCGCCTGGGCGGTGACGATCTGCGTGGTGGTCAGCGATCCGGCGTACAGGAACACGGCCACGAAGGACAGCGCCATCGCGATCTCGTAGCTGATCACCTGGGCCGAGGAGCGCAGGCCGCCGAGCAGGGAGTACGGCGACGCCGACGACCAGCCCGCCAGCACGATCCCGTACACGCCTATCGAGCTCATGGCGAGCACCAGCAGGACGCCGACCGGCAGGTCCGCAAGCTGCAGCGGGGTCCGCACGCCGAAGATCGAGACCTCGGGCCCGAACGGGATGATGGCGAAGCTGATGAACGCCGGGATCAGCGCGATCGCGGGCGCCAGCCAGAACAGCACCGTGTCCACGCCCCGCGGGACGATGTCCTCCTTCAGCGGCAGCTTGAGCCCGTCCATGAGCGACTGAAGCAGGCCGAACGGCCCGGCCCGGTTCGGGCCCGGCCGCTGCTGCATCCGGCCGATGATCCGGCGCTCGGCCCAGATCGCGAACAGGGTCAGCACCATCAGGAAGGCGAAGATGACCACGACCTTGAGCACGATCATCCACCACGGCTGACCGTAGAAGCTGGCCAGCGTCGGGTCGGGCGGAGGCGTGGCGCTCGCCAGTTTCATGGCTGGCTCCTCAGGCTTACCAGGGTGCCGTGCCCGGCCCGGAGCTGGCGCCGGACCTCGCAGCCCGCCGCGTGGGCCGGCAGCCACACCACCCGGTTCGGCATATCCGTGACCCGCACGCCGGCGGTGACCGTCCCGGCGGCGGTGGACACGACGACCTTCCCCCCGTCGGCCACGCCGGCCTCGGCGGCGGTCGCCGCCGACAGCCGCGCCACCACCGGCCGCGCCGTACCCGCGAGGAACGGCTCGCCGTCGCTCATCCGGCCAGTGCCGATCAGCTGATGCCAGGTCGCCAGCACCGCCTGGCCGGGCCCGGCGTACGGGGCGGCCGGCGGCTCCGTGGCGGAGGGCACCGCGTCCCGCGCCCCGCGCCAGCGGCCGAGGCCGTTCAGTTCGCGGCGGACGGCGGCGGCGTCCGGCAGGCCCAGGTGCACGTCCATCCCGTCGGCGATCCGGCCCAGCACCTGCAGGTCGGACTCCACCCCGGGCACCTCGAACACGGCGCGGAACGTTCCCGGGCGGCCCTCCCAGTTCACGAACGTGCCGGCCTTCTCCTCCACCGCCGCCACCGGCAGCACCACGTCGGCGCGGTCGGTGATCGCGCTGGCCCGTATCTCCAGGCTGACGATGAACGGCGTGGCCTCGAGCGCGTCGAACGCGGCGGCCTCGTCGGCCAGGTCTCCCGGGTCGAGCCCGGCGATGACCAGGGCGTCCAGGTCCCCGGCGGCCGCGGCGGCGAGGATCTCCCCGCCGTCCCGGCCCGGCTCGGACGGCAGCGAGGCCACCCCCCAGGCCCGGGCGACCTCGGCCCGGGCCCCCGGCTCCCAGACCGGCCTGCCGAGCGGGAGCAGGCCGGGCAGGGCGCCGGCGTCGATCGCCCCGCGTTCCCCGGCCCGGCGCGGCACCCAGGCCAGCTTCGCCCCCGTCGCCGTGGCCAGCGCGGTCACCGCGGACAGCGCGCCGGGCACCTCGGCCAGCCGCTCACCCACCATGATCACCGCGCCGTCGGCGGACAGCGCCCGCCGGGCCTCCCCGGCCCCGTCCTGTCCCGTCCCGTCGGCCAGCTGGGTGAGCACGGCAGCCTCGGCGCCGGGCACGGTCGGCAGGAGCACCCCGCCCATCTTGGCCAGCCCGCTGCTGGCGTACGGCGCGACCGAGTAGATGGCGATCCCGCCGCGACGGGAAGCCTTGCGCAGCCGGAGGAAGACGATCGGCGACTCGTCCTCGGGCTCGAACCCGGCCAGCAGCACGGCGGGCGCCCGCTCCAGGTCGGCGTAGCTGACCTCCACGTCCCGCCCGGCCACGGCGGCGCCCAGGAAGTGCGCCTCCTCGGCCGAGTGCGGGCGGGCCCGCAGGTCGATGTCGTTGGTGCCCAGGGCGATCCGGGCGAACTTGGCGTAGGCGTAGGCGTCCTCGATGGTGAGCCGCCCGCCGGTGAGGACCCCGGCCCGGCCGCGGGCGGCGGCCAGGCCGGCCGCGGCGGCACCCAGCGCCTCCGGCCAGGACGCGGGGGCCAGCACGCCCGATTCGTTACGCACCAACGGGGTGATCAGCCGGTCCGGCTCGGTGGCGTAGGTGAATGCCCAGCGGCCCTTGTCGCAGTTCCATTCCTCATTGACCTCGGGGTCGCTGCCGGCCAGCCGGCGGGTGACCCGCCCCCGCCGGGAGTCGGTGCGCTGGCGGCAGCCCGACGCGCAGTGCTCGCAGATGCTGGGCGTGGACACCAGGTCGAAGGGCCGGCTCCGGAACCGGTAGGCGGCGCCGGTCAGCGCCCCGACCGGGCAGATCTGCACCGTGTTGCCGGAGAAGTAGGAGTCGAACGCCGTCCCGTCGGCGGTGCCGATGAACTGGTCCGGGCCCCGCTCGAAGAACTCGATGAGCGGGTCCCCGGCGATCTGCTCGGAGAACCGGGTGCAGCGGGTGCAGGAGATGCAGCGCTCCCGGTCGAGCAGGACCTCGGTGGAGATCGCGACCGGCTTGGGGAAGGTCCGCTTGATGTCGGTGAAGCGGGAGTCGCCCTGCCCGTTCGACATCGCCTGGTTCTGCAGCGGGCACTCGCCGCCCTTGTCGCACATCGGGCAGTCGAGCGGGTGGTTGATGAGCAGCAGCTCCATCACCCCCCGCTGCGCCTTCTCGGCGACCGGGGAGGTGAGCTGGGTCCGCACCACCATCCCCTCGGTGCAGGTGGTGGTGCACGAGGCGAGCGGCTTGACCTGCCCCGTCACCTCGACCAGGCATTGCCGGCACGCCCCAGCCGGCTCCAGCAGCGGGTGGTCGCAGAACCGGGGGATCTGGAGCCCGAGCAGCTCGGCGGCGCGGATCACCAGCGTCCCCCTGGGGACGGCGATCTCGAATCCGTCGATGGTGACGGTGACCCCGTCGGTCACCGGGGCCACCGCGGCCTCGTTGGTCTGCAGGGTCATTTAATTTGTCTCCCTCGCGGGCGCTTCGCTGGCTTCGGGAGAGCGTCCTCGGCGCCGGGACACCGCTGACGCGGCGTTCGGCCCGGCGCCTGCGGTTGTCTCCCTCGCGAGCGCGAGCGGCGTCATCGGGAGCTCCCGAACAGCATGGCGGCGGCCGGGTCGAACGGGCACCCGCCCTCCTTCTGGTGCTGGAGGTACTCGTCCCGGAAGTACTTGATCGACGACGTGACCGGGCTGACCGCCCCGTCGCCCAGCGCGCAGAACGCCCGGCCGAGGATGTTGTCGCAGATGTCCAGCAGCTTCTCCAGGTCTTCCTCGCTGCCCTGACCGTGCTCCAGCCGGTCGAGCACCCGGACCATCCAGAACGTCCCCTCCCGGCAGGGCGTGCACTTGCCGCACGACTCGTGCTCGTAGAACTCGGTCCACCGCAGGGTGGCCCGGACCACGCAGGTCGTTTCGTCGAAAATCTGCAGCGCCCGGGTGCCGAGCAGCGACCCGGCCGCGGTCATCCCCTCGAAGTCGAGCGGCGCGTCGAGGTGCTCGTCGGTGAGGATCGGGGTGGACGAGCCGCCGGGCGTCCAGAACTTCAGCCGGTGCCCGGCCCTGACCCCGCCCGAGAGGTCCAGCAGCTCGCGCAGCGTGATGCCGAGCGGGGCCTCGTACTGGCCCGGGGTGGTGACGTGCCCGCTGAGCGAGAAGATGCCGAAGCCGGTGGATTTCTCGGTTCCCATCCCGGCGAACCAGTCCGCGCCGTCGCTCACGATCGACGGCACGGAGGCGATCGACTCGACGTTGTTGATCACGGTGGGGCAGGAGTACAGCCCCTCCACCGCCGGGAACGGCGGCTTGAGCCGGGGCTGGCCCCGGTAGCCCTCCAGCGAGTCGAGCAGCGCCGTCTCCTCGCCGCAGATGTACGCGCCGGCCCCGGAGTGGACGATGATGTCCAGGTCGTAGCCGGAGCCGAGGATGTCGCGGCCGAGGTAGCCGGCCTCGTACGCCTCGGCGACGGCGTGCTGGACCCGCCGCACCACCTGCAGCACCTCGCCGCGGACGTAGATGAAGGCCCTGTCGGCCTTGATCGCGAAGCAGGTGATGATGGCGCCCTCGATGAGCA
>DATINY010000239.1:0-2449 GCA_035473755.1 Streptosporangiaceae bacterium
CCGGCTGGCGGACGATCGCCTGCTGGCGCTTGAGCTCGCTGAACGATGGGCTCTCCTGCACGCGCAGACGCACGTAGAGCCCGACGCCGACCAGGATGATGCTGGCCAGGAACGGTACCCGCCAGCCCCAGGTGTCGAAGCCGGATCCGCCACGCCGCTGAACAGCTTGACCATGCTGGTGGACAGCAGCAGGCCCACGGGGACGCCGACCTGGGGCCAGCTGGCCATGAAGCCGCGCCAGCGCTGCTTGCCCCATTCCATGGACAGCAGCACCGAGCCGCCCCACTCGCCGCCCACCCCGATGCCCTGCGCGATACGCAGGATCACCAGCAGGATCGGCGCGGCCGCGCCGATCGTGGCATAGGACGGCATGAGGCCCATGAGGAAGGTCGCGGTCCCCATCAGCAGCAGCGTGGAGATGAGCGTGGTCTTGCGGCCGATCCGGTCGCCGTAATGGCCGAAGATCATCGCCCCGATCGGCCGGGCGACGAAGCCCACGAACTGGGTGCCGAAGGACAGGAGCACCCCGGAGTAGAGGGTGTGCCCGGGGAAGAAGACCGTGGGGAACACCAGCGCTGCCGAGGTGCCGTAGAGAAAGAAGTCGTACCACTCGATGGTGGTTCCGACGGTGCTGGCTGCTATCGCGCGAATCCGCTGGCCGCGGATCGCCGGGCCGCTAGCGGCGACGGAGGACATAGCGGGGTCTCCTCCCCGTTCCGGCTAATGAGCCAATGTCATAGTGATTGGCCTGAATGCCCCAACGTTGCTCTGACCAGGAATCTTTGTCAAGAGGTAGTCATTGGTTCCTGATTGGCGCGACCCAAGTTAAATCATTGGCGGCGGCGCTGGTCAGAGGGCGGGTGGCCGCAGTTCCCGCCTGATCACCAGGCGCAGCCCGGACCAGACCTCGTCGATCGCGCAGACCTTGTTATCGACCAGGCCGGTCGGCAGGGCGATCTCGCGGACCACGTGCTCGGTCATGTCCGTGGGCACCCGCGACGCCCGTTTCGGCCAGGCGATCCACAGCCCGGCGGCCGGCGCCATGCGCTCCCGGAGCGCGGCCAGCCGCTCCTCGAGGTCCGCGCGCCAGGTAACGAAAAACACGATGACGTCGAGCGGGTCGCTGCCGGACAGGTCGCGGTGCGGCGGGGCAACGCCCGGCAGTCCGGTGAGGATGGCGGCGACGCTGGCGGGCCCGCCGAGCACGGCGACTTCATGCCCGGGCTTGATGCCGAGCTTGCGCGGCAGCGGCGTTCCCGAATATCCCGCTTCCGGTGCCACGGCTAATGCCTTTCCCCGTGAACCCCGGCGACCGGCGACCGGCGGGACGTCCGCTGTCATTGCTCCCCCTGAGCTCCGCCGGACGCCAGCACCAGCGGCAGGGCCCAGGCTCCGGTTCAGAACTCGAAGCCGCCGGGACGGCCGTTGCGGTCGGCGATCAGCCCGGCCAGCGTGGCCACCGCGATCTCGGCGGGGGTGCGGGAGCCGATGTTCAGCCCGATCGGCCGGTGCACCCGGCCGATGTCGGTCTCGGCGACCCCGAGAGCGGCCAGGGCCGGGATGTGGGGGGCCGGGTGCCGCGGGTTGCCCATGACCCCCACCCAGCGGGTCTGGCCCGCCAGCGCGTCGCGGAGCACGGGCCCGAGCTCGGGCCGGTGATGGTCGGTCACCACCACGTCGGTGGAGCCGCCGAGGAATCCGTCGAAGCCGCCGGCCATGATGACCCCGGCGTCGGCCGGGCCGGCCTGCTCCGGGTCCGGTTCGACCAGTACCGGGCGGAAGCCGGCGTCGCCGGCGTACCGGAGCAGGTAGCGGGCTACCGCGGAGTCGAACACCGCGACCAGGGTCCGGGTGACCACCGGGGCCGGCGCCGCGCCGTGCGCGACGTCGCAGGCCGGGTCCTCGTGGTCGGCGGGGTGGCCGGCCGGGACGGGGGAGGAGTGCACATCGGTCATGGCAGCGAGCTTGCCACGCGCCGGCGCCCGCGTCGACGCCGGACCCGGCGACGGGGTGTGACAATTGGTGCGTGCCACTGACTATCGATGAGATCCGGGCCGCCCCCAAGGTGCTGCTGCATGACCACTTGGACGGCGGCCTGCGGGCGGCCACGGTGGTGGACCTCGCCCGGCAGATCGGCTATGACCGCCTCCCCTCCGAGGATCCCGCCGAGGTCCAGCTGTGGATGCAGCGCGGCGCGAACCGGGGGCATCTCAACCTCTACCTGGACGCCTTCCAGCACACGGTGGCGGTCATGCAGACCCGGCAGGCGCTGACGCGGGTGGCGGCCGAGTGCGCGGAGGATCTCGCCGCGGACGGGGTGGTCTACGCGGAGGTGCGGTTCGCCCCGGAGCTGCACGTCGCGGGCGGGCTCAGCCTGGACGAGGTGGTCGAGGCGGTCCTCGAGGGCTTCCGGGCCGGGAGTGAGGGACGGCGCATCACCGTCTACGCA
>DATINY010000240.1:0-4971 GCA_035473755.1 Streptosporangiaceae bacterium
CACGCAGTAACCAGTACCGAACCGCCGCAGGGCATGTGGTGGCAGCGCGGGGAGCCTTCTTGTGCACCAAGGCACGGCTGTGAACCGCGAACCGGCAGCGCGACCGCAGGTCGCGGCTGGAATCTTCGCCCTTCCAGGGCGGAGAGGATGTCAACGTCAGCTCCTATTCGGACAGGTCCAGCAGCTGGCGCTGGACGAGATCGGGGGCAGTCTCCGGGCGGGCGGACAGGGGGGTGGGGATGGCTGCCGGACCAGCGCGGCCGCGGAAGACCCAGCTCCGGTAGAGCGCGAACCGGACCACGGTAGCGACGAGGTTGGCCGCGACGAGCACCACGACCTCGGCGGCGCGACTGGGCCGGGCGGACAGGGCGTGCAGCGCGACGAGCGCGCCGGAGGTGACCGCGAGCCCGATGCCGAACGCGATGAGGCCGCGCAGCTGGTGGCGGGCGGCGTGCATGCGGCCGCGGATGCCGAAGGTGACGCGCCGGTTGACGGCGGTGTTGACCACGGCCGTGAGGAGCAGGCTGAGGGCGTTCGCGGCCTGTGCCGCCATCACCCCCCGGAACAGCAGATACAGCAGAACGTAAGCCACGGTGCTGGCCACCCCAACCGCGATGAACCGGGCTAGCTGGCCCGCGAGCTGGCCGTAGCGGCCGGCCCGCGGGTCGCCCGCCTGCGCGCGCAGACCGGGCGGCGAGGGGTTCCCCAGCACCGGGACGCTGATCGTGCCGCGGGCCAGCCCGGTGCCCAGCCGCACGACCCCGCGCAGGTCGGCCAGGGCGGTGGCGATCACGCTGACGCGGGAGTCGGCGTCGTCGATCCAGTCCACCGGCACCTCGTGGATGCGCAGCCCGGCCCGCTCGGCCAGCACCAGCAGCTCGGTGTCGAAGAACCAGCTGGTATCGCTGGTCAGCGGCAGCAGCGCCTGGGCGGCCTCGGCGCGCAGGGCCTTGAAGCCGCACTGGGCGTCGGAGAACCCGGTGCCCAGGGTGGCGTGCAAGAGCAGGTTGTAGCAGCGGGAGATGATCTCGCGGCGGGGGCCGCGGATCACCCGGGCGCCGCGGGCCAGCCGGGTGCCGATCGCCACGTCGCTGTGCCCGGAAAAGAGTGGGGCCAGCAGCGGCAGCAGGGCGTTCAAATCGGTCGACAGGTCCACGTCCATGTAGGCCACCACGTCGGCGTCGCTGGCCGACCAGATCGACCGCAGCGCCCCGCCCCGGCCCGGCCGCTCCAGCCGGACGGCGCGGACCGAAGCGAGACCAGATTCCAGCGCCTGCGCTTCCTGCCAGGTGCCGTCGGTGCTGCCGTTGTCCGCGATCGTGATGCGCGTGGTGAAGGGGAAGCGGTCACGCAGGTAGGCGTCGAGCCGACGGACGCCGGGAGCCAGATCGCGCTCCTCGTTGCGGACGGGAATGACGATCTCCGCCTGTACGCCGGCGTCGCGTGCCGCCGGCCCGGGCTCCGTCACGGATGGCTGCGCCGGTAATGGCCGGGCGGGAAATGACGGGCCGGTAAATGGCGAGGCTGCCAATGACTGGGCTGCGGGAAGCCGGGAGTCAGAGCCACTCATGCTGAACAGCCTCAACGGCAATGTTGCGCCGCCACTGAAATAAACCTCCAAGCCTCCTCTAAGCCAGCCTGCCATTAACCCGCCTTGGGGCGCGCTTTGCGGCTTACCTACCTAGGTGCCCCGGGGCACCCTTCCGGATGCCATGTGCCGGGCAGCGCGCGCCACGACCCTCCACTTGACCCCAACCGGATCTTCGCTAAGATCACGTCCGTTTCGTCCGGGTTCTGGAGACGGAGTCCGTATGAGCCATGCCGTAGGGGGACGGAGGCAGGCATGAAGGCGGTCATCATCGGGGGTGGGATCGGAGGGCTGGCCTCGGCGGTAGCGCTGGCCCGGCGGGGCTGGCAGGTCGAGGTCCTGGAGCGGGCGCCGGAGTTCACCGAGGTGGGCGCGGGCCTGTCGGTGTGGGCCAACGGGGTGCGGGCGCTGGACGCGCTCGGCGTGGGCGAGGCCATCCGCGAGCGCGCCGCGCTGGAGGGCCAGGGCGGCATCCAGGACAGCCGGGGAAGGTGGCTGGCCCGCACGAATGGGGCCGAACTGGAGCGGCGTTATGGCCCGACGGTCATGATTCACCGCGCCGACCTATTGGCCGTACTGTGTGCCGCCGTGCCCGCCGAGGCGCTGCGCAGCGGCGTCACGGTAAATGGCGTGCGGCCCGACGGGACGGTGACGCATTCGGCGGGCGAGGCCCGCGCCGACCTTGTCGTCGGGGGGGACGGCATCCACAGCGTGGCGCGCGGCTCGGTCTGGCCGGACGCTCCCGCGCCGCGGTACGCCGGCTACACCGCCTGGCGGATGATCACGCCGCCGGTGCCGGTGGGCGAGAGCTCGGAGTCGTGGGGAGCGGGAGAACGGTTCGGCTATGTCCCGCTCGCCGACGGGCGCGTCTACTGCTTCGCGACCGCCAACGCGCCCGAGGGCGCCGACGGCGGCGGGCTGGCCGGGCTGCGCCGCCGCTTTGGTGGCTGGCATGACCCGATCCCGGCGCTGCTGGAGGCGGCGGACCCCGGCGCGGTGCTGCACGACGACCTGTATGAGCTGCCGCCGCTGGCGGCGTACACCAGCGGCAGGGTCGCCCTGGTCGGTGACGCCGCGCACGCCATGACCCCCAACCTGGGGCAGGGCGCCGGCCAGGCGCTCGAGGACGCGGTGGTCCTGGCCAAGACCGTGGACGGCCCCAGCGGGCTGGACGCCTACGACCGCCTCCGCCGGCCGCGCACCCAGAAGATCGCGCTGCGCTCGCACCGGATCGGGGTAGCGGCCCAGTGGGCCTCCCCGGCGGCGGTCACCCTGCGCAACACCGCTCTGCGGATGCTGCCGGGGTCATCGTTCGTCCGGTCCCTCGGCCCGGTACTGGACTGGACGGCCTGACCGGGGCCCGCGGCCGCCGGCCGCGGTATGCGTTGGGGCCCGGCCTCAGTGGCCGTCGCGTGGGTAACGGCGCTGCCAGCTCCGCTCGCGGATGACCATGCCGTCGCACCGCAGCTCCCGGCGGTAGGAGTAGCGCAGCGACTCCTCGTCGCCCTCAAGATCGAGGACCGAGGTGGCGATCAGCAGCCTGCCGTCCAGGTGGAACTCGGTTCGCGCCTCGCCGTGCGCGGAGGCACTGGCGGGCCGCGCGTCGTGCACCGAGTAACGCAGGTACTCCTCGTCCACCACCCGGCCCCAGGGGAACTCGGTGCCGGTGCTGCCCCGCCACCAGATGGCGGCGGCCCCGGTGTCGTCCCGCTGCAGGGTCCACCGCACCGGGACCATGTCGCCCCAGTGCCGGATCCCCGGCGGCTGCTCCTCCGGGCCGGGTCCGGCGAAAACCGGCACCCGCTGGCCGGCCGCCGGGTCCGCGGGCACCACCGGCAGCACCAGCCGGGTGCCGTCCGGCCCAAGCCGGACCGTGGCCGTGGCCGGGCGCGGCGTCGGCCAGATCATCGGCCACATCGCATTGGACAGTGCGAGCCGGATCCGGTGGCCGCGCGGGAACACCCACGAGGTGACATGCAGCTCCAGCGGCAGCGCGCCCGCGGCGGGCGGGGTGGCGCCGCCCGGGAGCGAGCCGGCGTCGCGCAGCGGATCCGGCCGCCCGGGCCGGCCTCCCCCGGTCACCAGGGTGACCGTGCCGTCCGGCGCCACGTCGCAGAGCCGGCCGAACCAGTGGAGCGGTTCCGCATCCGCGCTGCCGTGCAGCTCCACCAGCGGGAAGCCGAGGATCTCCATGTCCTCGGCCAGCGGCGGGCTGTCGAAGACCAGGCTGAACGCGTCCGCGCCCCGCTGGTCCACGGTCAGCTCGCCCCACCAGTGGCCGGCCTCCACCCCGGCCGACGCCACGTAGCGCAGCTCGGCCGAGCCGGCCCCGGGCGGATCCGCCGACAGATTCCGCTCCGGGCCGCAGTACCAGGCCCGGTAGGCGGTCCGCCCGGGCGGGAACGCGGCCTCGGCCCGCCAGCGCCCGGGAATCTCTGCCAGGTCCGGGTCCGGGGGGTGCCAGTGCCTGACGTAGACCGTGACCGGCGGCTCGGACATGATCCCGTTTTCGGCGCCCTTCAGCCAGTGATCCCACCACCGGACCGCGTCAGCCCGCCACTCAATGGCCGGCCCGGGAACCGCATTGTGCGGGAAGGTGTGGTTCCACGGGCCGATCATGATCTTCACCGGGGCGGGGGCGGCCGCGAGCATGCGGGGCACCGAGTCCCGGTACCCGTCGTACCAACCGCCGATCAGGAACGCCGGGACCGCGAGCCGGCCGTAGTCCGGCCGCAGCGAGGCGCGCCGCCAGTACGGCCCGTCCTGCTGCCTGGCCAGCCAGGTCATCAGCCACGGCTCGCTGTCAAACCGGCGGGCGAAGGCCGGGGAGTCGACCGGGAAGCCCGGCGTGGGCGGCAGCGCGTTCAGGTGGTCGATCATCACCACGTACTCGTCGATGTGCAGCAGCCCGTCGATGTAGTGCACATCGTCGTGGAACAGGTCGTCCGATGCGTCCACCGCGATGATCGCCCTGAGCGCGGGCGGCCGCCGCAGCGCTACCTGGATCGCGTTGAAGCCGCCCCAGGAGATGCCCCACATGCCGACCGCGCCGGTGCACCATGGCTGGGCCGCCAGCCAGGCGATCACGTCTTCGGCGTCGAGCTGTTCCTGCTCGGTGTACTCGCCCTCGGGCAGACCGCCGTCGCTGCTGCCGGTGCCGCGGATGTCCACCCTGGCGCCCGCGTAGCCGTGGGCGGCCAGGTACGCGTACAGCTCGTAGTCCCGGGCGAGCATCGCGTCGTCCTTGCGGTAGGGCAGGTACTCGAGCAGCGCGGGGACCGGGGGGCCGCCGGGCGGCGGCAGGTAGAGCGTGGCGGCGAGCTCGGTGCCGTCGCGCATCGGGATCCGGGCGCCGGCGACGGTCATGGGCTGGGCCGCGGTCA
>DATINY010000241.1:0-2414 GCA_035473755.1 Streptosporangiaceae bacterium
CCGTACCGCCGGACCGCCGTGTCCGACGCCACCAGCAGCGCGGCGGCGCCGTCGGAGATCTGGGACGCGGTCGCCGCCGTGATCTCCCAGCCCTCACGCAGCGGCGCCAGGGCGGCCATCTTCTCCAGCGAGGTGTCACGGCGCGGCCCCTCGTCCACGCTGACCCAGTTCACTGGGACGATCTCCCGCTCGAACCGGCCCTCGTCGATGGCCCGCACCGCGCGCTGGTGGCTCGCCAGCGCGAACTCCTCCAGCTGGGCCCGGCTGATCCCCCACTTCTCGCAGATCAGCTGGGCGCCGCGGAACTGGGAGATCTCCTGGTCCCCGTACCGGTCCTTCCAGCCCCGGCCGAACGGCAGCGGCATCCCCTTCTCCAGCGCCAGCCCCACCGACGACCCCATCGGCACCATGCTCATGCTCTCCACGCCGGCCGCGATCACCAGGTCCTGGGTGCCGGACAGCA
The DNA here is from genome assembly GCA_035473755.1 of Streptosporangiaceae bacterium. Taxonomy (GTDB): domain Bacteria; phylum Actinomycetota; class Actinomycetes; order Streptosporangiales; family Streptosporangiaceae; genus UBA9676. Next base: position 464 of record DATINY010000241.1, read on the forward strand.
CCGCCTGGGCCGCGAAGTGGACGGCCTGCTGGGAGGAGCCGCACTGGCGGTCGATGGTGACGCCCGGCACATGCTCGGGCAGGCCGGCCGACAGCCACGCCTGGCGGGCGATGTCCAGCGACTGCGGGCCGATCTGCGAGACGCACCCCATGATCACGTCCTCGACGGCACCCGGGTCCGCACCGGTGCGCGCCATCAGCTCGGTGAGCGCGTGCGCCGCCAGGTCCACCGGGTTGATCCCCGACAGGCCGCCGTTGCGCCTGCCCACGGGGGTACGGACCGCTCCGACGATGTAAGCCTCCGCCACGACGCCCTCCGCGCGCTGAAGGGGCGAACTGCCCTCTGATCTGCTCAGTCACCCTGATGTTACCGCCGGGTTAACGTCCGAGCCCATGCCTGCACAACGACAAGATCGTGCCTCCCTCCTGCCCGCGCGGGCACCAGTGCCTGGCGGGTCAGAGGCCGGCCCGCTCGGGGTGACTTCCGCGAGACACGGCTTATGCCCGTAGGAGGAAGCCCCCGCCGCGGCGGGGGACGCGGGCGAGCGGGAGGAAGCCGATGGACCCCGGGCTGATCCTGCTGGCGTTCCTGGCCCTGCTGGTGGCGTTCAGCTGGTCCAGGCTCCGCCGCCGTGCGGGCATGGGCACGACCAGCGGGCGGACCTGGCTGATCGTCATGGCGGTGTTCATCGTGGGCGTGCTGGCCCTGTGGGGGTACTCCATGCACCGGTGACCGGCCGGTGAGCGGCGGCCGGGCCGTTTCAGTCGCCGGCCGCCGGCGTGATGGGCATCTCGAACCAGACCACCTTGCCGTTCCTGGTCGGCCGCGACCCCCAGCGGCTGGCGATCTGGTCCACCAGGTACAGCCCCCGGCCGCCCTCGTCGGTCTCGTCCGCGCTGCGGATCCGGGGCAGGCGCAGATCGGTGTCGAAGACCTCTACCCATACCGCCGCGGCCCCGCGGCGCAGCCGCAGCGTGAACTGCTTGGGGGGCGGCGGGGGTGCCACCCGCAGCGACTCCTTCTCCCACACCGGCGGCGGCACGCCCGCCCTGGGCATGGCACCGGCCGGCTCCAGCGCGATCCGGCGCGGCCGCCTGACCGGCAGGGTCGTGTGCAGGACGACGTTGGTGACCACCTCCGAGACGAGCAGGCAGGCCAGCTCGGCCTGCTTGACCGGCACGCCCCAGCGGACCAGGACCGCCCGCGCCTGGCGGCGCGCCTCGGAGACCCTGATCGGCTCGGCCCGGAACGCGCACTCCCACGAGGCGAGGTCGCTACGCGAGGTGCGGACCACGACGATGGCCATGTCGTCGTCGATCTCCCCGGGCACCGCCTCCACCGCCGCCTGGGCAATGGCCTCGACATCGCCCCCGGCCACCGCGTGGACGGCGGAACGCAGCATCTCCACCGCCTCCGCCTCGGTGTAGTGGCCGGTGCCGTCGAGACGCTGACGCCGGTCGGTGAGGCCGTCGGTGTAGAAGACCAGGGTGGATCCCGGCGGGAGCTGGCACGTCTCCTCCCGGTAGGTGGGCAGGCCCGGTATGCCCCCGCGCACCCCGAGCAGGACCCCCTTGTGCTCGATCTCCAGCTCGCCCACCTCACCGCCGGTGATGAGCAGCGGCGCCTCGTGCCCGGCGTTGGAGAACGACAGCGTGCGAGACCACGCGTCATAGACCAGGTAGGTGCAGCTCGCCATCGGCGGATCGAGCTCGCCGGGCGAATCCGGCGTGACCGTCCCCAGCGTCCGGCACCAGTCGTCGAGCTTGCGCATGATCTCCGCGGGCGGCTTGTCGTCCTGGGCGAAGGCCCGCAGCGCCGCGCGCAGCTGGCCCATGGCCGCGGCCGCCCGGGCACCGCGCCCTTCCACGTCGCCGATGACGATGCCGACCCGCCCCGCCGACAGCGGGATCAGGTCGTACCAGTCGCCGCCCACCTGGGTCTGGATCCCCTG
>DATINY010000242.1:0-6032 GCA_035473755.1 Streptosporangiaceae bacterium
CCCTTATTCAGGCACTGCCTTTATCTTTTGCCTCGACAATAAAACCAATAATTGTTTTGTAGTCCTTACTTCATGGAATAAGCCTACCACTGATTTTAGTTTTAATGCAGAAACTGATCATTTCAGCCCGGGCGAGCTCGCGCTGCCCGCCGGGCGCGACCCGGTAGCCACCCTCATCTGCCTCCACCCCCTGCCCACGCACGGCGGGATGATGGACAGCCACCTGCTGCGCAAGGCGGCCTACCGGCTGCCCGCCCTGGCCGATCTGGCCGTACTCAGGTTCAACACCCGCGGCACCGCATCGGAACAGGGCCGCAGCGAGGGAACGTTCGACGGCGGTGATGCCGAACGATACGACCTGGCGGCCGCCGTGGCCTGGTGCCAGGCCGCGGGGCTGCCGCGGCTGTGGCTGCTGGGCTGGTCGTTCGGCACCGAGCTCGTGCTGAGATGGGGCAACGTCTCCGGGGTGGAGGGGGCGATCCTGCTGTCGCCGCCGCTCCACCGTGCGGGCGACGCGGACCTGGACGCCTGGGCCGCCTCGGGCAAGCCCCTGGTGGTGCTGGTGCCCGGGCTCGACGACTACCTGCGGCCGCCGGAGGCGCGGGAGCGTTTCGCCCGCGTGCCGCAGGCGGAGCTGATCGCGGTGGAGCGGTCCAAGCACTTGTGGGTGGGCGAGCCCTCCGTCCGTATCGTGCTGGGGGAGATCGTGCGCCACGTCAACCCGGCCGCGTGGCCGCTCCCCACGGAATGGGAGGACCCAGCTTGACCCCCTTCGACCTGACCGGAAAGAAGGCCTTCGTCACCGGCGCGTCCCGCGGCATCGGGCAGGCGATCGCGGTCGCGCTCGCGCAGGCGGGAGCGGACGTGGCGGTCGTGGCCCGGAGCGAGGAGGGACTCGCCGGCACCGCCAAGCAGATCGCCGGCTGCGGGCGGGAGGCTCACGTCATCCCGGCCGACGTCACCCGGCAAGAGGCCGTCGAGGCGGCCGTCGCGGCCGCGATCGGCCGGCTCGGGCACATCGACATCGTGGTGAACAACGCGGGCGGATCCAACTTCGCGGTGCCGTTCCTCGATCTGCGGCTGCCAGGGTGGGACAAGATCCTCCGGCTGAACCTCGACTCGGCCATGTACGTCTGCCACGCCATCGGCGGCCACCTGGTGGGCCGCGGCACCGGCTCGGTCATCAACGTGGCCTCGGTGGCCGGCCTGATCGGCTCGCCGTTCCTTTCCCCCTACGGCGCGGCCAAGGCGGGCCTGATCTCGCTGACCAAGACGCTGGCGGTGGAGTGGGCGGCCCAGGGAGTCCGGGTCAACGCCCTGTGCCCGGGCTGGACCGCGACCGAGCTCAACCGCAACCTGTGGGAGGACGACACGGCCGGGAAGGCCACTGTGGCCACCGTGCCGATGGGGCGCTGGGGCCGGGCCGAGGAGATGACCGGCCCGGCCATCTTCCTGGCCAGCGACGCCTCCTCCTACATGACCGGCCAGGTGCTGGTCGTCGACGGGGGCCAGACCGTCCTCGGCTGATGGCCACGAACGGCAAAGGGGCCGGCGCTGCCGCGCCGGCCCCTTTCCGCGTCCCGAGGTGCTACTCGGTCCACCACTCCTCGTCGTTCGACTTGGCGGCCTTGGCCGGGACCGGCTGCTTGGGCGCGCCGCCCGCCGGCGCCTGGCTGGCGGCCGGGGCCGCGTGGGCCTGGGTCGGCTGGCCCTGACCGGGGGCGGCGTGGGCCGGGGCGGCCGGCGGCGGCGCGGCCACCGCCTTGGGCGGGGCGGCTGCCACCGCGGACCGGGCGGGCGGCTTGAGCGCGTCGGCCAGGCCCGGCATCTGGGTTCCGAGCAGCTGGCTGATCTGAGCCAGGTGAGTGGAGATGCTCTCCTTCTGCTTGCTCAGCTCGTCGACCTCGCGCTGTGCGGAGGCGCGGTGCCGCTCGATCTCGCTCCTGGTGTCGGACAGGAGCTGGTCCGCCTGGCCCTTGGCCTGGCCGACGATCTGGTCGGCGTTCTTCTTGGCGTTGGTGACCAGCTGCTTGGAGTGCTGGTCGGCCTCGCGCCGGGTCTGCTCGGCCTGGGCGCTGGCCTTGGCGGCCCGCTGCTCGGCGGTGGCCGCCCGCTGCTCCGCCTCGGTGACCAGCTTCTGGGTCGCCGCCTGCGCGCCTGCCAGGCGCTCGGCCTCCTGCCGCTCCGACTCCTCCCGGCGGGAGGCCAGCTGGATCTCGAACTCGGCCTCGGCCTGGGCGCGCTGGGCCTCGCTCTCCTCCAGGATGCGCTGCGCCTGGCTGCGCATCTCATCCGCCTGCCGCTTGGAGGTGGTCAGGATCTCGTCCCGCTCCCGCTTCGCGGACGCCTTCAGCTGGGCGGCCTCGCGCTCGGTGGTGGTCCGGAGCTTGGCGATGTCCCGCTCGACCGCGGCCCGCTTCTCGGCCACCTCGTGGTCGGCGGTGGCGCGCAGCTTGGCGACCTCCCGCTCGGTGGTGGAGGTCAGCTCGTCCGCCTCCCGGCGGGCGGCGGTCCGGATCGCCTCCGCGTCGCGCTCGGCCGAAGTGCGCTGATCGTCGGTCTCCCGCTTGGCGAGCGCCCGCAGCTCGGCCGCCTCGTTCTCGGCGGCGGCGCGCAGTTCGGCCGCGTCGACCTTGGCCGCGGCGGTGAGCTCGTTCGCCGCGGATCTGGACTCGCCCACAATCTCGGTGGCCTGCTCCTCGGCGAGCCGCAGCAGCTGCTCGATGCGCGAGCCGAGCCCCGAATAGGTCGGGCGCTCCTGCTCCCGCAGCTGCCGGTGCGCGTCGGACAGTTCCTGCTGGAGTGCCTGCACCTGGTCGCGGTGCTGGCGCATTTCGGCGTCGAGCTGCTTGAGGTACTCGTCGACTTGGTGCTGGTCGTACCCGCGCATGACCTTGGCGAAGTCGCGGGCCGGTGCGTCTTCGAAGAAGTTGCTCAGCTGGGCGTCAATTTCAGGCTGCATCTGGCGACATCCTGGCTAGAGGGGAGGACATGCGGGGATTTAGGACGATCACCTTACGGCATCGATTGGCTGGATGCCTTGTGGACACCCTCGGCCGGTCGGCGTGGCGCTTGCGAGCCGCTCGCCCAATTCAACGCAGCGTACTCCCCCTCCACAGGCAAATGCGGCGCGTTCCAGCTTCCGGCCCACTAGATCCTGCTTTGTGGAGATAGCCACCTACAGTTCCGTTTGCGCGGAGCCACGCGCCTGCACCAGTTCGGTCAGTACGCCGCCCACATCGGCCGGATGAAGAAAGGCAATCGAGGCACCCATTGAGCCATGCCGCGGGCGCTGGTCGAGCAGGCGCACCCCGCGGCCGCCGATGGCCGCAAGCGCCGGTGCGATGTCCGCCACCCCGTACCCGATGTGGTGCACACCCTCGCCCCGGCGGGCCAGGAACCGGCCGACCGTGGTGTCCGGGCCGAGCGGCTCGAGCAGCTGGATCCAGGACGAGCCGCCGGGCGCGGCCGCCACCCGCAGCATCGCCTCACGGACCCCCTGCTCCTCATTGACCTCGCGGCTCACCACGGTGAGGTCGAAGACCGACTCGTAGAAGGCGATCTTGGCGGCGAGATCGTGGCAGGCGATCCCCACATGGTCGATCCGGTCCAGCACCACTGCCCCCCTCGTTGACCTGGCGGCATCTCGGTATCGTGGCAGACAGCCCGGCCCGGCCATCACCGGGGGGCAGGCGAGCCAGCGGAGGGGCCATGCCAGACGCGGTGATCACGGGCGGCGCCCGCACGGCCATCGGCCGCCTGCTGGGCTCACTGAAGGACTTCACCGCCGCCGACCTGGGCGGCATCGTCATCAAGGCGGCGCTGGAACGCAGCGGCATCACCGGCGCCGACCCGGAGTACGTGATCATGGGCCAGGTGCTGCAGGCCGGGGCGGGCCAGATCCCGGCGCGGCAGGCCGCGGTGGCGGCCGGCATCCCGATGACCGTGCCCGCGATCACCATCAACAAGGTGTGCCTGTCCGGATTGGACGCGATCGCGCTGGCCGCACAGCTGATCCGGGCGGGCGAGTTCGAGATCGTGGTGGCCGGCGGCATGGAGTCGATGACGCGGGCCCCGCACCTGCTGCCGGGGTCCCGCTCGGGGCACAAATTCGGCCCCATCGAGTTGGCCGACGCAATGGCACTCGACGGCCTGACCGATCCGTTCGACCATTCCCCGATGGGTCAGCTCACCGACGCTCATAACGCCCGCTTGGGCATCGGCCGGGCCGAGCAGGACGAGTTCGCGGCCCGGTCGCACCAGCGCGCCGCCGCGGCGATCAAGGATGGGCTGCTCGCCGACGAGATCGTGGCGGTAGGCGTCCCGCAGCGGCGCGGGGAGCCGGTCCGGTTCGACGCCGACGAGGGTGTCCGGCCGGACACGACCGCCGAGGCGCTCAGCCAGCTGCCCCCGGCGTTCGGCGCCGGCGGCACGATCACGGCGGGCTCCGCCTCGCAGATCTCCGACGGCGCATGCGCGGTGGTGGTGATGTCCGCCGAGGTGGCCGCGGCGCGGGGCATCGGTGTGCTGGCCGAGGTCGGCGCGCACGGCAACGTGGCCGGGCCGGACAACTCACTGCAGTCCCAGCCGTCGCGTGCCATCGGTCACGCCCTCGGCAAGGCGGGGCTGGCCGTGGCCGATCTCGGCCTGATCGAGATCAACGAGGCCTTCGCCTCGGTGGTCGTGCAGTCCATGCGCGACCTCGGGATTACCGACGAGAGGGTCAACGTCAACGGCGGCGCCATCGCGATCGGCCATCCGATCGGGGTGTCCGGGGCCCGGATCGCCCTGCATCTGGCCCTTGAGCTGCGGCGGCGCGGCGGAGGGCTGGGCGCCGCGGCACTGTGCGGGGGCGGCGGCCAGGGCAGCGCGCTGCTGCTGCGCGTGCCCGCGGCGGCCGGGCGTGACTGAGGGGCTCATCGATCGGGCGCTGGCCGGGGACGGGCGGGCGCTGGCGCGGCTGGTCTCACTGGCCGAGAACGGGGGCCCCGGGCTCCGGCCGGTCATGAAGGCACTGGCGCCGCTGACGGGCCGGGCGCGGGTGATCGGGCTCACCGGCGCTCCTGGGGTGGGCAAATCCACGGTGACGGCGGCGCTGGTGGGCGCCTACCGGGCGCGTGAGGTGAAGGTGGGCGTGCTCGCGGTGGATCCCACCTCCCCGTTCAGCGGCGGTGCCCTGCTCGGCGACCGGGTGCGGATGCAGGATCACGCCACCGACCCGGGGGTGTTCATCCGGTCCATGGCCAGCCGGGGTCACCTCGGCGGGCTGGCGGCCGCCACCCCGCAGGCGCTGCGGGTGCTGGACGCGGCGGGCTTCGGGGCCGTCCTGGTCGAGACCGTCGGGGTCGGGCAGGCGGAGGTGGAGATCGCCTCCCTCGCCGACACCACCCTGGTGCTGGTCGCACCGGGGATGGGGGACGCGATCCAGGCGGCCAAGGCCGGCATCCTGGAGACGGGGGACATCTTCGTGGTCAACAAGAGCGACCACCCCGGCGCCCAGGAGACGGTGCGGGACCTGCGCACGATGATCGCCATGGCCTCTCGTGGCTCAGCGGACTGGAGGCCGCCCATCGTGTCCACCACCGCGACGGCGGGCGAAGGCATCGCCGACCTGGCGGCCGCGCTCGACGCGCACTGGTCCTGGCTGGAGGAGTCGGGCGAGCGCGACCGCCGCCGCCGGGCGCGGGCCCGGGAGGAGGTGGCGGCCATCGCGCTGGGCACGCTCCGCCAGCGGATGGGCGGGCTGCCCGGCGACTCCCGGATCGACGGCCTGGCCGCCCGGGTGGCCGCCGGGGAGCTCGATCCCTATTCGGCCGCGGACGAGCTGGTGGCGGCGGCGTCCGTGGACTGACCCGGTGCCCGGCCGCGGGCTAAGAACTGCTAACAGAATGACCTGTGGGAATACCGGTGATGGTGTGGTGGTTTAGCAGCGCCGTGAGGAAGGGCGAGCAGCCACCGTGGATCGTCCCGGACGAGTTATGGGCCCGGATCGGGCCGCTGCTGCCCATCGGCCCGCGCCGGGCGGATCATCC
>DATINY010000243.1:0-9606 GCA_035473755.1 Streptosporangiaceae bacterium
GGGGTGACGCGGCGCAGGCCGGTGCCCGCGTCCAGGACGAGCACCGGCGCGGCCGCGCCGTCGTGCGCGAGCGCGACGCAGGAGGTGTGGCCGCCGTAACGGAGGAAGTCCGGGCCCGGCGCTGGGGTCGAGCCGCGGACACCGCACAGGTGTATGCGCACCCCTAGCCTCGGCCGGCGTCTTCGCGCCGGTGCCCCCCAGACAGCTCCACCAGAGCGGAATGGTCGAACTGGCTGGCGTCCACCGACGCCACCCGGCACGGGGTGACGGCGACCAGCGTCGAGGTGCGCTCGCCGCCCTCCAGATGCGCCCGCTCCCCGAGCAGCGCCCCCGGCCCGTACTCGGCGAGCCACTCACCGTCATGCTCCACCCGGATCACCCCGTCGAGGATGAGGTAGACGCCGGTGCCACGGTCACCCTGGCGGACCAGCACATGCCCCGCGGGCAGCTTCTCAACCCTGGGCTTGGCGGCGCCGTGCATCAGCTGCACCGACAGCTGGTGCTCCAGGGCGGTTTCCACCGCGGTGACCAGCGCCTCGGAGTCCTCGTCGCCCCACGGGGTGTGCGGGCCGAAGGACACCGCCATCCAGTTGCTGTAGTCGGTCAGGCCCGACTTGTGGGTGAGCGCGCCCGTGTCGTTGTAGACCCAGTGGCGGGGGAACTTGCTCGCCCCGCTCATCGCGGTCTCCGCCGTGCCGTCGGCGTGCAGGGTGAGCGACAGGGTGGTCCACACCAGCGGCGCCTGCCACTGGATGTAGGGCTTGTGCCGCACCTTGCGCGGCGCGGGCAGGGCGGTCCGGCCGCCCACGGTCTGCACGAAGCGCACCCAGCCGTCGCCGCGTTCGGGGTCCCGGCGCAGGTCCGGCAGCAGCGCGTTCTGGAACGTGTGCCGCAGCCCGCCCAGCCCGATGGTGGTGTCGCCGATGAGACCGCCCCCGCTGTAGCCGCACTCGCTGATCTGACCGGCGCTGTCCGTCTCGACCCAGGCCCGCAGCACATTGGCAAAACGGAACTTGTCCGCGGCCCGCAGTGCCTCGATGTCATCGACCTGGGCGGGCGGGGGCTCGTCGTAGTGGGTGAGCCCGGTGTCGAAGGCCACCCGGGTGCTCCCGGTGACCGCTTCGGAGGGGATCCAGGAGATTGAGATGACGCTGCTCTCGTATCGCATAACGCCATGATCATGCCAGCCGCGGCCGGCCGCCAGGGTGGTGACTGGCGTCTTTCGGTGTGCCTAGCACCACACGGCATGCCCTAGGCTCGGGCGGGCTGCCGCTGAGGCCGGGCGGCCGGCGCTCCCTGCTGGCAAGCGGCCTTGAGCAGGGGCATGCCCCCGGCCTGACCCGCTCTGGCGCGCCCGCGCCCCGGCGCCCCTGGCGGACAGCACCCCTATGGGTGGTGATGCCTGCATCCTTGACCGGGCCGGCGCCGGAGGAATGAATGTCTGCCATGGGAGCGGTCTGGCTGCGCCTGCGGGCCGAGCTGCGCCACCAGTGGCGGACGTGGCTCGTCCTGGCCGTGCTGCTCGGCGTGATCGGCGGCATCGCGCTGACCGCCGCGGCCGGCGCGCGGCGCACCGACACCGCCTATCCGCGCTTCCTGCGTGCCAGCCACGCGGCACAGCTGGCAGTGTTCCCGCAGCGGTCCGGGTTCGGGGGGTACTTCCGCGCCGTCGCCCGCCTCCCGCAGGTCTCGTCGGCGGCGTCCGCGGCGTTCCTGCAGATGTCCCTGCCGGGACCCGGCGCGTCGCCGTACTCGGGCCTGACCGCCGAGGCCAGCCCCGCCGGTGACGACGGCGTCTCGCTCGACCGGATCAAGGTGCTGGCCGGCCGCCTCTTCGACCCGGGCGACCCGCACGCGGTCATGATCAGCCAGCAGCTGGCGGACCGGGAGCACGTGCGGCCCGGCGGCACGCTGCAGCTGATCGGGTTCCCGCAGCGGGGCCCCCGCGCTGACGTCGCCCACAAGGTGCGGCTGTCGTTCCGGGTGTCGGCGGTCGTGGCGTTCACCGACCAGATCGCGGCGGCCGCCTCCTACCCGCGGCTGCTGCTGACCCCGGCCTTCGCCCGCACCCGGCAGGCGATGTCGTTCAACCCGGCCGGCGGCGCTCTGTACGTAGTGCTCCGACCTCACGCCAACGCCGGCGCATTCACCCGCCAGGCCACCGCCCTGGCCGCTCGTTACCGGGTCGGAAACCCCCAGATCGCGCACCTGGCCACCACATACGCGGCAGTACAGCGGTCGATCCGGCCGGAAGCGGCCGCGCTGGCGATCTTCGCCGCGCTCGCCGGCCTGATCATGCTGGCCGTCATCGGGCAGCTGCTGAGCCGCCAGCTCGCTCTGGACTCGACCGAGTTCCCCATCCTGCGCACTCTGGGCATGAGCCGGTCCCGCCTGGTGGCCCTGTCGCTGACCAGGGTGGCGGTCATGACGACCGCCGGGGCCGCCGTCGCGGTGGTGGTGGCGATAGCGGCGTCCCCGCTGATGCCCATCGGGCCGGCCCGGTCCGCCGAGCCCAGTCCGGGCATAGAGGTCAACCTCGCCGTCCTCGGCGCCGGGTTCGTCCTTATCGCCGCCGTGCCGCTGCTGGTGATGGTGCCCGCGGCGCTGCGGGCCGCGAACCGGACCCAGGGCGCGCTCGGGCTGGCCGAGCTGGCCGCGCCCGGGCGCCGCCCCTCACGGCTGAGCCCGGCGCTCGGGCTGGCTGGGTCGGTCCCGGGCAACCTGGGGGTGCGGATGGCGTTCGAGCCCGGTCACGGGCGGACCGCGGTGCCGGTGCGCAGCGCCCTGGTCGGGACGACGGTGGCTGTGGGGGCGGTGGTGGCGGCCATGGTGTTCGGCGCCAGCTTCCTCGGGCTGGTCGGCACGCCGCACCGGTACGGGCAGAACTGGCCCCAGGAGCTGAATCTGCAGGCCGGGGCCGTGCCCGGGGCCATCGGCGAGAAGGTCCTGGCGCAGGTCAAGGGATTGACCCAATACGCGGGCGGTAATTACGGGGAGGTCAGCGTCGCTACCCCCGCCAGCAGCGGCACGGTGGTGCCCGCGATCGGCCTCGACCAGTTGCGCGGGCGCGGGTTCCTGACCCTGCTCGCGGGCCGGGCCCCGGCCGGGCCGCATGAGATCGCGCTCGGCCCCCGCACGCTGCGCACCCTGGGCCTGCACGTCGGGCAGCGGGTGAAGGTGGGCGTCAATGGCCGGGCATCCCAGATGCGCATCGTGGGCTCGGCGGTCTTCGCGGCGTTCCACGTGGGTGGCAATACCCCCACCGACCTGGGCACCGGCGCGGTGGTCGCCGCCTCGGTGCTCTCCCAGCCGAATCCCCCGTTCTGCACCGGCGGCATTACCTGCTACAACTTCTTCCTGCTCCGGTACCGGCCGGGCACCGACCTGCGGCTGGCGGCGGCCCAGGTGAACCGCGCCGCCACCCGCAATCACTGCCCGCCGGGTCTGTGCCTGGTGCAGACCGACCAGCGGCCCAGCGATATCGAGAACTTCACCGGGGTCCGGGACACCCCGCTCATCCTGGGCGCCGTCCTCGCGCTGCTCGCGGTGGGGACGCTGGCCCACGTGCTGGTCACCGGGGTGCGGCGGCGGCGGCGCGACCTCGCGGTGCTCAAGACCCTCGGCCTGCTCCGGTCGCAGCTGCTGCGGGTGGTGTCCTGGCAGGCGGCCGCCCTGGCCGCGGCGGCGCTGCTGGTGGGCCTCCCACTCGGCCTGCTGGCGGGCCGCTGGGCCTGGCTGCTGTTCGCCAGCTCGGCCGGAGTCGGGAGCCAGGCCGACGTCCCGGTCCCGCTGGTGCTGCTGGTCATCCCGGTGACGCTCGTCCTGGCCGTCCTGCTCGCCGCCGTCCCCGGCTGGACGGCCGCCCGGATCCGGCCGGCGCTGATCTTGCGCAGCGAATAGGGAAGGAAACCTGCGGATGGGATCGACTTGGCTTGCCCTGCGGGCCGACCTGCGGGTGCGCTGGCGGGCGATGGCCGGGCTGGCGCTCCTGCTCGGCCTGATCGGCGGGGTGGTGCTGACCGCGGCCGCCGGGGCCCGCCGCACCGACACCGCCTACCCCCGGCTGCTGCAGCGGGCCAGGGCCGCTCAGGTCATCGTCGTCCCCACCGGCAACGGGCTCCCCACCGCCTACTTCACCGCGCTCGGGCGGCTCCCGCAGGTCGCGTCGATGTCCACGGCCGGCCTCTACCAGACGGTGCTCCCGACCCGCCCCGGCCAGCAACTGGTCCCGGTGGACACCATGTCCAGCCCCGACCGCGCCCTGGGAATCGCGGCCGACCGGGTCAAGATCCTGGCCGGCCGGCTGTTCAGCCCACGAGCGGCCGGGCAGGCCATGATCAACCAGCAGCTGGCGGACGCCGAGCATCTCCGGCCCGGCGGCCTGCTGCACCTGCTGCTGATCCCGAACAACCCGAAGACCGGCAACCCCGAACCCCAGCTGGCCTCTCCGCTGGCGTTCCGGGTATCGGCGGTCGTCACCTTCGACACCCAGATCGTCCCGGGCGTGGGCACCAACGCCGAACCGACCGCCTTGCTCAGCCCGCCGTTCACGGCCACCGCCGCGTCCCGGCGGGCCAGCTATGGGAACCAGGCGGGCATCCGGCTCCGGCCGGGCGCGAGCATGGACAGGTTCGGGTCGGCCGCCGCCGCGCTGGCGAAACGGTACCCGGCCAGCGGCGGCAAGATCGACCTCATCAGCCTGTCCGGCGCGACAGCGGCCACCCAGCGGGCCATCCGCCCGCAGGCCGCGGCGCTCGCGCTGTTCGCCGGCCTGGCCGGGCTCATCGCCTTGGCCGTCATCGTGCAGATGCTCAGCCGCCAGCTCACCCTCGACTCGGCCGAGTTCCCGGTCTTGCGCGCCCTCGGCATGACGCGGGGCAGGCTGGTGACGCTGTCCCTGGCGCGAACGGCCGTGGTCACCGGCGCCGGCGGCCTCATCGCCGTGGGCATCGCGATCGCCGCCTCCCCGCTCATGCCCATCGGGGCCGCCCGCCTCGCGGAGCCGGCGCCGGGAATCGAGGTCAACCTGGCCGTCCTGGCGGCGGGGTTCGCCATCCTCGCCCTCGTGCCGCTCGCGGTGCTCGTGCCGGCCGCCTGGGGAGCGGCCGCCCGGCCGCAGGGGCCGCTCGGCCTGGCCGAGCCGGCCCGGGTGAGCCACGTCTCGCGGCTGGGCTCGCTGCTGGGCGGCGCAGGATCGGTGACCGGGGGGATCGGGGTCCGGATGGCCTTCGAGCCCGGCCGCGGCCGGACCGCCGTGCCCGTCCGCAGCGCCCTGGTCGGGACGACGGTGGCGGTGGCGTCCGGGCTGGCCGCCGTGGTGTTCGGCGCGAGCATGATCGGCCTGGTCGGCACGCCGCACCGGTATGGGCAGAACTGGGCCCAGGTCCTGAACCTGGGGTTCGGCGGGGTGACGACCCGGTTCGGCGCGAAAGTCCTGGCCCGGGAGCCGGACCTCGCGGGCGTCGCGGCAGGCAACTACGGCCAGGTCAGCATCGGCACCGGCCAGGCCATCGTGCCGGCCATCGGCATCGACCAGGTGCGCGGGCGGGACTACCTGACGCTGCTGGCCGGCCGGGCGCCGTCCGCCCCGGACGAGATCGTGCTCGGCGCCCAGACCCTGCGCACCGTGCACCGGCGGCTGGGGCAGACCGTCCGGGTGACCGTCGACCAGATCGTGAACCCGCCCTCCTACGGCCGGGCCAGCCGGACCATGCGCATCGTGGGCGTGGCCGTGTTCCCGTCATTCAGCCGGGGCTCCTTCGCCGCCACCGATCTGGGCAGCGGGGCCGCCGTACAGGCGGCCGTGCTGTCCGAGCTCTCCCCGCAGACCGGCTGCGCCGGGAGAACCACCTGCTACAACTTCTTCCTGCTGCGATACCGGCCCGGGGCCCACGCGCGCGCCGACGGGGCCAGGCTGCAGGCCGCGGTGACCGCGTCGGGTTGCCCGCCAGGCTCCTGTACCGTCACCGCGGACCAGCGGCCGTCCGACATCAGGAACTACACCGGCGTCCGGGACACGCCGCTGGTGCTGGGAGCCGTGCTCGCGCTGCTGGCGGTGGCCACGCTGATTCACGTGCTGCTGACCAGCGTCCGGCGGCGGCGCCCCGACCTGGCCGTCCTGAAATCGCTCGGGCTGCTCCCGTCCCAGGTGCTTGGCACCGTGCTGTGGCAGGCCACCGCACTGGCGGCGGCCTCGCTGCTGGTAGGCCTGCCGCTGGGCGTGCTGGCCGGGCGCTGGGCGTGGGTCCTGTTCGCCGGGTCGGCCGGCGTCGCGCCGACGGCCGACATCCCGGTCACGCTGGTGCTGGCCGCCATCCCGGTCACGCTGCTGCTGGCGATCGTCATCGCGGCCGGCCCGGGATGGGCGGCGGCGCGGGTCCGGCCGGCCAGCGTCCTGCGCGCCGAGTGACGGGCGGCCGACGATGAGAGCACCGCGCCTGCGGCCCGCCGGGCCGGTGTGGCTGGCGCTGCGGGCCGATCTGCGGTTGCGCTGGCGGGCCGTGCTGGGACTCGCGCTGCTGCTGGGGCTGATCGGCGGTGTGGTGCTCACCGCTGCGGCCGGCGCCCGGCGCACCGACACCGCCTATCCCCGGCTGCTCCGCTGGTCCCACGCCGCCAGTGTGCAGGTCGTCCCCAACTGCGCCGGCCTGGGCGGGTTCTACCGCGGGCTCGCCCACCTGCCGCAGGTGGCGTCCATCTGGACCGGTGTGGTGTATACGCTCGCCCTGCCCCCGCCGGCACCGCCCGGATCGCAGCTCGAGGCCGTCGCCAGCCCGGACGGCGCCCTCGGCACGTCCACCGACCGGGTACGGGTGCTGGCCGGGCGGCCGTTCGACCCCGCCGACCCGCGGGCGGTCATGGTCGACCAGGAACTCGCCGCCGCCGCGCATGTGCGGCCCGGTGGCACCTTGCGCCTGCTCGGCGACCCCAGCACCCCCAAGACCTGCGCCGCCGGGGGTGGCACGGCCGCGCCCGGCCGCGCCCGGCCGGTCCCGCTGGTCTTCCGGGTGTCGGCGGTCGCCGCCTTCGACGACCAGGTGGTGCCCTCCCCCGGCCTCAGCGGCGCGCCGCGGGTCCTGCTGAGCCCCGGGTTCTGGCGCAGCGGCGCCGGCCGCGAGTTCGGCCCCGGGGATTACGCGGGCGTGCGCCTGCGCCCGGGGGTCAGCCTGGCGTCGTTCCGCCGGGCCGCGGCCGCACTGGCCCGGCGCTACCCGTCGGCCGGCCGGATCTCCGTGGTGAGCCTGGCCCCCCAGGTAACCGCGACCGAGCAGGCCACCCGGCCGCAGGTGGTCTCGCTGGCCGTCTTCGCGGCGCTGACCGGCCTGATCGGGCTGGCCATCCTGGCCCAGCTGCTGGGCCGCCAGCTCGTCCTGGACTCGGCCGGCTTCCCCACCCTGCGCGCGCTGGGCATGACCCGCCGCAGCCTGGCCGCGCTGTCCCTGGCCCGGGTCGCCGCGGTGACCGTGCCCGCCGCTTGCCTGGCGGTGGCGGTGGCCGTCGCGGCCTCGCCGCTGATGCCGATAGGCCCGGCCCGCCTGGCCGAGCCGAGCCCCGGCGTCGAGGCCAACCTCGCGCTGCTGGGCGCCGGGCTGGCCGCGATCGCGCTCCTGCCGGTGGCGCTGCTGCTGCCGGTGGCCTGGCGGGCGGCGGCCCGGGCCGGCCGTCCGCTTGAGGTCACCGGTGCCGCCGGCCGGGCCCACCGGCCGCGCCGTGGCCCGCCGTTGACCCTGGCGGGCTCGGTCTCCGGGGGGATCGGGACCCGGATGGCGTTCCAGCCCGGTTACGGGCGGACCGCCGTCCCGGTCCGCAGCTCGCTGATCGCCACCACGGCCGCCGTCGCCGCCGTGATCGCGGCCGGGGTGTTCGGCGCCAGCTTCATCCAGCTGACCCGCACCCCGCACCGTTATGGCCAGAACTGGTCCGAACAGCTGAACTTGCAGTTCAGCGGGATACCGGCGGCCGAGGTGAGGGCCGCCCTGGCCGCCCAGCCGGGCGTGACTGGGTACGCCGCGGGCGACTATGGGCAGGTCAGCATCGGCGGCCAGGCCATCCCGGCGATCGGCCTCGATGCGCTGCGCGGGCGGGGCTTCCTCACCCTGCTGGCCGGCCGCGCGCCGGCCACCGGGGCACAGATCGCCCTCGGCGAGGGCACCCTGCGGTCGCTGCACCTGCGGCTGGGGCAGCGCGTGCCGGTCGGTGCCGGGCACGGGGCCCGCCCGATGCGGATCGTCGGCGTGGCCACGTTCGCGCGGTTCAGCCAGGCCAGCTCGGCCGCGACCGATCTGGGCACCGGCGCGGTGGTCCCGGCGGCGGCGCTCTCGCTGCCGTCGCCGCCCACCTGCGCCGGGCACGTGACGTGCTACAACTTCGTCCTCATCCGCTACCGGCGCGGCACCAGCCTGCGGGCGGCGGCCGCGCGGCTGGCGGCCGCCGTCACCAGGGCCGGCTGCCCGCCCGGGATCTGCCTGCTGACCGCCGACCAGCGGCCCGGCGAAATCCGCAACTACGCCGGGGTACGGGAAACGCCGCTGGCGCTCGGCCTGGTCCTGGTGGCGCTGGCGGTGGGCACCCTGGCCCAGGTGCTGCTCACCAGCGTCCGCCGACGCCGCCGCGACCTGGCGGTGCTGAAGACCCTCGGGCTGTCGCGGTGGCAGGTGCAGGCGGTGGTGGCCTGGCAGGCGGTGGCGCTGGCGGCGGCCGCGCTGGCCGTGGGCCTGCCGCTCGGCGTGGTGGCCGGCCGGTGGTCGTGGGCGGTGTTCGCCGGGTCGGCGGGGGTGGCCGGCGATGCCAGCGTCCCGCCGCTGCTGCTGCTGCTCACGGTCCCGTCAGCGCTGCTGGCCGCGGTTCTCATCGCGGCCGGGCCCGGCTGGGCGGCCGCCCGGACCAGGCCGGCCGCGATCCTCCGGGCGGAGTGAACTACCGGACCATCACACGCTCTGGCCGGCGTTAGCCGGTCCTGGCGGCGGGAGGCGGGACCACGCGCTGGTCTGCTGGCAAACCGCTTTCACCCGGGTTGCGACCGGGACCTCCACTTGTCTGCGCGACGGCCGCCATCGGCGTCTGATGGTGCGGGCTGGTTGATGGTGTGCCGGTCGATAGGGTGCCAGCCGGTGCCGCCGCGCGGGCGGGCCGGGGCATGCGCAGCCGCAGCACGGCCAGGCCGAGCAGGGCGAAGACGGCCGTCCAGGTCAGCGACACCGCGGCCATGCCGGCGAGCACCTGGTGATGGAAGGCTCCCGCGGCCGCGAACTGGGTCGGGCCGTACGACGGGAAGAACTCCAGCATGGGCTTGTTCGCCAGCGGGTTGTCCTCCGGGTTCTCCAGGAACGTGTCCAGCATGGCGATCATGATGATGAGGAAGAAGCCTTCCAGGTCGCCCCGGACCAGCACGCCGATCAGCAGGCCGAGCGCGGCGTAGGTGGCAGCCGCCAGCATGAACGTGACCGCTATGGCCCACAGGCCCGCTGGGCGCCAGAAGAACAGCATGATGACCGCGGCGTAGGCGCCGATGGCGACGGCCTGGACCAGGGCGCCGCAGGTCTTGGCGGCGATCAGGGCGGACGGCCGGTACCCGGACAGCACCAGGCGCCGGTCGAAGGGCCGCGC
>DATINY010000244.1:0-4040 GCA_035473755.1 Streptosporangiaceae bacterium
CCGGGCCCTCCGCCGACCTGGGCGGTGACCAGGCTCCTCCCATCACTCACCCGGCAAGGGTACGCCACGAGGTCAGCCCGGCAGCCCGCCTCACGGCACCACGCGGGCGCGGCGGCGTCCCGGGCCCCGGCACCCCGGCCGCCGTGGCCGACACGCCACGGCGGCAGCCACTGTCGGTGGGGCGTGCGACGGTATCGTCGACGGCAGTCGGCGCCGGGGCGCCCGGCCGGCCCGGCCACACCGGGAGGCAAGCGTGACAAGCGAGCAGGACAGTGGGCAGGAGCCGCGGTTCCGCAGCGACATGACGGTCGAGCTCGTCAAGCACTGCGCGGCCGATTCCGACGTCGTGTGGGCGGCGCGGGTGTCCACGGTGGGCGAGCAGTCCTTCGAGGATCAGCGGTCCGCCGAGCAGTCCCAGGGACTGATCAACTACCTGATGCGGGACCGCCACGGGAGCCCGTTCGAGCACAGCTCCATGACGTTCCTGGTCACCGCCCCGATCTTCGTCTTCCGTGAGTTCCACCGGCACCGGATCGGCTGGTCCTACAACGAGGAGAGCGGCCGTTACCGCGAGCTCGCCCCCGTCTTCTACACCCCCGCCGCCGACCGCAAGCTCATCCAGCAGGGACGGCCCGGCAAATACCACTTCGTGGAGGGAACCCCGGAGCAGTTGCAGCTGACCGAGGCCGCCATGCGCGACTCGTACCGCCAGTCCTACGGGGCCTACCTGCAGATGCTCGGCAACGGCATCGCGCGCGAGGTGGCCCGGGCCGTGCTGCCGGTCGGGATCTACTCATCGATGTACGCCACCTGCAACGCCCGTTCGCTCATGCACTTCATCTCCCTTCGGACCATGAATGAGGCGGCTTCGGTGCCCTCGTTCCCGCAGCGCGAGATCGAGATGGTCGCGGAGCAGATGGAGGAGCTGTGGGCGAAGCTCATGCCCCTGACCTACGCGGCCTACAACACCAACGGCCGCCGCGCGCCGTAGGCCGCGGGGAACTAGCCAGATCCGGCCCGAGCCCGCCCCGCCGTCGGCAGCCGCCGCCGAGTCCGCCCGGCTGCCGGCATACAGCGCCGACCCGGCCCTGCCGTCGGCATCCACCGATGCGCCACTGGCCCACCCCCGCAGCGGGCGGTGCCCCCGGACCTATCACCCGCCGGAGCCGGTGAACCCAGGTCGGCGGCAACCGATCGCGTTCACCTTCATCCGTCTCGACCGAAAACTATTTGACATCGTATGATTTGACGACTAACTTTCGGGTGCTGGGTGGGTACGGAAGGAAAGAGGGCAGGAGGCGGTCATGACTGATCTGCCGTTCCAGGGCCGGGTTGCCCTGGTCGCGGGCGCGAGCCGGGGCATCGGGGCGGCCACCGCCGAGGCGTTCGCCGCCGCCGGCGCCGCCGTCGTCCTCGGCGCGCGTGATATGGCGGCGCTGGAATCTGTCGTCAAGCGCATCGAGGCGAACGGGGGCCGGGCGGTAGCGGTGCGGTCCGACGTGTCCGACGTTGACTCGGCTCGCGAGCTGGCCGAGGCGGCGGTCGCGGCGTTCGGGCGGCTGGACGCGGCGTTCAACAACGCCACCGCTGGGCCGTTGCCCGCGCCGCTGGCCGACATCGATCCCGCCGAGTTCGACCGCGGCATCGCCACCAACGTCCGCGGCACCTTCCTCGGCATGAAGTTCCAGATCCCGGCGATGCTGGCATCCGGCGGCGGCGCGATCGTGAACATGGCGTCGATCGCCGGGCTCAACGCCACCGCCAACCTGGCCGCGTACGTGGCCGGCAAGTCCGGGATCATCGGCCTGACCAAGGTCGCCGCCCTCGACTACGCCGACCAGGGCATCCGGGTCAACGTGGTGGCGCCGGGCCCGATCCTGACCCACCACCTGGAGGCCGCCGGGCCGGAGGCGCAGCGGCTGGCCGGTCTGTCCACCCCGATGCGCCGGACCGGTTCCGCCTCGGAGGTGGCGCAGACGGTGCTGTGGCTCTGCTCCGGGCAGTCCTCGTTCATCACCGGGGCCGTCATCCCGGTCGACGGCGGCCAGGCGGCGGGGAACAAGCCGCCGCAGATGTACCGGCAGGGCCGGCCGATGACCTCCTCCGGGCAGACGGCCGGGTAGCTACCGGTAAGTCATCGCCCAGCCTGCCGCCCGGGTCCGCGTGGCCGACGAGGTCGGTGAGCAATTCCTTCAGCGCCGCCAGCCGCCCGGCGCCGAGGATGCCGGCGTACTCCGCCTCGATTTCCGCGACTATCTCCAGCGCGTCGCGCATCAGCGCCTGCCCCTTGGCGGTCCGCCTGACCAGGATGGCCCGGCTGTCGGCCGGGTCGGTCTCCCGGCTGACGTAGCCGCGCTGGGACAGGAGCGCGAGCTGCTGGCTGGCGGCCTGGCGGGTCACGCCGCAGCGCCGCGCCAGCGCGGAGATGGTGGTGTCGGCGGTATCGAGGTTGGCGAGCAGCGCCGTATCGGTATTGGTCACATCCTGATAGCCGCGCTGCCGCAGCCGGCTCAGCGTCTCCCGCATCTCGGCCTCGGACGCACGCGTCACCAGCCGGTACAGCGTGGCGTCGCGCCAGGCCCGCAGCCCGGCCGGATCATCGGGCAGCACCGGCCGCATACGCAGTCTCCGTGGCAATATGCGCAAGTCGATTTACATTAGCCCCGGCATGGCCGGAGTGCCAGGGAGCGGTGCCACATCAGGGTCTATCGTCGGCGTCAGTGAGCGGGTGACCGTGCCCGCCGACCTGCGGGAGGACTGGCCGGAGTTCCACGGGCTCGCGGCGCTCGGCCGTTCCTACCGGCGCCCGGTCCCGGACTCGGCCCGCAGCGGGTTTCTCACCGCGGTGCGGGTGGCCTCGGTCCCGCGGGGAAGTTCGCGGCCGGGGCCGGGGTGAGCCCGGCGGTGCTGGACGGCAGCGTGGCCCGCCGTCAGCGGAACCGCTCCCCGGCCGCGAAGTCATCGCCGGGGTCGAGGTCGATCACCAGCCGGTCGGGCGGGATCAGCGCCTCCTCCTGCAGGCACCGCCACTTCTCCCCCGGCTCGATGCCTTCAATCGTGTCGCCGTCGCGGATGACGTCACCGCGCTCGAAGACGTAGTTCGCGGCGTTGCGCAGGTAGGTGGCCAGGCGCGGCAGCTCTATGTCGTGGCAGTGGCACTGGAGATCGGGCAGGCCGAACACCTGGAGGCCAAGGGTGTCCATCACCACGTCGCTGGCGCTGCCTTCCACCCGGAACAGCCGCACGTTCACCAGCCCCATCAGCGGCGGGCCGGCCGGCGACGGCGGCGGCAGCAGCTGGCCGGCGGTGGGCCACCACACCGCCGCCGGCCCGGTGAGCTGGCAGACCGCCAGGACCGTGGCGCGGAAGACCTCGAGCCGCTGCGCGGGAGGGTACGGCCGGCCGAACATCTCACCGACGGTCAGGGCCGACCGGCACCGGTCCAGCACCGCCTGCGCCTGCGGGAACTCCCACGTCTGGCTGAGGTCGATCCGGGCCGGGTCCTTGAGCCGATCATCGCGATCCGCCGTCATCAGGACCGACATGATGGGCACCACCGGCCCGTCGCCGGGATACGCGTCGCCGTAATCCTCGTGAACGAGCAGCGTCGGCTGCCTGTCGTCACCGGCGAGCACGGTGTCGGGCAGGGTCTTGTCTACCTCCGCCACCAGGCCGGCCTCATCGAGGCCGGCCTGGTGCTCGTAAAGCAGTTCAACCAGCAGCGAGCTGGCGTCCGGCTGCGGCACCGTAAGCCGGACCTGGCCGCGGCGCCGACCGGGGGCCCATAATCATGGCTGGGCATGGGCCCCTGGCTGGCGTCAGGCTGAACTGCCGCACGTCGCGCGGCCATTGGCTAGTGACCTGTGGTCCTAGTGGCCGCCGCCACCGTGGCCGCCGCCACCGCCGCCATGACCGCCGCCACCACCACCGCCGTGGCCGCCGCCACCACCACCGCAAGAAGCTCGGATCGTCACTATTGGCGTTGAACAAGTGCCCGGACTTCGAGGTGAATCGCGGACACTACTTCGGGACCGGCATGG
>DATINY010000245.1:0-3813 GCA_035473755.1 Streptosporangiaceae bacterium
GACGCGCACCTGCTGGAATCACCCGAGCCGGACATCTACCGCTTCCACGACCTGCTGCGGGTCTACGCGGCCGACCGCGCCCAGGCCCAGGAGACCGACCGGGACCGCCAAGAGGCAGTAGGTCGGTTACTGATCTGGTACCTGCACACCACCGAGGCCGCGGCCCGGATCATCTCCCCCCAGCACATCCGGGTGCCGCTCGAACCGCCACCCGGGCCGGTCCGGCCGCTGGAGCTCTCATCCCTGGAATCCTCACTCGCCTGGTGCGAGCACGAGCGCGCCGGGCTTGCGGCTGCCACCTGCCTGGCCGCCGAGTCGGGCCTGCACGAGACCGCGTGGAAGCTGGCCGCGGCCGCGATGAGCTTCTTCTACCGCAGCAGCCACTGGGCCGATTGGGTGACCACCCACGAGGTCGGACTGGCCAGCGCCCTGCAGACCGGCGACAGGCAGGGCGAGGCGTGGATGCTCAATAACCTCGGCATGGCGTACGGGGTCCAGCGGATGGGCGAGTGCGTCGCCTGCTTCGAGCAGGCTCTTGCACTCTTTCGGGAACTGGGCGACTCACGGGGCGAGGCGCGGGCGGCGAACAACGTGGCCAACGCCTATTTCGATCTGCGGTGCTTTGACCAGGCACTGGCAATGGCTGAGAGAGCCCTGGTGGTCCAGCGGAGGACCGGGCGGCGCTTCGGGGAAGGGATCGCGCTGGGCATCATCGGCGGAGCCTGCCGGGAACTGGGGCGTCACACCGAGGCGATCGATCACTTGCAGGAGGCGCTGAGCATCTCCCGCGAATTCGACGACCGGAGGTTCGAAGCGGCCTCGCTCAGTGATCTGGGCGATGCTTACCTGGGCCTGAACCAGATCGGCGATGCCGTCGACTGCTACCAGGAATCGTTGGCCATCCGCCGTGATATCGCTGACCGCCGCGGCCAGGCGACCACGCTCCGGCGTCTCGCCATGGCTAGCCAGCGGTCCGGCGACGCCCGGCAGGCAGTGGAGTTGCTGACCGCGGCGCTGCGCCTGTGTGAAGAGCTGGGAGATCGTGCCGAGGCCAGCGAGGTCAGGGCGAGCCTGGCGGAGAACGGCAGCGAGGCCGGCTAGCCGGGCGCTGGCCAAAATGATTGGACCGAGCTATTAGAGCATCATTAGCCCTATCGCGCGGCTACCCTTATTGGTGTTCCAGCATCTGCCCCTGAGGCGACTCACGGGGCAACGGGGAAGGGAAGCCACTATGGGGGAAAAAGAAAGCACTGCTCCGGCTTCAGCCGGTGATGACGGGCAGCCAACCGCCCCGCCAGAGCCGCCGCCGGAGCCCCTGGTGGAGCCTCCGGTGGCTCCCAAAGAGCCAAAGACTCCGCCCGGTCCCATCTACGACGGCTAGGGCACCACGCTAATGACGCCGCGCCCCGGAGATCCGCCGGGGCGCGGCGTCTTGTGTTCCGCCCGGCGTGGCTCGTGTTCGCCAGCGTCTGTCCGGCACCCGGCGCCGGCGCGCAGACGCAGGTATGGCCGCAGCCGGCTAGACTTTCCGCCCAGCGCGCCTGTGTGCGCACCTTGGTCTGCAACGCCGCCGCCTGCCTGGGCCCGGCCCGTGGGCCGCGAGCCAGCATCTCGCGCCGACGCCAGATCTTCCGTACCAAAGGAGTCACCACCGTGCCTGAGGTCCGCATCGCCGCTGAGCCGCGCACCGAGTTCGGCAAGGGTCCCGCCCGCCGCACGCGGCGGCAGGGACGGGTTCCCGCCATCATCTATGGGCACGGCACGGACACCCGGCACGTCACCCTGCCCGCCCATCAGCTGATGATGGCCCTGAAGACCTCGAACGTGCTCATCCGCATCGACGGCCTGCCGGGCGGCAACCAGCTGGTGCTGCCCAAGGCGGTCCAGCGCCACCCGATCAGGGGCGCGGTCGAGCACATCGACCTGATCATGGTCCGCCAGGGCGAGAAGGTCACCGTCGACGTGCAGGTCCAGGTGACCGGGGAGGTGTTCTCCGGCGGCCTGCTCGACCAGCAGCTGGTGCAGGTCGCGGTGGAGGCCGAGGCCACCAACATCCCGGGCGCGTTCGAGGTCGACGTCGAGGGCATGGAGATCGGCGCGGCGGTCCACGCCGGCGAGCTCACCCTGCCCGCCGGGGTCACCCTGGTGACGGACCCCGAGGCGCTGGTGCTCCACGTGCTCGCGGCCCCGACCGCCGAGCAGCTCGAGGCCGATCTCGGCGAGGTCCCGGCGGCCGAGGAGGTCCCGCCCTCGCCCGAGGAGGCCGCCGGCGAGGCGCCTGCCGCGCCCGAGGGGCAGGCGCAGGAGCCTGGCGACCAGTCCGGCTGAGGTTCGCGGCGGGCCTGGCGGGCCTGCCGCGCAGGGAGGGCCGTACCGGCATGAGCGGCGAGCGCTGGCTCATCGTCGGGCTGGGCAACCCCGGCCCGGGCTACGCCGCCAACCGGCACAACGCCGGGTACATGGTGGCGGATGTGCTTGCCGCCCGGGCCGGCGCCGGGTTCCGGGCCGGCAAGTTCCAGGCGGCGGTCGCGGAGGGGCGGCTGGCTGGGCAGCCGGTCACCCTCGGCAAGCCCCTGACCTTTATGAACCTGTCCGGCGGCCCGGTGGCCGGGCTGTGCCGCTACTACCGGGTTCCCCCCGGGCGGCTGCTGGTGATTCACGATGAGCTGGATATTCCGTTTGGCACCATACGGCTCAAGCAGGGCGGCGGCGACAATGGGCACAATGGGCTGCGCGCGGTGACCGCCTCACTCGGGACGCGGGAGTACTACCGGCTGCGGTTCGGTATCGGCCGGCCCCCGGGGCGAATGGACCCCGCCGCGTTCGTGCTGCGTGATTTCTCCGCGGCCGAGCGCAAGGAGCTGCCGTTCCTGCTGGACCGGGCCGCCGACGCGGCGGAGGCCCTGCTCGGCGAGGGACTCGCGGCCGCCCAGAACACCTTCCACGGCGCCACGTCCGACACGGACAGCAGCGCCGGCCAGTAGTCAAACCCGGGGTACCCCAGAGTCTCCAGACTGACCGGGGCGATTTACTTCGCCCTGCGCGTTCCCGTTCGTGTGGAGCATGTCCGGCGGGTGCCCGTTCTCGTCCCCGGCAGACGTGGGGGGCCAGGCGGCTGAACCGGCGGCGACCGGGGATCCGGCCGGCGAGGGCTGGCCGCCGGCTGCCATGGCCTCGGCCACCGGCGGCGGGAGCCAGACCCAGCGGCGGTAGGACCAGAACCTGAACAGTGTGCCGAGCCCGATCCCGAAGAGCAGCGCGACGTTGTATGCCAGCTTGCCGTGCATGTTCAGCAGGTAGTACGTGAAGCCGATGCAGGCCAGCTGGATTCCCAGCCCGATCCCGTTCAGCACGAAGAACACAGCGTACTCACGGACCACGGTGCTGCCTTCGCGGTGCCGGAACGTCCAGTAGCGGTTCCCGAGGAAGGACACGCAGGTACCCGCGATGGTGGCGATCACGTTGGACGTGAGCGGGCCCATTCCGGCCCGGAAGTGGAGCAGGTTCGTGCCAATGGTGGCGGTCAGGAACGCGATGGCACCGACCGTGCCGAACTTGGCCGCCTCGTGGACCAGCTGCCGGAACCGCCCGTACAATCCGCGGACAACAGTCACCAGGCGCCCATCCTGTCGCGTGTCCCCAGAAGAGTCATGATCGTGGTTTTTGACAGTACCCCCTTCCGGGGGGCTGACGCGGCCAGGGTTGTCGCGATGACCGTCCGGCAAGAGCCCTGGCCCGTGGGCGAGCAGTACCTCGCTACATGAGGTAGATCTATACAAGCTGTAAAAGTTCTACGGGCATGCTGTAGAAGTG
>DATINY010000246.1:0-6181 GCA_035473755.1 Streptosporangiaceae bacterium
GCCAGCCCCTCGGTGAACCGTGCCACGTAACGCTCCGGGTCCACCCCGAACGCGGCGAACGGGCGCCCCTTGCCGCCGGTGCCGACGCCGATCTCGAGCCGGCCGCGGCTGAGCTGGTCCAGCGAGCTCAGGCTCTTGGCCAGGTGCACCGGGCTGTGCAGGGTGGACACGAAGACCACGCACCCCAGCCGCAGCCGCTGCGTGCACGCCGCCGCATAGGTCATGGCCTCGACCGGCCCGAGCTGCGGTGCCGCCCCCAGCCCCTGCTCCTGCGTCCAGGCGCTATCGAAGCCCAGCTCCTCGGCGCGCGCGAAATAGGCGCGGAACGCTTCCGGGTCGAACTCACCGTCGGCGTAGAACTGCGGGATGGCGATGGCGAAGCGCATACGTCGCATCGTATCCGGCGCCCCCGCGGCGTCCCGACGCACCAGAACCTGCGCCTCGGCGCCGTCCGCCCGGTGCGCGTTTCAGGAGGCACGGTGCGCCGGTTCGGGGAGGAAAGCGCGCCGGTTCAGGAAGGAAGCTGGCGCTGGCGCTCTTCGAGCTGACGGAAGATCTCGCCGTAGCCGCCGCGCATGTCGTGCGGGACGCGCCAGACGTCGACGGTGCCGAAGACGCTGAACGCTCGGACGTGGACGGTCGGGGAGTCGGGATGGCCGCCGTCGCGCCCCCAGTCCCGCCGGTGGCCGAAGAGGGCGAGGCCGCCGACGTCGACGTTGACGCCCTCCGGCACGTAGACGTCGACGTTGCCGAAGGCGGCGAGTACGGTGACGGCCGTCTGCGGAAGGTCGATGGTGGCTTCGCGCAGATCGAAGTCGAGGTCGCCGAGGGCGGCGGCCGCGACGGTCCGCCTGTGGAGCCTGAGCCGCCCGCGCCTCGTCACGTGACCGAGCAGGGCCGAGGTGAAGCGGGCCGGCTTGCGGCGTGAGGGGGCTGCCTCGGCCGGGATCGCGGGCAGGTCTTCCTGGGCCCCTGCCAGGTCCGCGCCGAAGCGGGCCTGCAGGGCGGCCCCGACCCGCTCGGAGAACTCATCGAGCGTCAGGCGCCCGGCCAGGAGGTGCTGGCGCAGCGAGGCGACGGCCCGCTCGCGATCGGCGTCGGAGACCCGGAGGGACTCGTCGTCCATGGCTGTCACGTTAGACCAGGTGTGAGGGGTGCAGCCAGCGGCCCAGGGTTGGATATCGTGACCGGGTGACGGCCGTACCACAGGCAGCATCCCGGTCGGCGGCCGGCGTCGGCCCGCCGCGCGGGGCGCAGCCGCGCCAGCTGATCGTCACCGTCTACGGGCTGTACTCGCGGGCCGAGGGCGGCTGGATGTCCGTCGCCGCCCTGATCAGCCTGCTCACCGACCTAGGCGTGGACGAGCCAGCGGTCCGCTCGTCGATTTCCCGGCTGAAGCGGCGCGGGATCCTGCACGCGAGCCGCCGGGGCGGCGCGGCCGGCTATGCGCTGTCCGATGAGGCGCTGGCCATCCTGCGGGAAGGCGACCGCCGCATCTTCCGGCGGGAGCGGGCCGCCCTGGGCGACGGCTGGCTGCTGGCGGTGTTCTCCGTGCCGGAGGCCGAGCGCCAGAAACGGCATGTGCTCCGCTCGCAGCTCGCCCGGCTGGGCTTCGGCACCGCCGCCCCGGGCGTGTGGATCGCCCCGGCCCACCTGCACGACGCCACCGTGGGCGCGCTGCGGCGGCTCGGGCTGGATGGCTACGCGGACCTGTTCCGCGCCGAGCACATTGCCTTCGGTGATCTGGTCACGAAGGTGCGCCAGTGGTGGGACCTCGACCAGCTGGAGAGGCTGTACGGCCAGTTCCTCGACGCCAATGGCCCGCTGCTGCGCCGGTGGCGCTCGGATCCGGCGGGGGAGCGGGAGGCCTTCGCCGACTACGTGCGGGTGCTCACCGACTGGCGGCGGCTGCCCTACCTCGATCCCGGCCTGCCGCCCGAGCTGCTGCCCGGGAACTGGATCGGGGCCCGCGCGGCCGAGCTGTTCTTCACCCTCCAGGCCCGGCTCGAGGCGGCCGCGCGCGCCCACGTGGCGCGCGTGATCAGCGGATAGCGGCCACGCCCTGCACCTCCACCAGGGCCGCGGGATCCCAGAGCCGGTGCACACCGATGGCGGCCATGGCCGGGTACTCCCGCCCGGCCAGCCGGCGCCAGACCTCCCCGATCTCGCGCCCGTGGGCGCGGTAATCGTCGGTGTCCACCAGGTAGATGGTGACTGACACCAGATCGGCCGGCTGTCCGCCGGCGGCTCGCAGCGCGGTCAGCAGGTTGCCGAGGGCGCGCTCGAACTGCTCCACCACCCCGGAGCCGGTGATCTGCCCGTCGGCATCCAGCGCCGTCTGCCCGGCCAGGAACGCCAGCCGGCCGGAGGTGACCGACACCACGTGCGAGAAGCCCGACGGCCTGCCCAGCCCGGCGGGGTTGATCCGCTCGATGGCCACGCTCCTGCGTATCACGTGGCGGCAGCTGGGGCCACCCGCGACGCCGGCCGGGGCACCCCTGGCCACCGGCCGGGTCGCCCATGGCGCCCGGTCAGGGTCATCCAGGTTATATCGTCTTCTTGACGGTCGTGTTAATAACGACATAGCCTGAGCCCATCCAGCCCGGCCGTCGGAGGGAAGGCGCGGCCCAGATGCGTATCGCGGTACTCGGCGGCGGCCCCGGCGGCCTGTACTTCTCTGCCCTGGCCAAGCAGCTGGACCCGCGGCACGAGATCACCGTGTGGGAACGGAACGCCCCCGACGACACCTTCGGCTTCGGGGTGGTGTTCTCGGATGAGACGCTGGGCGGAATCGAGCACGCCGACACGGCCATCTTCGGCGCCATGGAGCGGGAGTTCGCCCGCTGGGACGACATCGACGTGCATTACCGCGGCACCGTCACCACCTCCGGCGGGCACGGCTTCGCCGCCATGAGCCGCCACCGGCTGCTGCGCATCCTGCAGGACCGGTGCGCGGAGCTGGACGTGCGGACCCACTTCCGGGCGCAGGCGCCGGACCTGGCGCGGCTGTCCGCCACCCACGACCTGGTGATCGCGGCCGACGGGGCCAACTCCCAGACCCGCGCCGCCTTCGCCAGCACCTTCCAGCCCAGCCTGGAGGCCCGGCGCTGCAAGTACATCTGGCTCGGCACCGACCTGGTCTTCGACGCGTTCAAGTTCTACGTGCTCGACACGCCGTGGGGAATCATGCAGGTCCACGGCTACCCCTACAGCCGGGATGCGAGCACCTTCATCCTCGAGCTGAACGACGACGTGTGGCGCCGCGCCGGGTTCGCCGGCCGCACGCCGGGCCCGCTCCCGCCCGGGCACAGCGACGAGGCGTCCATCGCGCTCATCGGCGAGCTGTGCGCCGAGGTGCTCGGCGGGCACAAGATCGTCGGTAACAACTCCCAGTGGGTGAACTTCACCACCGTCCGCTGTGCCACCTGGCGGCGGCAGAACATCGTGCTGCTCGGCGACGCGGCACACACCGCCCACTTCTCCATCGGCTCGGGCACCAAGCTGGCGATGGAGGACGCGCTCGCGCTCGCGGCCTGCCTGCACGAGCAGCCCGGCGTTCCCGCGGCGCTGACCGCCTACGAGGCCGAGCGCCGCCCGGTGGTCGCCTCCACCCAGCGCGCGGCGCAGGCCAGCCTGGAATGGTTCGAGAACATCGGCCAGTACACCGACCAGGACCCGTCCCAGTTCGCGTTCAACATCATCACCCGCAGCCGCCGGGTGACCTACGACAACCTGCGGCTGCGCGACCCGGAGTTCACCGCCGCGATGGACTCCTGGTTCGCCGGGGCCCAGCAGCCACCGGCGGCGGACGCGAGCCCGCCGATGTTCCAGCCGGGCAAGATCGGGCGGCTGGAACTGGCCAACCGGGTGATCGTCTCACCGATGGACATGTACAGCGCCAGCGACGGCGTGGCGGGCGACTTCCACCTCGTGCACCTGGGCAGCAAGGCGCTCGGCGGAGCCGGCCTGGTGATGACCGAGATGGTGTGCGTGTCGGAGGCGGGCCGCATCACCCCCGGCTGCGCCGGGCTGTACACGGCCGGGCAGGAGGCCGCCTGGCGGCGGATCACTGGCTTCGTACACTCGGCCACCAGCGCCCGGATAGGCATCCAGCTCGGCCATTCCGGGCGGAAGGGCTCCACCCGGCTGATGTGGGAGGGCATCGACGAGCCGCTGGCCGAGGGCAACTGGGAGGTATGCGGCCCGTCGCCGCTGCCGTACTCACCGGCGAGCCAGGTCCCGCACGAGCTGACCACGGGCGAACTGGCCGATATCACTGCCCAGTTCACCAGCGCGGCGCAGGCGGCGGCCCGGGCCGGGTTCGACCTGCTCGAGCTGCACTGCGCGCACGGTTACCTGCTGTCGTCCTTCCTGTCCCCGCTCACCAACCGCCGGACCGACCGCTACGGCGGGTCGCTGGCGGGGCGCCTGCGCTACCCGCTGGAGGTCTTCGACGCGGTCCGGGCGGCGTGGCCCGCGGACCGCCCGATGACGGTGCGGATCTCCGCCACCGACTGGTGCGATGGCGGCGTGGACGCCGACGAGGCGGTGGAGATCGCCCGGGCGTTCGCCGAGCGCGGCGTGGACGGCATCGACGTCTCCACCGGGCAGGTAGTCAGCGACGAGCGGCCGGCCTTCGGGCGCAGCTACCAGACGCCCTACGCGGACCGGATCCGCAACGAGATCGGCCGCAAGTACGGGCTCGCGGTGATGGCGGTCGGGGCCATCTCCTCCTACGACGACGTCAACTCGATCATCCTGGCGGGCCGGGCCGACTTCTGCGCGCTGGGCCGGGCCCACCTGTACGACCCGCAATGGACGCTGCACGCCGCGGCCGACCAGGGCTACTCCGGGCCGGCCGCCCGCTGGCCCGACCCCTTCGCCGCGGGCAGCCGCAGGCCGCAGACCGGCCGCACCGACGGCCCCCGGCCGCGGCTCGAGCTGGTCCGCGCCGGGCTGCCCGGTACCGCGCACGCCCGCTGGCGGCCTCAGGCCCACCCTGGCGGTGCGCCCAGCCCAGATCGTGACGCGGGCCGCCGCGGCGAGCCCGGCCGGGTCGGCGGGGCCGGCCCTGGCGCGGGAGATGAGCGGTGACGGCCTTCGCCCTGACCGAAGACCAGAGGGCCTTTGCGGCCGAGGTCCGCGACCTGGGCGCCCGTGAGCTGCGGCCCATCGCGGAGGGCGGTGAGCCGGGCCGGGTCAACCGGGAGCTGATCAAGGCCCTGGGCCGGTTCGGCCTGCTGACGCGGCTGTTCCCCGGCGTGGCCGGCGGCCAGCCGTCCCGGGAGGCGGCAGCGACCGACCTGTGCCTGCTGCGTGAGTCGCTGGCCACCCAGACCACGGAGGCGGAGACGGCCCTGGCGCTGCAGGGCCTGGGCAGTTACCCCGTGCTGCAGTCCGGCCGGCCCGAGCAGGTCCGCCGCTGGCTCCCGGCCGTCGCCGCCGGGGACGCGGTGGCCGCGTTCGCGCTGTCGGAGCCGGGAGCGGGATCGGACGCGGCGGCGCTGGAACTGGCGGCCGAGCCGGACGGCAGCGGGTGGCGGCTGACCGGCCAGAAGATGTGGATCTCGAACGCTCCCGAGGCGGACTTCTACACCGTGTTCGCCCGGACCACGGCCGGTGCCCGCGCCCGCGGGGTGAGCGCCTTCGTGGTCCCCGCCGACCGGCCGGGGCTGTCCGGGGAGCACCTGGACATGGTGAGCCCGCACCCGATCGGCACGCTCAGCTTCGACGGGGTGCCGGTGCTCGCCGGTGAGCTGCTGGGGGAGCGTGACCGGGGGTTCGCGGTCGCGATGCGGACCCTCGACCTGTTCCGCCCGAGCGTGGGCGCCTTCGCGGTGGGCATGGCACAGGCGGCGCTGGACGCCGCGGTGGCGTACGCCAACACCCGGGCCGTGTTCGGGGGCCCGCTCAAGGATCAGCAGGCGGTGGCGCACCTGCTGGCCGAGATGGCGACCCGGACCGAGGCGGCCCGGCTGCTGGTCTACTCCGCCGCGGCGGCCATCGACTCTGAGGCGACCGGGATCGCCGGGCGCAGCGCCATGGCGAAGCTGTTCGCCACCGAGACGGCGCAGTTCGTGGTGGACGCGGCGGTGCAGATCCACGGGGCCCGGGCACTGCAGCGGGGGCACCTGCTGGAACACCTGTACCGGGAGGTCCGCGCGCCGCGCATCTACGAGGG
>DATINY010000247.1:0-6661 GCA_035473755.1 Streptosporangiaceae bacterium
GCCTTGTTGCGGGCCGTGGTGACGATCCAGCCGCCCGGGTTGGGCGGCACGCCCGTGGCGGGCCAGCGCTGCGCGGCCACGGCGAAGGCCTCCTGGACCGCGTCCTCGGCGATGTCGATGTCGCCGAAGACGCGGGCCAGGGTGGCCACGGCACGGCCCGAGCTTTCCCGGTAGGCGCGCTCGACAGTGGCGGCATCGGCGCCCGGCACTCCCTACTCCTCGCCGGTCTCCTGGAATGGCCGGACCTCCACCGGCGCGGCGCAGGCCTCGGACCCCTTGGCCGCCCACGCGAGCGCGGCGTCCAGGTCGGGGGCCCGGATGACCCAGAACCCGCCCAGCTGCTCCTTGGTCTCCGCGAACGGCCCGTCGGTGGTGACCACCTGCCCGCTGCGGGAACGGACGACGGTGGCCGTCTCGGGCGGGTGGAGGCCGCCGGCGAAGACCCACACTCCGGCGGACTGGAGTTCGGCGTTGAACGCGTCGACCGCCTTGTACGCCTGCTGGATCTGCTCCTCCGGCGGCGCGGGCTCCCCTTCGATCATGTGGACGGCGAGCAGGTACTGCCTCATGGCGAGTCTCCCTTCGTCTGGCCGGCCCCGGGCCGGCTCTCATAGCTGTTCACGAACGACGGCCGCCGGAATCGACACCCGCCCGCGCCAGCATCGCCAGGAGGACGCGCCGTCGCCCCCCGGCGGAAGGGCCGGCCGCTTATTACGTTACGAAACTCATGACGTTACGAAACGAGGCAGCCACGACCCGGCCAGGGAGATCCCCCGCCGTGGCAGGTACCTCCAGCTGGTCTGGGTGGGCCCACGCCGGGCATCCGGCATTGCCCTGCGGCACCGGCGTGTGCCAACGTCGCCTGTGTGAACCCCGGCGTATCCGACGGCGACCTGCTGTGGGCACCCAGCCCGCAGCAGGTGGCCGAGGCGAACGTGACCGCGTTCACCGGCTGGCTCGGCCGGGAGCGCGGCCTGCACTTTGACGGTTACCACGCCCTCTGGCGCTGGTCGGTCACCGACCTGGAAGGCTTTTGGCAGGCGGTCTGGGATTACTTCGGGATCGCCGCATCGTCACCTCCCGCCCAGGTGCTGGGCCGCCGCGCCATGCCGGGCGCGCAATGGTTCCCCGGCGCGCGGCTCAACTACGCCGAGCACGCGCTGCGCAACGAGCGGCCGGGCGCCGACGCGCTGCTGTACCGCAGCGAGACCACCCCCCTGGCCGGGCTGCCGTGGGAGGAGTTCGCCGGCCAGGTGCGGATCCTCGCCACCCGGCTGCGGGAACTGGGGGTGCGGCCCGGCGACCGGGTCGTCTCGATCATGCCGAACATCCCGCAGACCGTCATCGCGATGCTGGCGACCACCGCCATCGGCGCCATCTGGGCGAGCTGCTCCCCCGATTTCGGCTGGCGCGGCGTGATCGACAGGTTCTCGCAGCTCACACCGAAGGCGCTGTTCTGCGTGGACGGCTACCGCTACGGCGGGAAGGAGTTCGACCGCACCGCGGAGATGCGGCAGATCGCGGGCGCCCTGGACAGCCTGGATCACGTGGTGGCCCTGCCGTATCTGGATCCGGAGCGCGCCCAGCCGTTCGTTCCCGGCGCGCTCGCCTGGGACGAGGTGATCAGCGGCCCGCCGGTCCCGGCCGGAGAGTTCGCCTTCGAGCAGGTCCCGTTCGGGCATCCGCTGTGGATCCTGTTCTCCTCCGGCACCACCGGCCTGCCCAAGCCGATCATGCACGGCCACGGCGGCATCCTGCTGGAGCAGCTCAAGCTGCAGACGTTCCACATGGACATGCGCGCGGGCGACCGCATGTTCTTCTTCACCACCGCGGGCTGGATGATGTGGAACTTCCTGGTCAGCTCGCCGCTGCTGGGCGTGTGCCCGGTGCTCTACGACGGCAACCCCGGCTATCCCGATCCCGGCGTGCTGTGGCAGGTGGCCGAGGAGGCCCAGGTGAGCCTGTTCGGGGCCAGCCCGGCCTACGTCGACATCATGTCGCGGGCGGGCATCGTGCCCTCCAAGAGCTACGACCTGCCCCGGCTGCGGGAGATCCTGCTGGCCGGCTCCCCGGTGTCGGCCGCCTGCGGTGCCTGGTTCTACCGCAACGTCAAGCCCGACCTGTGGCTGGCCACCGGAAGCGGCGGCACCGACGTCTGCACCGGGTTCGTCGGCGGCATGCCCACGCTGCCGGTGTACGCGGGCGAGATCCAGGCTCCTCACCTGGGCGTCGCGGCGCACGCGTTCAACGAGCGCGGCGAGGACGTGGTCGGTGAGGTGGGCGAGTTCGTCATCACGCAGCCGATGCCGTCGATGCCGGTCGGCTTCTGGGGCGACACCGACGGGAGCCGGTACCGCGACTCCTATTTCGCCGACTTCCCCGGAGTATGGCGCCAGGGCGACTTCTTCAAGATCAACGCCCGGGGCGGCTGCTTCGTGCTGGGACGGTCGGACGCCACCTTGAACCGGCACGGGGTGCGGATCGGCACCGCGGAGATCTACGCGGTGCTCGCCTCGATCGATGAGGTGGCCGACGCGCTCATCGTCAACCTCGACCTGCCCGGCGGCGGATTCTTCATGCCCCTGTTCGTCACCCTGGCCGACGGCCGGGTGCTCGACGACGCGATCCAGCGGAAGATCTGTGACCGGCTGCGTGCGGAGTACACGCCGCGCCACGTCCCGGACCGGATCATCCAGGTGCATGCCATCCCGGCCACCCTCACCGGCAAGAAGATGGAGGTGCCCGTGCGCAAGCTGCTGCTCGGGGTGCCGGTGGAGCAGGCGGCCAACGTCAACGCGATGGCCAATCCGGACTCGCTGGCGGAGTTCATTGACTACGCCCACATACAGCAGGACTACTCGCTCGGCTGAGGCGGCCGCGCCGGGCTGACCGCAGGGGGCCGGCCGCACGGGGCCCGGTCACGCAGCTTGCGCTTGGGGATGAGTTCGATCAGCTCCCACAACTCGTCAGAGATCACACCAGACCTGATCACTCGCTGATCATCGGTGGACCAGCCCTCCAATATTTGGGAGACACGCCCTAGATGCCCCGGTCACGCGCCGGTGAAGCGCGGCCGGCGCTTGTCGGCGAAGGCCTTGAGCCCTTCCGCGAAGTCCCCGGAGCCAGCCATCTCCCGCTGGACCTGAGCCTCCAGCTCGAGTTGCTCGTCCATCCGCTGATAGAGCCAGCTGTTGAGCTGCCGCTTGGTTCCCGCATATGACCTGGTGGGACCGTCAGCAAGGCGGCCGAGGAGCTCCTCGGCGCGCGCCGCGAACTCTTCGTCCAGCCAGACCCGGTTAATCAGGCCCCATTCGAGGGCCTGCGCCGCCGCTATCCGCTCGCCCAGCATCGCCATCTCGGCCGCCCGGGCGAACCCCACCCGCGTGGGCACCAGCAGCGACGATCCGCCGTCCGGCACCAGGCCGATGTTGACGAACGCGAGCAGGAAGTACGCGGACCCGGCGGCAACGACCAGGTCGCAGGCGAGCGCCAGCGACAGGCCGATCCCGGCCGCGGCGCCGTTCACCGCGGCCACCACCGGCTTGGGCATCTCCCGGACCGCGCGGATGATCGGGTGATAGCGCTCGGTCAGCACCTGGTACACGCGGCGGGCGCCGTCCTCGCCGCCGACCGGCCCATCCCTGAGATCCGCGCCGCTGGAGAACGCGCGCCCCGCGCCGGTCACCAGCACGGCGCGGACGGCGGGATCCCCGGCGACGTCCGTCAGCGCGGCCAGCAGGTCAAGCCCGAGCTGAGCGTCCCAGGCGTTGAGCTTGTCGGGGCGGTTGAGCTCGAGCTTGGCGGCCGCGCCGCGGCGGTAGAGGTTGACCGCGTCATACCGGTGGGCAAGCTCGAAATCAGTCACGCGGTGATCGTAACGCCACCGGCAGCACGGCCCCGACCCGGTCAGCGTGCGCCGCGGTTAGCACCGCTTCGAGCACCTGCTAGCATTGCTAGCATTGCTAGCGACAGAGGCGGTGGTTGCGCTGGCGGCGGTGAGCATCCGGAACCTTGACGAGCGGGTGAAGGAGCGGCTGCGGGTCCGCGCCGCACGTCATGGCCGGTCAATGGAGGCTGAGATCCGCGCCATCCTGACGGACGCCGTGAGCGAGCCGGGAGAGGTGCCTGGCCTGCTCGACGCCATCCTCGACCGCTTCGGTGAGCTGGGCGGTGTCGAACTCGACATCCCACCGCGCGCGGACAGGGCGCGGGCGGCGGATTTCGGCTAAATGATCGTCGCGGACACCAACGTCGTATCGGAGCTGATGCGGCCGTCGCCGTCCCCGGCCCTCCGTACCTGGGTGAATAGGCAGGCCGCAGGCGACCTGTACACGACGGCGATCACGGTCGCCGAGATCCGCTATGGCCTAGAACGCCTTCCTGGCGGGCGCCGCGAGGATCGCCTGCAGGCGGCAGCGGACGAGGTTTTCGCCGCGTTCAGCGAATTCGTTCTGCCCTTCGACGCCGGTGCCGCCGTTCAGTACGCGCGAATCTCGAGGCAGCGTGATGAGGCTGGTCTGCCGATCAGCGGGTTCGACGCACAGATCGCTGCCATATGCCGTGCCCGCGGCGCGGCGCTGGCCACCCGCAATATCAAGGACTTCGCGGAAACCGGCGTTGAGGTGATCGATCCATGGCGCTCAGGTTGACCGGGCGCGCCCGGTCACCGCTTGTTCCTCGGTACCCAGGGATGCTGACGGGAAGCCTGCGCCGAGCGCGGCCACGGCGGCATCCAGGTACACGGTGAGGTCGGCGTCCGCCCGGGCGCACCAGCGGTCGTAGGCGGCGCGGCAGACGGC
Source organism: Streptosporangiaceae bacterium (assembly GCA_035473755.1). Lineage (GTDB taxonomy): Bacteria > Actinomycetota > Actinomycetes > Streptosporangiales > Streptosporangiaceae > UBA9676. The sequence continues at coordinate 4,800 of DATINY010000247.1, forward strand.
CAGGGTGGCCCGGCCGACGGCGAGCGGGTAGAGGGAGCCGGCCGGCTGGCCGATCCGGGTGGCGGCGAAGTCGCTGATCGCCCGCTCCCACGCGTCGTAGCGCACGGCCGCGCTGGCCTGCAGGGCCGGCACGGAAATGATCAGGTTCATCCGGGCCCGCAGCTCGGGGACGTCCTCGGCCCGGTAGTGGTTGGCCGCGACCACCGCCCGGCGGATCGCGTCCATCATCGGGACCGTGCCCGGGACCGCCGCCAGGGCCGCGCGGATGGCCTCCACCTCGGCGTCGAACTCGCCCCACAGGACGCTGGACTTGGAGCTGAAGTAGCGGAAGAACGTCCGCCGGCTCACCCCGGCCTCGGCCGCGATCTGCTCGATCGGCGTCTCGTCGAAGCCCTGCTCGGTGAACAGCCGCAGCGCGATCAGCTCCAGCTTGCGGCGGCTGGTCCCGGGCGGCCGTCCCCGGCGGCTCGTCCCGATCGGCCGGCCCCGGCCCGGCGTTGTCGACGGCCGTCCCCGGCGGCTACCTGCCGCCGCTGATCGTGGATCGGCAACGACCATCGGCACTCACCCATCTGACGGCCAGGCCTTGATTGTGTCACAGGGTGACGTTAACATCCGCGTATTCGGCGCCCAGCGACCTTCTGGAGGCCTGCCCCCGTGAACGCCGCTCCCGCCCCGCTCCCCCTGGCCGAGCAGTTCCAGTTCGGCCTGGCCGCGCCGATCTGCCTGACCTGGGAACTGACCTACGCGTGCAACCTGGCGTGCGTGCACTGCCTGTCGAGCTCCGGGCGCCGCGATCCGCGCGAGCAGTCGACCGCGCAGTGCAAGGAGCTGATCGATGAGCTGGAGCGCATGCAGGTCTTCTACGTGAACATCGGCGGCGGCGAGCCGACGGTGCGGCCCGACTTCTGGGACCTGGTCGGCTACGCCACCGCCCATCACGTCGGGGTCAAGTTCTCCACCAACGGGGTGAAGATCACCCCGGCCGTCGCCCGGAGGCTGGCCGGCAGCGACTACGTCGACGTGCAGGTCTCACTCGACGGGGCGACCGCCGAGGTCAACGACGCCGTCCGCGGGGCCGGCTCGTACGCTACCGCGCGACGGGCGATCCGCAACCTCGCCGATGCGGGGTTCCGCGGCTTCAAGATCTCGGTCGTGGTGACCCGGCACAACATCGGCCAGCTCGGCGAGTTCAAGGCGATCGCCGATGGCCACGGCGCCCAGCTGCGGCTCACCCGGCTGCGCCCATCCGGCCGGGGCGCGGACGTGTGGCACGAGCTGCATCCCACCGCCGCCCAGCAGCGAGATCTGTACGAGTGGCTGCTGGCCCACGGCGAGCAGGTGCTCACCGGCGATTCCTTCTTCCACCTGAGCGGCTACGGCGGCACGCTGCCCGGCCTTGGCATGTGCGGCGCCGGGCGGGTGGTGTGCCTGATCGATCCGGTGGGAGACGTCTACGCCTGCCCGTTCACCATCCACGAGGAGTTCCTGGCCGGGAACGTCCGCGAGCCGGGCGGCTTCGCCCGGGTGTGGCGGGAGTCGGAACTGTTCGCCGGCCTGCGCCGCCCGCAATCCGGCGGCGCGTGCCAGTCCTGCTCGGCCTACGGCTCCTGCCGCGGCGGGTGCATGGCCGCGAAGTTCTTCACCGGCCTGCCGCTGGCCGGTCCGGACCCCGAGTGCGTCAGGGGACACGGGGAGCCGGCGCTGGCCGCCGCCGGCGCCACGGCCGCCCCGCGGCCATCAGGGGATCATTCGCACCGGCCGCGGCCGGTGCCGGTGTCGATCGGCCGCCGTCCCCCGGCCGATCCGGACGGCGCGCACCCTGCCGCCGGGCCCAGTATCACGGCCCGCCGGCCGTCGCC
>DATINY010000248.1:0-15758 GCA_035473755.1 Streptosporangiaceae bacterium
GTTCGCGGGTGGCTTGGTGGCAGGCGGTTGAGGAGCGGGTGAATTGCGGGAACCCGTGGGTGAGGTCGGGGTTGTGGACGTAGGTTAGGTCGTTGCCGGCCGCAGCGAGCTTGCGGGCGTAGGCGTGACCGACGTCGCGCAGCGGGTCGAATCCGTTGGTGACCAGGATGGCCGGCGGCAGGCCGGCATGGGATCCGGCGTTCAGGGGCGTGATGTAGGGGTGCCGGACGTCGTCGGTGTTGCTGACCAGGTTGCGGACCATCTCGAAGATCCCGTTGGACTCCAGGTACAGCCCGAACCGGTTCTCGCTGGCGGCCAGGGTACCGGCCGGAAACGCCGCTTCGGGAAACAGCGGCACCTGGACGGCCAGGCGGGGCCCGTTCTCGTCACGCAGTTTCAGCGCGATGACACAGGTCATGTTGCCGCCAGCCGAGTCGCCGCCGACGCCGATCTTGGCGGGGTCGATCCCCTGCGCGGCGGCGTTGTCGAATAGCCAGCGCACCACGTACTCGATCTCCTCGATTTGCACCGGGTACTTGGCTTCGGGAGCCAGCTGGTACTCCACGATGTAGGTCACGATCCCGGCCCGCTCGGCGATCAGCCGCATCGGCACTTCGAACTCATCCAGGGTGCCGTAGGTGAACCCGCCGCCGAGTCCCCAGACCAGGTACCGGCAGTTCTGCCACATCTCGCCGCCGGGTTCCGTGCGCTCCAGCCACGCCTGGAACGCCGCCGCGTTCGTGGGCGGGTTCGACGTGTAGGTGGAGCTCATGAGGACGAGCAGCCAGGGGTGCGTGCGGGCCGGCGACTCCGCGAGCTCGTTCAGCGTGATCGCGTCGCTCACGTAGCCGTGGAAGTGGCTCCGCTCGGCGAAGCGCTCGGCCAGTTCCTTGTTCGCGCCGAAGTTGCTGCCGTAGGCGATGACGAGATCGCGGTAGGCGCTGGTCTCGGGGATCTCCGTCGGCTGTCCCCACTCGGGCGCGGCGCCGGGAACGGCGACTGGGGGAGCGGCGGCCGAAGAAGTGGCGGCGGCAGGAGCGAGGGCGGCCGGAACGAGGGCGGCCGGGCGGTCACCAACCGCGGCCCCCGCCCGCGGGCGTCCCTCCTGCTCGCGCGGCAGGCGGATGATCGGGACCGCGGCCGGCTTCGTCGTCACGATCGTGTTCTTCGCCACCGTCGCGCCCGGCGCGAGACGCAGCCTGTAGTTGCGGTAGATCTCGAACAGGACGACGCGGAGCATCATGAACGTGACCTCTTGCGCCATGCACTGCCGCCTCCCGATCGAGAACGGGATGTATGCGTGGCGCGGCCGGTCGACGACCTTCTCCATCGCGAACTGGTCCGGATCGAACCTGTCGGCGTCCGGCCCCCAGTAGCGCGGGTCGCGCTGCGCGGCGAGCGTCCCGACGAGGATCATGTCGTCCTTGCGGATCCGGTAGCGGCCGAGCATCCCGTCCTTGAGGCTGCGGCGGATCGTGACCGGCATCGGCGGATAGATCCGCATCGTCTCCTTGATCACCTGCGTCGTGTACGTCAGCGCCATCAGGTCGTCGTACTGAAGGTCGTAGTCCGGGTCGCCGCCGGTGATCCCGTCGATCTCGGCGATCAGCTTCTCCTCGACGTCCGGGTGTGTGCCGAGGACATAGGCGAGCCACCCGCCCGTGATCGACGGCCCGTTGAAGCCGTTCGAGAGGTGCATGAGGATCTGGTCGCGCATGGTCTCGTGGTCGAGGAACTCGCCCGTCTCGGGATCCGGCGTGGTCACGAGGCGGGTGAGCAGATCCGTCGGCTGCCCGAGGGGGCAGGTGTGCATGCGGGCGCGCACGAGCGCGTCGGCCGTTCTGAACAGCTCCTTGTTGTGACGGCGGTAGCGCTTTCGCCGTGCGCGCTCCGCGCGCCCGGCGAAGAGCGTGAAGTCGGGGTGGGGATCGGCGACGCGCCGGATGCTCTCCTTGGTGCTCTCCGGAACGGCGACCGCGAACGGGTGCGGCTCGCCGCTCCCGTCGAGCAGGCCGAAGTCGTAGTTGCACGCGCCGCGTCCCGAGACCTCCAGCGTGTAACGCTCCATCCAGGCGCGCGCGTCGATCGGCTCGTCGTCGGATATCGCGGACCACGCGGCGACCAGTTTCCGCGCCTGATCCTTCATCTGCCCGAGCTGCGTCCGCTGGTTCAGCGGGGAGTACCACGGCAGCATCACGCGACGGATCTGCTCAGTGTGCTCGCCGTCGCCGATCACCGAGATGCCGCCGCCACGGGAGTTGCTCAGCTGGGCGAAGAAGTTGACCTCCTCGGCGCGCTTGCCGAACTGCTCCTCGTCCGCCGCCACCTCGTCGAGCAACTGGGGGTCCGAGACAACCACGAGCCGCCACTTCTTCGACGGCACCCCGACCGCGTAGATGTGCCCGAACCGGCGGTAGTAGTCGAGCTGCGTGTCGTTGTCATTGAGGATGTGGAAGTTCGCGAACCGCTCGCCCTTCGGCACGAGCCAGCGGATCGCGTACGGGATCTCGAGCGCGCCGTCGCCGTCGCCTGGCGAGCCCAGAGTCGGTACCGGTGATTCCTCGGGGCCGGCACCGGGTACGGCGGTGACCGGCGGCGCCTCCCCGGCGGCTGGAGGCGGCGCCTCCCCAGGAGCCGGGGGCGGCGCCTCCCCGGCGACGGCTGGCGGCGGCGCCTCGCCGGCCTCGGCGTCGGTGTCGGTGACCTCCTGCAGTTCCTGGCCGATCAGCCGGAACATGGCGGAGCCGACCCGGACGGTGTCCCCCTCAGACAGCGCCGCGTCCGTGATGCGCTGCCCATTGACGAAAGTGCCGTGACTGCTGTCCAGGTCGACGATGCGGCATCCGCCCGCCACGTTGCGCAGTTCGGCGTGCTGGCGGGAGGCGGTCGGGTCGGAGACCACGATGTCGTTCTCCGGCGCCCGGCCGATGCGCACCGTCGCGGCGGACCGTGGCCGCGCCTCGACCGGCTCGCCGCCCGGCTCTGGCTGCGGCGCGGGCGAGGTGGCCTCGGCATCCCCATCCGGCGCGCCTGGGCCATCTCCGCTGAAGGCGCAGCTCAGCACCGGCCCGTCAGCGGGATTGCCGAGCCGGACCTGGCATTCCGCGTCGATCTCGATCCGCTCCACCCGCTGGCCGTCGGCATAGGTGCCATTGGTACTGCCGTTGTCAGCCAGCACCCAGCGGTCGTTCTCCAGCCGGAGCACGGCATGGTGCCAGGACACGCGGGTATCGGCGATCGCGATGTCGCACTCTGGGTCGCGGCCGATCACATACGAAGGGCCGGCCGGCAGGCACCGGTCAGATCCCTGGGTCCGTACTAGAAGCGGCCCGGACCCCCCCGAAAGGGACTTTCCGCCCACGCGCCAACTCTAGAGCGATTCACATGAAAGTAAAACAGGTTTTTGCTGAACCACTCCCGGGCTTTCGCCGTTGCGGCGGCGCGCGCCACTGCGGGGCGGCCCAGCGCCGTTCGCCGCTGGGCCAGACGGCCACGTTCTGGCCGAATCAGCCGGGGTGAACGGGGCCACAGGAGGCCGTCACGTTCCGTTTCGCCACGTCCTCGATATGTGAACCCGGCTCGTGCTGAACACAATCAGTAACGGCACCCCGGCACCCTGAACCCGGGCAATCCCTGTATCGGCTCCAAACCCAGAATGGTTTCGGCACCTTTGGCCAGCCGGACATTGCTGCGACGCTGGTGGCGGTGGCGGGCAAAGCGATCAGGGAATCTGGTACCAGAAATGGTGGGTGCACCTGCGCCACCGGCCGGAATCAGGCGGCGCGATCGTACACCTGGACGGCACCACCGCGACGATCACCAACCTCTGAGCACGGGCTCGCTGACTCAGGCCTTGATGACGTGGTACTCCGATACGTCCAGGTGACGGGTGGCACGCCGGAACCCGAGCGTGGAGCCGGGCCACAGCGTGGTGTTGCGCCCGGCGGCGTTGAGGTACCAGCTCATGCAGCCGCCGGTGGCCCAGACCGAGGACGCCATCCGCCGCTCGATGCCGGCGCACCAGCGCTTCTGCGCGCCCCGCCGTGCGTCGAGGGCGGCGGCCCCGGTCCGGTCCAGCGTGGCCAGGTAGTCCAGGATGTAGCGGACCTGGGACTCGATGATGTGGATCATCGAGCTGTGGCCGAGCCCGGTGTTGGGCCCGATGACCAGGCACAGGTTGGGGAAGCCCGGCACGGTGGTGCCGCGCAGCGCCCGCATGTCGCCGCCCCAGGACTGCGCCAGGGTCACGCCGTCGGCCCCGGTGATGCGCTCGGCGATGGGCATGTCCACCGCGCGGAACCCGGTGGCCAGAATGATCACGTCCACATCGCGGGCGGTGCCGTCCCCGGCGATCACGGTACGGCCGTCCACCCTGGCCAGGCCGGCGCCGACCACCTCCACGTTCGGCCGCGTCAGCGCCGGATAGAAGTCGCTGGACAGCAGGATCCGCTTGCAGCCCATCACGTAGTGCGGCGTCAGCTTGGCCCGCAGCACTGGGTCGGCTACGGACCTCGCCAGGTAGCGCTCCGCGATACGCTGTGCTGCCTGCAGCACCCCCGGTCGTGCGACGAAGGCAGCGAACGCGGGCTCCCGGACCAGATAGTTCCCCAGGCGGGCCAGGCGCTGGGCCGGTGGAAAGCGGCGGTAGGCCCACTTTTCCTGGCTGGTGATGACCCGGTCACGGCGCGGCAGTACCCAGGCCGGGGTGCGCTGGAACAGCACCAGGCGGGCCGCCATGGGCTGGATCTCCGGCACGATCTGGATCGCCGATGCCCCGGTGCCGACCACCGCGACCCGCCTGCCGTCCAGGCGGGCGCCGTGATCCCAGCGTGCCGAGTGGAACACCTCCCCGGGGAATTCCGCGAGCCCGGGTATGTCGGGCAGGCGCGGCTCGGAGAGCGGGCCCGCGGCCGAGATGAGGACGTCGGCGGTCAGGCCGGTCTGGGCCGCCGGGCCCGCGTGGGGGTCTGAGCCGGCCGGGGGGTTCGGCGGCGCGGTGCGGGCGATCCGCAGCCGCCAGCGCGCCAGGCCAGCATCCCAGCGGGCCTCAGTGACGTCCGCGCCGAGCCGCAGATGGCCGCGCAGGCCATAGCGGTCGGTGATCTCTTCCAGGTAGCCCCAGATCTCCGGCTGCCGGGAGAAGCTATGCGCCCAGCCGGGGTTCGGCGCGAACGAGAACGAGTACAGGTGCGACGGGATGTCGCAGGCGCACCCGGGGTAGGTGTTGTCCCGCCAGGTGCCGCCCACCGAGGCCGCCCGCTCCAGGATGACGAAGTCGGTCATGCCCGCCTGCCGGAGCCGGACGCCCGCGCCGAGCCCGCCGAAGCCAGCGCCGATGATGGCGACGCGCACATGTTCGGGCACGGTGTCAGCGTCCCAGATCCGGGGGCCGGCCGCGATATCGCGGCTGGGGGCTCCGCGGCTGGCCGCGGACGCCGCCGGGGGCGGTGCGGGGGAAGCAGCGGCTGAACGTAGCACGCCTTGGATGTAGCGGGAAAACCATGGAAGCGTAAAGAGAAGCCCATTGATGTATCAAGTCGCCGTGCTGGCACTCCTCAAGACGTTGGGCCGCCGGATCGCGGCGTCCAGGGAGGCGGGGGGAGTTCCGCGATGACCTTTGATGGCGCCGGGAGTGCTGCGATGCGTGCCGCCCCGCTGGATGTCCGGGCCATCCGTGAGCATTTCGTGTTTCCCAGGCTGGGGCGGGTGGTGACGAACAACGCGGCGAGTACGCAGCCGCCGGCCGAGCTGCTGGACCTGTACGCCTCGCTCGGGCCGGGTTATGAGAACGTGCACCGGGGCCAGTCCAGCGCCTCGCAGGCGATGACCGCGCAGTTTGAGGAGTCCTACGACACCATCGCGCGGTTCATCGGCGCACCCAGCGGGGCGTGTATCGGCCTGTACCGGAACACCACCGAGGCCATCAATGCGGTCATGTACTCGCTGCTGACCGAGTTCCGCGATGGCGACAATGTCGTGACGACGATGATGGAGCACAACTCCAACTACGTGCCCTGGTACGGCTTGTGCCGGGAGATCCTGCCGCGGCTGGGGCGGCGGGCCGAATACCGGCTGGCGCGGTTCGACCCGGTCACCGGAGAGCTCGACCTGGATCACCTGGCGTCGCTGATCGACTCCCGGACCAAGCTGGTGTGCTGCACCGGGGCGTCGAACTTCCTGGGCACCCGGCCCCACCTGACCGCGGTGCGGGCGCTGGCCGATGCCAGCGGTTATGCCCAGCCCAGCGGTGAGCGGCGGTCGTACCTGCTGGTAGACGGGGCGCAGCTGGTCCCCGGCTCGTTCACCGATGTGCGGGCGCTGGATGTGGACTTCCTGGCGTTTTCGTTCCACAAGCTGCTCGCCCCCTTCGGGATCGGGGTGCTGTACGGCAAGCGGCACCTGCTGGAGGGCATGCCGCCGTTCCTGTACGGCGGCGACATGATCGCCGAAGGGCGCGTGCTGCCCGACCTGGTCGAGTACAACTGCCTGCCCTGGAAGTACGCCGCCGGCACTCCCAACATCCTGGGTGCGATCGTGTCCGCGCAGGCGCTGCGCATGCTGCTGGACCTGGCGCTGTCGCCGAAGCGGCCGGTCTACTTCGGCACCGGCAAGTCGCTTGGGCGCCATGCCGTGCAGGACGCAATGGGCCGTATCACGGCGTGGAACCGGCAGCTGACCGCCCGCGCCCTGGCCGGGCTCAGCGCCATTCCGGGGATCACCATCTACGGGCCGCGCGAGGCGGAACGCCGCACCTCGCTGGTCGCGTTCAACCTGGCCGGCCACGACCCGATGAGCGTGGCCCAGGCCCTGGACCGGGCCGGGATCGAGGCCCGGGCCGGCTGCCACTGCGCCACCCTGGCCCACCACGCGCTCGAACTCGACCCGCCCGCCAGCTGCCGGCTCAGCTTCTACCTCTACAACACCCCCACCGAGATCGACCAGGCGGTGGCCGCGGTCGCCGCCATCGGTGCCGGCCACCATGAGCCCGGCACCCCGTGGTACCGGCGCCTCCGCCGGCCGGCCCGCATGCCGGTCACGGTGGCATGCGCATGACCGTGCTGGACGCCGCCGCAGCCGAGCGGGGCAAGCTGCGGCGGGTGCTCGGCCGGATGGACACGGTCTTCTTCCTGATCTCGGCCATGGTGGTGGTCGACACGATCGGTGCGATCGCGGTCGGCGGCGGCGAGACGTTCACCTGGCTGGTGGTGCTGTTCGTCACCTTCTTCATCCCCTCGGCGCTGGCCAGCGCCGAACTCGGGGCGGCGCTCCCGGAAGAGGGCGGTGCCTACGTGTGGGTCCGGCGGGCCTTCGGCCGCTATGCCGGGGCGCTGACCTCGCTGCTCTACTGGGCCGGGACGCCGATGTGGCTCGGCGGCTCTGTCGCCGTGGTGGCGATGGCCGTCTACCAGCAGTTCCTGGGCGGCCTGTCCCTGGCCGGCCTGTACCTGTTCGGGACCGTGTTCGTCGGTGTGGCCACCGCCGGTGCGATCCTCCCGCTTCGGGTGGGCAAGTGGATTCCCACCAGCGGCGCGGTCGGGCAGATCGTGCTGCTGACGTTCTTCACCGTCAGCGTCGCCCTCTACGGCGCCCGGCACGGCGTGCACGGCATCTCCGTCGGCGACCTCGTCCCTTCCCGGGCGGTCTTCATCGCCATCGTCCCGATCCTGCTCTACTCCTTCACCGGGACCGAGCTGCCTTCGACGGCGGGGGAGGAGATGGTGAATCCGCGGCGTGACATCCCGGCCGCCATCGCCCGGGCGGGCATCGGCCAGGCGCTGATGTACGGCATCCCGATCCTGGCCGTCCTGATCGTCTTGCCTGCCGGGCAGATCACCTCGCTGAACGGACTGATCGACGCCCTCCAGGCCGTCCTGACCAGCTACGGCGGCTCGGTCGCCGCCGACGGCACCGTCGCCCTCACCGGCTGGGGCCAGCTGCTCGGCTGGGTGTGCGCGATCACCTTCATCTGGGTGCTGGCCGCCAGCGGCTCCGCCTGGATCATGGGCGCCGGGCGGGCGCAGGCCGCCGCCTGCCTGGACGGCGCCGGGCCGCGCGTGCTGGGCAAGATCTCGGCGCGCAGCGGCGTGCCGGTGGTCATGGGCCTGGTGTCCGGCGCGATATCCCTGCTGGCGATGGGCGCCTATCTCACCGTCGTCGGCAACGACAGCCAGAAGTACTTCTCGGCCGCGCTGATCGTCGCGATCACCCTGGTCGTGCTGGCCTATCTGCTGATCTTCCCCGCCTTCCTCGTCCTGCGCGTGCGCGAACCCGGCCTGGACCGGCCCTTCCGGGTCCCCGGTGGCACCGGCATCGCCTGGCTGGTGGCGAGCCTGGCCACCGGGTGGTCCGCGCTGGCCGCCATCTGCCTGCTCTGGCCGGGGCTCGGCACCGCCGACCCGGACGCCGCGCTGCCGGCCGGCTTCGCTTCACATCGTGGGCAGTTCGAACTCCTCATCCTCACGCCCATCGCGGCCGTCGTCGCGGCGGTCACGGTGTATCGCCTCGCCACCCGCCGCCGCGGCTGACCGGCCCGGATGCCCCGGTAACGAGGCCTCCGGCCCCGGCCCCGCGGCGGCCATCGCGAGCTATCTCGCTCGTTCACCCCCGCGCCGATGGCCACCCCGGACCCGGCCCGTTTATCTTCCGGGATGGTCGGCACCGGCGCGGGCTGGCGGCCGCCCGGTCAGGTAAGGCTGTCCACCCGGTGGACGTCGCCGCACGGCACACCCAGCGCGGCGTGGTGCTGGCGGATGGCCTCTTCGTCCGGCCCGTCGAGCAGGCAGTACACCTTGCCCCCGGCGTTGTGGTACAGCTCGATCTGGCGCACGCCGAACTGATCGGCCCTGCCGTTACGGGTGTCATCGGCGATCTGTGCGATGGCCTCGGCGGGCAGCTTCAGATCCTCGTGGAAGTCCATGAATCGTGCCATGACATGCTCCTTCGTTCGATGTAGGTGACGGTCTCGGCGCCGGCTGGGAGCGGTGCCGCCGGTCCAGCGCGGCCGGCTGGCGGCACCGCTTGTCAGCGCGCATGGTCAGGCGGTCGCGGCGATCGCCTTCCGGCGGGCGCTTCGGGACCGGTCCGCGAGCACGGCGACCGCGGCCGCGAACAGGGCAGCCACGACCGCGATCAGGGCGATCTGCCAGCCGGGCATGCCGCCGATGACGACCGTGTGGACTTCGACCGGCGTCGTCGTCGTGCCCACGGGCGAGGTCGTGACCCCGGACCCGAACCCAGGTGGGGGCACGTGCATGGCGAACGCGGGTGTGGCGCCGAATGCCACCAGGGCACCGGCCAGCCCGGCCAGCGCGGCAGCGAACCGGCGGATGCGCTTGAGGGGGTTCATGACGATCTCCTTCGACTCTTGATCAGGTCAAGGCGACCGTATGGCGGCCGGCCCGCATCGGGGATCGGGAGCGGTTCCCCAGTTTTCCGGCGGCGTTCCCCATATTTCTGTGACGCCGGCCAGCCCGGCCGCGATCGCGGATCGTGGGCCCGTCACTGATGCCCGGTGACCATGGCGGCAACGAGCTCGCGGCGGCGTGGTCATCGCCTGCGAGCCGGGCCTGGTGCGGCCCGGCTGGCGCGCCTGAGGCGCTGCCAGCCGGGCGTCTACGCCGGTCTGGCGCGGGGGTCAGACGCGGGCGGTGTCCTTGCGGAACCGCCACACCGCGCCGGCGGTGAAGATGGCCAGCCAGGCGACGGCGTTGACCACCCACCACACGTCCATCGCCCCGCCGGTCAGCGGCCAGTGCACCAGCTGGTTGACGCCGTACAGCGGGGTGAACTTGGCCAGCACCTGCAGGGCGTGCGGGTACTGGCTCAGCGGGACGAACAGGCCGCCGCCGAAGGCCAGCAGGATCATGATGAAGCCCATGAACTGCATGACGTTCTCGGTCGGCAGCAGGTAGCCGAGGAACAGCCCGAAGGGCGCGAACACCAGCGCGCCGATCCACACGCACAGCGCGGTGACGATCCACAGGTACCCCGCCATGGACGGTTTGTGGGTGGCGAACCCAACGATGTAGACCGCGAGCACCGAGACGAACCCGAGCACCATCGAGGTGAGCATCTTGGTCACCACGTAGGCCAGCGGGGACAGCGGGGTGAGCCGCAGCTGCCTGGTCCAGCCCTGCGCGCGCTCGATGGAGATCATCGCCCCGCCGCTGGTGGTCGCCAGCACCGAGCCGTACAGCGCCATGCTGATCAGGATGAAGGCGGAGACGTTGCCCTTCCCGGCCGACTCGTTCGCGTAAGCCGCGTTGAGCCCGAACAGCAGGAAGAAGATCGAGGGCGTCACCAGGGCGAAGATCACGGTGCGCCGGTTGCGGAGCAGGCGGCGGATCTCCAGCTTCAGCACCGTGAAGCTGAACCCGCCCAGCGGCGGGACGGGCCGGCTGCTGAGCTCGGCCGCGGTTGCGGTGGTGGTCACCGGTTCCCTCCAGTGTTGTCGTCGTCGCCGGTGAGGGCGAGGAATGCCTCCTCCAGCCCGCGGGAGGTGATCTCCAGGTCGTGCGCGCCGGTCTCGGTCAGCAGGTAGCGGGCGACCTTGTCGGCGTCGCCGGAGTGGATGAGCACGGTCTCGCCCCGGATCTCGATGCTGTCCGCGCCGGGGACGGAGCGCAGCGCCTGCTCGGTGGCGCCGGGCAGCGTGGCCCGCACGGTCCGGCCTGAGGCCAGGCTCTTCACCTGTGCGCTGGTGCCGTCGGCGACGATCTCGCCCTTGCGGATGAGCACGATCCGGTCGGCGTAGGCGTCGGCCTCCTCCAGGTAGTGCGTGGCGAACAGCACCGTGCGGCCCCGGTCGGCGTCGTGGCGGATCGAGCTCCAGAACTCGCGGCGGCCCTCCACGTCCATGCCGGTGGTCGGCTCGTCCAGGATGAGCAGCTCCGGGTCGGACAGCAGCGCCATGGCGAACCGCAGCCGCTGCTGCTCGCCGCCCGAGCACTTGCCCACCCGCCGGTCGGCGATCTCGGCGATGCCGGCCCGCCGCAGCGCCGCGGGCACGTCCGCGCCCTGGGCGAACAGGCTGGCCGTGTACTGGGCGGTCTCGCCGACCGTGAGGTCCTTGAGCAGCCCCCCGGTCTGCATGACCGCGGAGACCAGGCCTCGCCGGATCGCGTATTGGGGCGTCATGCCCAGGACCGAGACCTCGCCGCCGCTGGGAGTGGACAGGCCGAGGATCATGTCGATGGTCGAGGTCTTGCCCGCGCCGTTCGGGCCCAGGAACGCCACCACCTCGCCCTGCTCGATGGTCAGGTCAACGTGACGCACGGCCTGGACATGACCGAAGTTTTTGCTGAGGTCCTGCAGCCAGACCGCGGGCGGCGATCCGCTGTCCGCCCGCGGATCTTGCCCCCGTACGGGGTCAGTTGTTGTCATGTGACCAGCGTGGCCGAGGCCCCGCAGATACTCCAATGAGGTTCGGCGCGAGTTGCCCATGACAAATGTCATGACCGGTGGCACGGGCCGCTCCGCCGGGCCGGCGCGGCCCGCCCCGCCGGGGCGGCACCAGTGGGTTATTCACTCTATTTCCCCAACGAATGGTATGCGTGACGTAAAGAAGTTCCAGGAGTCATAACGAATGTGCCGCCGGCCGTGCTGCCAGGCAACAACGCAGCTGTGGCTCATCAGAACATCCCGGCCACGGGCTACTTAGCGATGTGAGTGAATGTCACAATGCCAGTCTGGTACTCATCTCAGCCCTGATCTGGCTCACATAATCGACAGGACGCGCTCTAGGGCGGATTGCGGGTTCGGCTGACAGGACAACGAAAGGTCCGGTGAGCACGAGCTCAATCGGACGGCGTGACCGGGGACCACATGCCGAACCACTGCTCGGCGCCGTAGGCTTCGAACCGCTCTACCTCGGTGAACCCCAGCTTCGCCGCGAGGCGCATCGAGCGGGCGTTGGCGGTCTGGGTAAAGAGCACCACCGGCTCGCCGGGAAGCTCGCCGGCGAACCAGCCCAGTGCCGCTGCGCACGCCTCGGCGGCGTACCCGCATCCCCACGCCTCCGGAAGGAGCAGGTAGCCGAGCTCGGCCTCCCCGGCAGCAGCCGGAGGACCGTGCCCCGTTGCTCTGCTGAGAATGATCTGGCCGATCATGGCTCCGTCGAGATCGACTATGAAAAGGCCGGGGCGCCGCTCGGGTGCCCCGGGCATCTCGCGCTCAAGCTCGTCGCGCGGCTGGGGACCACCGAGGTAGGTGCCCACTTCTGGGGAGGCCAGCAGCTCGATGAACGCCGCACGGTCCCGGGCCTCGGGCTCACGGAGCACCAGCCTCTCGGTCCTGATCGGCTCAGGCGGCCAGGCGACGGGTCCCAGCTCTGCCATCCGCGCAGGCTAGCAGAGGGTCAGACCACCGAGCGGGAACGCTTAACGCCCCGGCATTGCGGCTAGGGCCGGCCATGATCGACAGGACAGGCCCTAGTCAGTGCGGCGGCTCAGCCCGTCATCTGGCCAGGGCGGGGACCAGGGACCGCGCGGCGAAGGCGATGCGCGCCGTGCTGGCCACCATGGCCCCCGCCATCACCCAGGTCATGGGCGCGCTGGCGAACGTCACGCCGGTGATCAGCGCGGCGTCGAGCGAGGCGATGCCGATGCATCCCGCGACTCCCGCGCGGGCGGCCAGCCGGTAGCGCGTGCTCAGCGCGGCGGCGGCGAGCAGCGCGATGATCGTGATGAGCGCCACGCCGACCAGGATGCGCGCCGCCAGCGGGACGGGCCAGGTCCCGGCCCGGTCGGTGATCAGCGCCGCGGCCCAGCAGGCGCCGACCACGGGCCCGATCCCGAGCAGCCTGCGGGCGGCTCGCCGGGCCGGGTTCACACGGGCAAACTCGGCCACGATCGCCTGCGGCTCGCCGAATTCGGCCACCGCGGACTCGGCGGCGAGATCGGGAGCCAGTCCCTGCTGGAGATAGGACCGGTGGGTCTCGGTCAGGCCGTCGGCCAGCTCCTCGACTATCGGGGCGGGAAGCTGAGCGGCCAGGACCGCCAGGTAGCTGCTGATCAGACGGGGCTCGGACATGGCCTGCCCTCCAGTGCGGCGCTCACCATGGCCGAGAAGTCCAGCCAGTCCGCCCGCTTGCCGGTCAGCGCCCGGGTTCCCGCCGCGGTCAGCCGGTACTCGCGCCGCCGCCGGCCGCCCACCACCGACCATGACCCGGTGATCAGCCCGGCCTGCTCCAGCCGCCGCAGCGCCGGGTAGATCGTCCCGGTCGGCAGGTCCAGCCGCCCACCCGTGTTCTGCCGCAGTGATTCGATCACCGCGTAACCGTGCCGTGGCCCGTCTTCCAGGGCGGCCAGCAGCACGGCGTCCAGGTGGCCCTTCAACTCCTCGGCTCGCATACGTAGTAACCCTACATTAGGCCTTCCGGCCAGGCAATCTGTCAGCTAAGCTGAGTTCATAAGTAGCAATGCTATATATCAGGTAGGAGGCATCCGGCCGCGGACGGGATGCGGGGGAGTCAGCGGCCCGGCGACGCCGGTCACGGGGAAGGAGCGTGAGCGAGGATGGCCCGCACGCTTAGCCTTATCGCCCGCAATCTCGTGTTCACCATCGTGGTGCCGGGGCTGGGGGGAGTCTGGGTTCCCTGGTGGATCCTGACGCGCCATGGCGGTACCGCCACCCCGGCCGCGTGGGAGGCGGTTCCGGTCATCGTGGCCGGGGCGGCCCTGTACGGGTGGTGTGTCTGGAACTTCGCAGCCGTGGGGAAGGGCACGCCCGGCCTCTGGGACGCGCCGAGGCGTGTGGTCGCGACCGGGCCCTACCGCTGGGTGCGTAACCCGATCTACATCGGCGCGCTCCTGGTCGTCCTGGGGGAGGCGTGGCTGTTCATGTCGCGGCCGGTGCTGGCGTACGCGGGCGCCATGGCGGTCTTCTTCCACCTGTTCGTCACCGGCTACGAAGAGCGCAAACTGGGCCGCCGCTTCGGCGACAGCTACCTGGATTACCGGCGCCGGGTCCCGCGCTGGATCCCGCGCCCGCCGCGTCACGCGTAAGACCTGGCGGCCTGCGCGTCCCGCCGGGACAAGCAGGCCGGACGCCACCAACAGTGAGAGGAGCGCAGATGAGCCTGGATGCAAAGACAGCCCGGCCTGTGACCACCCCGGCACCGGCCGGTCTGGCCAGACTGCGGCGGGGCAGCCTGGCGGTCCTGGTGCTGGTCGTGGCCGAGTACCTCATCGGCATGTACGTCAACTTGTTCGTCACGATCCCCCGGGCCGACCATGGCCACGGCGTCGGAAGCGCGATCGCGAACGGGCCGGCCATCTTGGCCACTCACGCCGTGATCGGGTTGCTGCTGGGGCTGGCGGCGCTGGGCGTGCTGGTGCAGGCAATCATGGCCCGCCACGCCGGCGCCATCGCCGCGTCGGCGGCGGGCCTGTTCGCGCTGGCCTTTGCCTCCGCGGCAGGGGCCAGCTTCACCACCAGCGGCCACCCCGCCGACTCGATGGCCATGTCGGTCCTGACCGGCGTTGGACTGCTGTGTTACGCGGCCAACCTCTATCTGCTGCCATCGCCTGGCCGGCGCGGATAGGCGGCCTCCCTCTGATCACCTGACCCGGCACGGATGGTCCACGGACGCGGGCCCGTGGCCGGCCTGGCCATGGTGAAGGATCCGTGGCATAACGGCTAGATGGGGCAAAGCCAGGTCCGGTGGAATCGAGGATCCGATGAACGCATCCCTGCTGGCCGTGCTCAACGACACCGAGCGGCTGCTGGTCGCCGAGACCGGCCGGGCCGAACTCGCCGCCCTTGATGAGGACGCGGCTATCGAGCTCGAAACCCGGATCAGGCGTGCCAGGAACAAATACGTCGGCCAGTACCGCCGGGCCGCCAGCGCCGCCGTGCCCGAGCACGGCGGGCGCGGCAAAGCCCGGCCCGAGAACAAGCGGGCCGCCATGAAGGCCGAGGCGTTCGAGGAGGCCCTGTCCCGGGTGAGCCGGCGGGTCGCGGCCCTGGCCCGGCAGGCAGCAGCGGAGCTGCGGGCGGAACGGCTGGCGGCAGCCAAGGCGGCGAGGCAGGGCGGCGGCCCCCATGTCAGGGCAGCGCTGCCCGCCGTGGGCCGGCCAGGCCCCGCGGTCACCGGAGAGCCCACCGGCGACCGGGCCTTGCGCTCGCCCGCCAGCCAGAAGCGGCGGGCGAGCACGCGCGCCACGGGTGCCCGCCAGCAAGCGAAGCGGGACAGCCGCTGAGCACCAGCCGGGCCAGCGCGCTGGATCGACTCGTCCGCCATAGCCTCGCGTCCGCGTCGGGCCTCAGGTGAGAGGACGCTTGCTGAGCCCACGGTCACTGATGGGCGCTCTCCCGCGGTCGTACCCCGAAGGTTCCAGGGCCGCGGGACCCGGCAGCGAGGAATGCGGTTCCGAAGAACAACTCGGTCCAGGAGAGATCGGCCAGTTCTTCCTGCATGGTTGCGCGAATCGCCTCCCACGGACGGCGCATGATCCACTCGTCTATGGAGGCGAAAGGCCGCACAATTGCGGTTCCGAGCTGCGCTAGCCACCCAGGCGTGTTGCCGGGAACCTTAAGATCCAGCACGACCCAGCGTCCGCCTGCGGAGAGGGCTGCGGCGCCGTGGGCGATGACCTCTGCGCACTCGGGCACCTGCGTCAGGGCATACGTGGACAGGATCGCGTCGACCTGGGTTGGGAAGTCGAACTCGGCCGCGTCGGCTTGCACGAGGCTGATGTTGCTCCAGCCGTTCGCCTCTATCCGATCCTGGGCCTGGGCGAGCATCGCGTCGGTCAGAT
>DATINY010000249.1:0-13131 GCA_035473755.1 Streptosporangiaceae bacterium
CCGGGGGGCCTTCGCGGCGTCTGGCGGTGGCGAGCTCACATGAATACCGGCGCTGACCCACTGGTCACGGTCCGCCGATCCGAGGAAAAGCTCGGTCTTCCATAGGCCCCTGATGCTCTGCGCCAGGCTTAGCAGTGCGCCCGGCCAGGCTCGGGACGATGGCGATGCGCAATCCACTTGCGGCCTCCAGCCCCGCGGGATTGATCTTTACCGTCGTGCCCACCCAGTGATCCGGTTCCGTGGAACCCAGGAACAAGTCCGCCTTCCACAGCCCTCGTATGCTCTGCGGCAGATTCAGCCGCGTCCCCGGGCGCCGGAAGGCGGCAGCCAGGGTGTTCAGGTACTTCTTCAGCTTCACGGGCTGCCCGCGCTGGCCGGAAAGAACGCGCGAGTTATCCGTGACCAGGCTGACTTCCGTGGAGATGAGTTGCTGGGCCCCGGTCTTTTCGATCGCGAACAGAATGGAGGCTGGGTTCCCGCGGACGATCCGGCACTTATTGAGGGCGTCCGCGACGCGTTCCACAACGACCGGCTCGGCCGAGATAACCGCGTCGTGCACCGCATACTCGAATGCGATACCGCAGTCACCGTCCCCCCGCTTGCGAAGGCGCCCGAGCATCCTCAGCGGCAGCCGTCCCCGTTCGCCGATGGTATTCACCACCTCTTCCGAGATGGATTGCAGCACGCCCGCGATGACCGGCCTGGTGACCGCGACGAGAGCGCCAACCTCGTCCGCGACCGGATTGCTTTGCCGGCCCTCCCTTATTTCCATGGCGGCAGTGTAAGCCCCCTACATGACAGCAGAAAGCCACAGAACCGGCCCATGATGGTACCGTGCACAGAATAGCGGTTCGAACCGGTGTCATGATGCCGCCCTGATTACCGTAACGGCGCGTACAATTTTCCGGCTGGCCGCCTGGAAGTAAACTGGCGGTGGGCTGCCGCCCGTTAAACGCCACTTCCCGGTCACCGGGAGGCCTGCTCATCCCCACTGGAGTGATCTGCGGGGTGCCCACGCAGTTGTGACCGTTTCGTCCGCGGCGCGGTCCCGGTTTCGTCAGAGGCATTCAATACTATGGGCTGGTGAGCACTCGCTACGATACGTCGGGTGTGCCACCGCAGGGTGGTTATGTAGCCAAGCAATGCCCGGTCCGCGCCCAATGGGACATCATCAGGCCGTGCGAGCCCTTGCCGGTGTCGCCAGTGCTTGCGCGCCGGTTCGCGCGGGGCGAGCAATTCGAGGCAGAAGTCGCCGCCCGCCTTCTCGCGCTTCACCCGGCGGCTCACGTCATTGCCGGCCCGGCACGGGCCGGCCGCGAGGATGCCACGCTCGCCGCGATGAGGGCCGGGCGCCCGCTCATCCTGGGCGGGCGCCTGCCCGTTGATCTCGCTGGCCGGCGGGTGGGCGAGCCGGACCTGCTGGTGGCCGCGACGGACGGCCCGGGGTACCGGCCCGTGGACATCAAGCACCACCGGTGCCTCGACGCCGGCCCCGGTGGCTGGCCGTCCCGCTGTTCACCGCTGGACGACCCGGTACCGGAGGCGGCGGAGCTGGTGCCGGGCTCCACGGCCCGCGCGCACAAGGAAGATCTCCTCCAGCTCGCCCACTACCAGCGCATGCTCGAGGCCTGCGGGATGGCTGCGCCCGGGAAGCGCCTGGGCGGCATCATCGGCGTCGACGACGTCGTCACCTGGTACGACCTGGATGCCCGCCGCTGGCCGACTCCGTCCGCGACGGGCCGGCCGAAGCGGCGCTCCACCATGGAGGTGTACGACTTCGAGTTCGCCTTCCGCCTCGACGTCCTCGCGGTCGCCACCCAGCACCGGGCCGATCCGTCGGTCCCGCTGCTCGTGGTGCCGGTGCGGATCGGCGAATGCGCGGAATGCCCCTGGTGGTCCTGGTGCGGCCCGCGGCTCCGGGCCGGATCCGGCGACCCGAGCCTGCTGCCGCGGCTTGGCTGGCGGGAATGGCGTATCCATCGTGGCCACGGCGTCACCAGCCGGGCGGCGCTCGCCTCGCTCGACCACCGCACCGCCACCCTGGTCGCGGGCGGGGTGGACCTGCGGCCGATCACGTCGGCACTGGGCACCCTGCCCGATGACACGCCGGTCACGGCCATCGTCGGGGAGCGGAGGCGGGCGCAGCTCGCACGGTTGCGCGCGGCGGGCGTCCGCACGCTGGGCGATGCGCGGACCCTGAGCCCGCGCACGGGGGCGTACTGTGACCAGCCGATGCGGGGCCTGCCCGAGCAGATCGACCGGGCCCGGGCCGCGCTCGGCGATTCCCCCGTCTACCGGCGCCGTGGCGTCACCTCGGTCGAGGTGCCCCGGGGCGAGGTCGAAGTGGACGTTGACATGGAGAACGTCGAGGACGGCGTCTACCTCTGGGGCGCCCTGGTCACCAACCGGACGGCCGGCCGCCCCGCGCCCGGCGGCTACCACGCGTTCTGCACCTGGGAACCGATGACCGGGGAGGCCGAGGCCCGGCTGTTCACCCAGTTCTGGGACTGGCTGTCGGGGCTCCGCGCGGCCGTGGCGTCCGCGGGCCTGTCGTTCCGCGCCTACTGCTATAACGCCACCGCCGAGAACACCCAGATGCACCGCATCGCCGGAGGCACCGGCCTGCGGGATGCGGTGACCGGCTTCACCGGGAGCGAGGAGTGGGTGGACCTGCTGCGCGTGTTCGACACGCAGCTCCTGACGGGAGCCTCGGCCGGGCTCAAGGCGGTGGCCCCACTGTCCGGCTTCGCCTGGGACGTCGCCGACGCCGAGGGCGCCGGGTCCATGATCCGCTACGACGAGGCCGTCGGCACGGGCGGCCCCGCCGCGGCGCAGGCCGCCCGCGGCTGGCTGCTCGCCTACAACCGCAACGACGTGGAGGCGACGCTCGCCCTGCGGGAATGGCTGGACCGGGCCGGGTCCAGCCTCCCCTCGGCCGCGGACCTGGGGCCGTGACGGCCCGTGCACCCAGCGGCGGCCGGCCCCGGCAGCGGGCGGCCGGTTCCATCGCCGGCTAACCGCCCTCCCGGTGCAGCCAGCTGAGCAGGTCTGATGGTGCCATCTGGGCCGTGTAGGCGTGGTAGCGGGCGCGCTCGGCGCCGGTGAGCAGCTCGCGGCCGGAACAGGACGCCCCGCGCCGGAAGAACGCCGCGTTATCCATGAGCACGCCCGGCGGGGCGGGCACCAGCCGGTCGGCACGCGCCCGCATGCTGTCGAAGGTGGCCGCCGCCACCAGCGCGGGCCAGGCCCCCTCAGGCACGGCGATACCGAGCAATTCCGCCAGGCGCCGCATCTCACCCTCCAGATCGGCCGACAGGTCGTCATAGTGCACGAGCACCACGCCGGGCCCGGCCCGGCGCGCCCAGGCGTCGGACAGGTGCAGCATGACGCCCGGCAGGGAGTCGAGCTCGGCCCGCGGATCCACCACCGCACCGACCCAGCGCAGGACCCATTCCCGCAGCGAGGGCCGGGGCGAAGCCGTGTAGAGGCTTCCCGGCTGGCCCGTGAGCTGGTGCACCCGCTCGCGGTTGATGTTGGCACTGTGGTGGTAGAGCGACACCGCCATGTCGAGGGGGTGCCGGGAGACCACGATGTAGGTGGCCCGGGCGTCGAGGGGAATCCCGTCGAGCGGCGAGTGGGTCTTGATCACCCGGCGGTGATCCTGCGCGTCGAGCCGCGCGTACACCTCCTCCTGCGGGGCGATGAGCCAGTCCAGCCACGGGGAAAGCTCCGTCAGCGACGCGGGCAGGTCCGGCGACTGGAAGACCAGCAGGGCGCAGATCATCTGCATCCATGTCGTCCCGCTCTTGGACCGGGTGCTGATGACGATGTCACCCTCGCGGAACGGGAAACCGGCCCACCGCGCGCTGTCCTCGTCCGCCGACCGGTAGCGGACCGGCACCTCGGGCATCCGATGAGGATAGCCGGGGGATGCCGGGCCGGATGGTGAGCCGGGGCAGGAGCAGATGGACGAGGGGGCCGATGCCGACCGCGTACAGCGCGGTGCCGATCCCGACCGTGCCGCCGAGCAGCCACCCGGTCGCCAGCACGCTCAGCTCGATGGACGTGCGCACCAGGCGCAGCGAGTGGCCGCGGCGGGCGAAGCCGGTCATCAGGCCGTCCCGGGGTCCGGGACCCAGCCCGGCCCCGATGTAACAGGCGGTGGCCACGCCGTTGAGCGCGACGCCTGCCAGCAGCGACACCCAGCGCACCGGCAGGGCGTGCGGCGCGGGAACGACGGCCAGGACCAGGTCGATCACCGTCCCGATGACGATGACGTTGCAGGCGGTGCCGATGCCCGGGCGCTGCCGCAGCGGGATCCACAGCAGCAGCACCGCCGCGCCCACGATGATCGTCCAGGTCCCGATCGGGATCCCGGTCCGGCGGGCCAGGCCCTGGTGCAGCACGTCCCAGGGATCGAGGCCGAGCCCTCCGAGCACCAGCAGCGCGTCGCTGATGCCATACAGGACCAGGCCGGCGAGGAGCTGTCCCAGGCGCCGCGCCAGCCGGTCGGCCGGTGGCGGGCTGACCAGCAGGCGGGCGAGGCGCCCCAGCTTCACGTTGCCCTCCAGCTCCTTTGTCCCGGTGGCCGCCCGGCCGTTTCCGGGCGCCCACGGTGCCCGGGCCAATCCGTGCGGCTCACCGCTCCATCCGCTTCCAGCCTTGCTAATTGGCTCGTCAGCAGCCACACTTGCAGGTAATTGGCCAGGAGAAAAGAGCCAATTCTACACAAGTGGACTGATGATGTTGAGCGTCCCGGAGGCCCAGCTGGTCCGGCTGCTCGGTGACTGGCAGGGCAAACGGTCAGGCGGGCCCGGCCTCGCCGGGGGACCGGGCTACGCCCGGCTGGCTGCGGCCATGCGGGCGCTGCTGCTGGACGCCCGGCTGCCCGCCGGAGCACGTCTCCCGGCCGAGCGCAGGCTCGCCGCGGCGCTGGGACTGAGCCGGACCACCGTCGCCGCCGCCTACCGGCTGCTGCGCGACGAGGGGTACCTGGCCAGCCGCCAGGGCTCCGGCAGCGTCACCGCCCTTCCGCCGGGGCGGCTGCGCCGGCACGCCTCGTGGGTCCCGGCCATGCCCGATGACTCGGGCGCACTCGATCTGGCGCTGGCCTCACCCGAGGCGTGTGCGGAGCTTCCGGCCGCGATGGCGGCCGCGCTGGACCTGCTGCCCGCCTATCTGCACGGCCACGGGTATGACGGCTACGGCCTGCCGGTGCTCCGCGAGGCGGTCGCCCGGCGGTACACGGAGCGGGGCCTGCCCACGGCACCGGAGCAGATCTTCGTCACCGGCGGCGCCCAGCACGCATTCGATCTGCTGCTGCGGTGCCTGGTCAGCCCGCTCGACCCCGTGCTGGTGGAAAGCCCGACCTACCCGAACGCGCTGGACGCGCTGGCCCAGGCGCGCGCCCGGGTGGTGGCGGTGGGGCTGGCGCCGGGGGGCTGGGACATCGAGGCGTTCGTGGCCACGCTCCGCCAGAGCCTGCCCCGGCTCGCCTACCTGATGCCCGACTTCCACAACCCGGCCGGGCACCTGATGAGCGCGCGGGACCGGGCGGCGCTGGCCACGGCCGCCGCCGCGGCCGGGACGCGCCTGGTCATCGACGAGACCTTCGCCGAGCTCTCCCTCGGCGACGGTGAGCCCGCGCTTCCCGCCCCGCTGGCGGCCTGGGACCCGGCCGGCCAGGTGATCACGATCGGCTCCATGAGCAAGGCCTTCTGGGCCGGGCTGCGGGTCGGGTGGGTCCGGGCCGATCCCGGCCTGGCCGCCCAGCTGCAGGCGGCCCGCGGCCCGTCCGACCTGGCGAGCCCGGTGGTGGAGCAGCTGGCCGCGGCCTGGCTGCTGGAGCGGGCCGACCGCCTGCTCCCGGCCCGGCGCGCGTCCCTCACCCGCCGCCGCCACATCTTGGTGGCCGCGCTCGCTGAGCACCTGCCCGCCTGGAGCTTCCGCACCCCCGGCGGCGGGCTGTCCCTGTGGGCCCGGCTGGATGCGCCGGTCAGCAGCGCGCTGGCCCATGCCGCGGAACGGCAGCGGCTCCGGCTCGTGCCCGGCCCCCGGTTCGGCCGCGGCGCGAACCTCGAGGGCTACCTGCGGCTGCCGTTCACCCTCCCCGAAGCCGAACTGCCCGACGCGGCCCGTCGGCTCGCCGCGGCGCGCGCCACCCTGGGCCCGGCCGCCGCGCCGCCGGCTCGCTACACCCAGGTAGCCTGACCGCCCTCGCCCGGCTGGAGGCCGCCCCGGCTGGTGGCGGACGCCTGCGCAATGCCCTCACCCCGGCCACGGAACTGCCACCCTCCGTCGCCCGGCATGGGCGATGATGGGGGCATGCGTGTGGTCGTCGTGAACGAGCTTGGCGGGCCCGATGTCCTGACCGTCGCCGACCGGGAGCCGGTGACGGCCGGGCCCGGACAGCTGCTGGTGGACGTCGCCGCCGCCGGGGTCAACTACATGGACATATACCAGCGGGAAGGCCGCCCGCCGTACGGCCGCGACCTGCCGTTCGTGCCGGGGTCCGAGGGTGCGGGGACGGTGGCCGCGGTCGGACCGGGCGCCGAGGGCTTCGCCGTGGGTGACCGGGTGGCGTGGGCCGGCGCGCCGGGGTGTTACGCCGAGCAGGCGGTCGTCCCGGCGGCCTCCGCGATCAGCATTCCCGACGGGGTCGATACCCGGGTCGCGGCGGCCGTCATGCTGCAGGGCATCACCGCCCATTACCTGTGCCACAGCACCTACCCGGTCGCCCCCGGCGACACGGTGGTGGTGCATGCGGCGGCCGGCGGCGTGGGCCTGCTGCTCACCCAGATGGTCAAGATGCGCGGCGGCATCGTCATCGCGACCACCTCCAGCCCCGCCAAGGCCGACCTGGCCCGGCAGGCCGGGGCCGACCACGTCACCGGCTACGAGGAGTTCGGCTCGGTGGTGCAGGAGGTCACCGGCGGGGCCGGGGCGGCCGCGGTCTACGACGGGGTCGGCCAGGCCACCTTCGACGCCAGCCTGGCGGCGGTCCGCCCGCGCGGCATGATGGTCCTGTACGGCGGGTCCAGCGGGCCGGTGCCCCCATTCGAGCTCCAGCGTCTCGCCGGGGCCGGCTCACTGTTCATCACCCGCCCCACGATGATCCACTACATCGCCACCCGGGAAGAGCTGGTGTGGCGGACCGGTGACCTGTTCACCTGGATCGGGGACGGCCGGCTCTCGGTCCGGATCGGCGGCACCTACCCGCTGGCCGAGGCCGCCCGCGCCCACGATGACCTCGCCGCGCGGCGCACAACCGGGAAGCTTCTGCTCCTGCCCTCGTGACCGGATCGGCTGGGGCAGCGCCGTCACTGCGGGCCGCGGGCCGTCACGCGGGCCCGATCACCGGGCGACGTCCTTCTTTCCGTCCGGGATCAGCACGCTCAGCAGCCATGTCACCACGCTGATGATGAGCGCCCCCAGGAACGCGGGCACGAACCCGGTGATGTGGAACGGCAGCGACAGCCAGCCGGCCACCACGCTGACCAGCCACAGCAGCAGGGCGTTCACGACCAGCGCCACGAGCCCGAGCGTCAGTATGTAGAACAGGCACCCGATCGTCTTGATGATCGGCTTGAGAACCGCGTTGATCACCCCGAAGATCAGGGCCACCGCGATCAGGGTCAGCACCTTGGAGGTCGTCGACCCGGTGGTCAGCTGGATGCCGGGCAGTACCGCTGTCGCCACAGCGAGCGCGGCAGCCGAGACGGCGAGGCGCAGCAGGAAACGCATGGGGCAATCTTGGCATCCTCGGCGCCGGTCACGCCATCGGCGGGTCCCGGTGTCGCCGGGGATAAGGCGGTCCCGGCTGGAGCCGGCCCGGCCTTATCACCACCGGAAATGGACGAAGAGCCGCCCGAAGTTCTTGGAGTCCTTCTCGACGCGGTGATAGAGCGCCTTGATCTCTTTTTGCTCCAGGAACCTCAGCACCCGCTTCTTGAGCTGCCCCGAGCCCTTGCCCGGGATGATCTCGACGAGAGGGGCCTTCTTCGCCACGGCCTCGTCGATGATCGCCTGCAGGGCCCGGTCGATGTCCTGCCCGCGGTTGTAGATGTCGTGCAGGTCAAGCTTGAGTTTCATGGCGCCGTCTCCGCTCCCGGGCTGCCACCACGGTACGCGGCCGGACGCGTCCAGGCGATCTATTCGGCACGCGGCAGCCGACGGCCTACGAACGGCGCTGGAGCCCCAGCCGCCGGACGATCTCCCGCACGACGTCGGCGGGCGGGTTATCGTCATCGACCACGATGACCCGTTCGGCTGGAAGGGGCGGTTCGACGGCCGCCAGCTGGCTGTCGAGCAATGCCGAGCGAAAGAAATGTCCGTGCCGGCCCTTCAGCCGGGCGACCAGAGTCTCGCGGTCGAGCACCTTCAGGAAGACCATCCGCAGCTCCGGGCGCCCATCGAGGAGCTGGTCGCGGTAGGAGCGCTTCAGCGCCGAGCAGGCGATGACGCCCGAGCGGCCCGCCGCGGCGCGCTGGTCGATCCACCCGGCCACCGCGCTCAGCCAGGGCCGGCGATCCTTGTCGGTGAGCGGGTGGCCGGCCTTCATCTTGGCGATGCTGACGGCGGAGTGCAGATCGTCGCCGTCCTCGAATTCCCAGCCCAGCTCCCGGGCCAGCAGGGAGCCGATCGTCGACTTGCCGCTGCCGGCCACACCCGCCACGATCACGATCATTGAGCTGGAGCCCCCATCGCTCGTCGGCCGGCCGGCCGGCCTGTCACGCCCGCCCCCCAACGGTACTCACGCCAGGCCCCGATCATCGCCCGGTCCGGCGCGGAAATGCCGGCTGGGGCCTACCGTTGTGGCATGACACCGTCGGCGCGTCCGCCCGACCACACCGATCCGCCTGGCGGGGGTGGCACCAGCGTGCTGGTCGTGGAAGACGACCCGGGGATCGCGACGCAGCTGGTGCGGGGCCTGAGCCGCAGCGGGTACACCGTCGATCACGTCACGACCGGCCGGGAGGCCCTGGACCGGGCCGATCCCGACGTGGTCCTGCTTGACCTGGGCCTGCCGGACGGCGACGGCGTCGACATCTGCCGCCAGCTGAGCCAGCGGTCCGGGCTGGCGATCATCGTGGTGACCGCCCGCGGCGAGGAGCCGGAACGGGTGCTCGCCCTGGACGCGGGGGCGGACGACTACCTGGTCAAGCCGTTTGGCCTGGCCGAGCTGCTGGCGAGGATCCGGGCGGTGCTGCGGCGGATCCATCCCGGTGGCGGTGTGCTCCGGCATGGCCCGCTGGCGGTGGACGTGCGTGCCCGGAAGGTGACCGTGGCCGGGCGCGAGGTGGCGCTGACCCCCAAGGAGTTCGACATCCTGGAATGCCTGGCCGTCGACCCGGGGCGGGTGGTCAGCCGCCAGGAGATCCTGGAGAGGGCCTGGGATGCCCACCGGTACGGGCCGACCAAGGTGCTGGACGTCCATGTGGCCGCGCTCCGCCGCAAGCTCGGCGTGCCGGGGCTGATCGAAGCCGCCTACGGCAAGGGCTTCCGCCTCGGTGGCCCGTGATGGCCCGCCGGATCGTGCTCACCATGCTGCTGCTGGTCAGCGCCTTGCTGGTCACGGCGGTGGCGCCGCTCGGGCTGCTCATCGCCGGGCGTGAGCAGGACTCCTTCCGCATGGAAACGATCATGTCTGCGCAGGCGCTGGCATCGGCGGCCGAGCCGAGGCTCGGCGAACACATCTCCGGCCCGGTGCTGCAGTCGGCCTTTGTGCACGCACGCGCGGGCAGCGACGAGGTCTGGGTCTTTAACGCCGACGCCCATATGATCGCGCGCTTCGGGGGCGCGAGACAGGAGAACCTTCCCGTCACACCGGGTGCCGTCGCCGGCGTTCTGCTTAAGGGCGGCGAGATGGCCGTCTCTGCGCGCGGCGGCGAGCTGCGGGTCGCGTTGAGCGTGGATGGCACCATGGGCGCCCCCCCGGCCGGGGCGCTGGTGCTCGCCCGCCCGACCGGGGAGCTCGACAGCCGCCTGCGCATGCTCTGGACCTGGCTGATCGGGGTGGCGGCGGTGGGCCTGCTGGCGGCGGGCATCGCCGCGGTCGCGCTCGCGCGGTGGGTGGGACGGCCGCTGTCCGACCTGGACGCGGCGGCGCAGAAGCTCGGTGGCGGCGCGCTGGACACCCGTTCCCCGACCGGTCACGGGCCGCCCGAGGTACGCCGGCTCGCCCTCACGTTCAACACCATGGCGGGGCGGCTCGAGGCCCTGGTCCACGGTCACCAGGCCATGATGGCCGACGTCTCCCATCAGCTCCGTACCCCGCTCGCCGCGCTCCGGCTGCGGCTGGACCTGCTCACCCAGGACGCTGATCACGCCACCTCCGCCGAACTGGCCGCCGCCCAAGGCGAGATCGCCCGGCTGTCCCGCCTGGTGGACGGCCTGCTGGCGATCGCGCGGGCGGAGAACGTGGTGGGCACGCCGGTGGAGGTCGCCGTGGACACGGTGATCGGTGACCGGGCCGCGGCCTGGCGGCCGATCGCCGAGGAGCGCGGTGTCGAGCTCACGGCGGCGTGCCCGGGCCCGGTGCGGGCCAGTCTCGGGGACGGCCACCTGGAGCAGATCCTCGACAACTTGCTGGCCAACGCGCTGGACGCGGTTCCGTCCGGCGGCCACGTCAGCGTCAGCGCCGCTGTCACCGGCCAGGGAGCCAGGGTCACCGTCGCCGACGACGGGCCCGGCATGAGCCGGCCGCAGCAGGAGGCCGCGTTCCGCCGCTTCGCGAGCACCAGCCCGCCGGGGGCCGGCCTGGGCCTGGCCATCGTGCACCGGCTGGTGACGTCCAACGGCGGGTCGGCCACCTTGTCGGACACCCCCGGGGGCGGCCTGACCGTCACCGTTGACCTGCCCGCGGGCCAGCCGGACCGGGCACGCTGGGCCGGCCTGGCTGCCACCGGGCGGGATTTACCGCTGCTCCCGGGCGACTCCTGAGCCGGCCGCCGCCCTCGCGACCGCCCGAGCCGTGAGCCTGGCGATCGGGCCGGCCCGCCGTCGGCTGGGGCCGGGGTTCAGCGGTGGCCGGTTCCTGCCCCATCCGGGGTGATCGTCACGCAGCACCGGCCTTCGGCCGGGGCGAGCCGTGCCTGGGCAGGTGCGCCCAGCTCGGCCAGGGCGGCGCGCAGCAGGTGCAGGTTCAGCGTGCAGACGAGCTCGCGGTGGCGCACGGCGAGCTCGTGGAAGGGGCAGTTGGCGAGCTGGGTCTCGCCCGGACCGGCGTCCCGCGGCTCGTAGCCGAGGCTGGCCAGCATGTCGGCCAGGTCGGCGGCCCCGGCCGCCATCTGCCGGCCGGCCCGCTCCGCGGCCTGGGTGACGGCCTCGCCGACCGGGACCGACCGCCGCTGCGCCTCCTCCACCGCGCAGGCGAGGATGTCACCCGCCACCGCGTACCGGCGGGGGGGCAGCGAGACGTCGATCTGCCGGCGCGCGCGCGAGTACAGCTTGGCCGTCCGGCCCGCGCCGGGCCCGGTCCGCCCGGACAGCCGCGCGAAACCGGCCTCGAGCAGACCGTCCTCGACCAGCCGCTCGAGATGGAAGGCCGCCGTCGCCCGCCTCATGCCGGTCGCGCCGGCCGCGTCGTCCCGCGAGACGGGCCGGCCCTGGGCGGCGACGTAGGCGTAGAGCGCGCGGCGGGTGGGCTCGCCGAGCGCGGCCAGCGCGCCGAGGTCTGCCTCTGCGCCGGGATCCGCCTCCGCGCCGGGGTGCCCCTCCCGGCGGTTCCCGCCGGCGCCGGGGTCCCAGACGGCGGCCGCGTCGGGCTGGGCGGGCAAGTCATTCATGGGAGGCCGGGCCTGTATCCCTACCCGCCGTGGCGGGTGAGCGCCAGGAACTCATCACGGCTGCGCGCGTCGGTGCGCAGGTCCCCGCGCAGGGCACTGGTGACGGTGCGCGAGCCGCGGGCGCGGACGCCGCGCAGGCTCATGCACAGGTGCTCCGCCTCGACCACGACACCCACACCGCGGGCGTCGAGGTGACCGTGCAGCCAGTCCGCCACCTGCTGGGTGAGCCGTTCCTGGACCTGCAGCCCGGCGGCGAAGTGCTCCACCACCCGGGCCAGCTTCGACAGGCCGACGATCCGGTCTCCGGGCAGGTAGCCCACGTGCGCGACGCCGTAGAAGGGCAGCAGGTGGTGCTCGCACAGCGACCGGAACGGAACCTGGCGGGCGACCACGAGCTCGTCGTAACCCTCATCGTTGGGGAACGTGGTGGGCAGGAAGGCGGTGGGTGTGAGCATCTCGGCCAGGGCGCTCGCTACCCGCTGCGGCGTCTTCGCGCGGTGTTCGCCCTCCACCGGGTAGCCGAGCGCCGCGAGCAGTTCGGCCACGGCGCGTTCCGCCCGCAACCGGTCCACGCGCGGCGCGGTCCGGAGCGGGACGACGGTCTCGGCGGCCATGGCCATCTGGCTCTCCCTCGGTGTCACTGGCTGGCGCGACGTACGCCACCGGCCCGCCCCTCCTTGCTGGGCCGGTGGCCCCCGGGGAGCCCCGCTCCGGCTCCCCGGGGACCATGCTTTCCTAAGATAAGTAGTTGCTAACGATAGAACCGGGGCATTCTAAGGTCAATAGACTTCATTCTTAGAACGGGAAACTCCCCGGGATCGGCCAGGAGAGCGCGCCGGCCGCCGGTAACGGGTGGACGCTCCGCCGGCGGGGGCTACAGGTAGGGACCGAGCAGGGACAAATCGGCCGGGGAGAGCCGGTCCCGGGCGGTCTTCGCCTGGTGCCAGTAGGGGTAGATGAGCGGCGGGGCGCTCACCTTGTCGAGTTGCTCCCCCTCCGGCGCGGTGAGGGTCAGCTCGGCGGCCGCGGTCAGGCTGCTGCGCCAGGCCTGGCCTCTCCTTCTGCGCCGGGCGTGTAGGCAACGAAACGGACCAGCCGCTCGTCCGCGTCCACGGCAACCCTGGTGAACCCGGCTACTTCCAGCCGGCCGGGCAACGTGCCCGGGTCGATCGGGGTGCAGATGTCACCGAGGTGGATCAGGCGCCACCGCAGGCTACGCCGGCTGTCCGTGCCGGCGAACACGCCACCGGGCCGCAGCACCCGCGCGGCCTCCGCAAACAGGCGGTCCTGGGCGGCGGCGCCGGGCAGGTGGTGGAGCATCGTGAAACAGACCACCGCGCTGAAC
>DATINY010000250.1:0-4674 GCA_035473755.1 Streptosporangiaceae bacterium
CCTTGCCGTCCCACTGCTCATACCCCTGCCTGATCGCGACGCAGACCGCCTCGTCCAAGCCGATCTGCTCAGCGAACTGGGAGCCCAGCGTCGAGTGCGTCGTCATGAAAACGGCCATCTGCCTGGGCGCGGCCACCGGGAAGGCGGCCAGCCGCCGGGCGCGGGCCAGGCCGCTGCCGTGCGAGCCGACCCGCCGCCACATCAGGGTGACCATCCGCGCGGTGCTCATGTCGAGCAGCTCGTACCCGTCGCCCTTCATGCTGATGTCGTCGCCGAACCACTGCGCCTGCTCGGCCGCGTCGGCATGGCAGTAGACGTTCATCATCAGCCCGAGGTAGTAGGTGGCCTCCAGCTCCCGGTCGCTGGCCCCGAGCAGCCCGGCCAGCCGCAGCGCGATCACCGTCTGGCGCATGCAGTGGGCCATCGGCTGCCCGAGGCCCAGATCGGCGGCGTAGGAGAGCGTCGCCACCAGCTCCGCGATCGTGACGCTGCCCGGTTCCGGCTGGTCAGTCACAACGGGAGTCTACGGGCCCGGTCCCGGCCGGACCGGTCCCCGGCTTCCGGCGTGCCGTCAGGCCGCACCGCGGGCCAGCGTGAGCAGGCGGTCCAGCACGGTACGGCGCTCAGTTGAGGAAGTAGGTGCTTCCCCCGGTCGACGGGTCGGTGACCTGCGCCACCACCAGGACCCGGCCGGCGTGCGCGAAGACCAGGGTCAGGGTGATGTCCTTGCCACCGCGGATGGGGCCGGCGCCGGTGATGAGCATGTGGTAGCCGTCGGGGACCATAGCAATGGTCGATTCCGCCGGGATGGCGATCGAGCTGATCGTGTGCATGGCGAGGTCACCGCGCCCGGCCGGGGCGCGGAACGCGACCCGCCCGCCCGCGCTGGTGCGGGCGGACATCAGCCGGTCGGCGGCACCGTTGTTGCGGATCACCACGTAGGCGACCGTGGTGCCGGCCGACTGCGGGACGGGCACGTAGCTGGTGCCGATCTGGATGGGCGGGGCGGGCGCGGCTTTCGCCGTGCACCCGGTCAGGCCGGCCGCGACGACCGCGGCCAGGCCGGCCGTGACGGCCCCGGCCCGGACGGCCAGCGTTGCCCTTCGTGCCAGCATCGATCCTTACCTTCAGCTCCCGAGCCCGGATGAGTTCCACCTTAGTCCCGCTGGGTCAGGAGAAGTCGCGCAGCAGTGGCCACGCAACCGCCCAGCTGGTGCGCAGCCCGGTGGCCCGGTAGATGACGGCCCCCTGCTCGTCGTCGCTGACGCCCAGGCCGTTGCGGAAGACGGCCACCGGCCGGACGGTGGTGAACAGCCGCCGCAGCAGCGCCGGGTCGACGTTGATGGCGATGGCCGACCGGTCGCGGGCCGGGGGCGGGCCCCAGTACCAGAAGTTGTTGGCGCCGCTGAATGCCGTCGGCAGGCCGTCGCCGGGCCCGTACCGGCCGAGGGCCCCGGCCTCGCCGTAGTTGCCGGCCAGGATCGTGGTGGCAGCCCGCTGGCCGGGCGGCAGCGCGTGGTACTCGCGGGCCATCAGGGCCACTTCCTGCGGCCAGCCGATGGTTTCCGCCAGGTCATAGTTGATCTTCTGGAGCGGGACCGTGGCCAGCGCCCGGGCGGGCAGCACCGGCAGCGCGATCGGCGCGGCTATCACCCCGGCCACGAGCATCGCCGCGCCGACCCGGGCGGCCGGGCTGATCTTCCACGGCCCCGGCTTGCGCGTGGCCAGCCAGCGCTCGAGCGGCACACAGCCGGCCGCGAGCAGGAACGTGTACGCCGCGCCCGGGTAGTACGCCTTGCCGCCGAGCGCGAACTGCAGCACGACCGCGAACACGCAGGCGATCCCCACCGGGTGGAACCGGCGCGCCGCCTCGCTGCGCACCGACCAGATCGCGCCGGTGACCCAGACCGGGGCGAGCACCGGGCCGGTGAACAGGAGCTGCGCGAGCCAGTAGGTGGCCCGGTTGTGCCCGGCCTGATCCTGCAGCGTGCGGAACACGTCGATGCTGGGCCAGCCGTGCGCCGCCTGCCAGATGACGTCCGGCGCGGCCAGCGCGGCGGCGATCACGCAGCCGGCCAGCAGATAACGGCTGCGCAGCAGGCGGCGCGCGTCGGTGGCCAGGAAGCCGGCGGCCAGCGCGGCGGCCAGGAAGGCGATGTCCCACTTGGCCTCGCTGGCCACCCCCGCGCAGCCGCCGATGGCAAGCCACCATCGCGGGTTCCGGCTGATGAGCAGGCGCATCACCAGGTACAGCGTGACCGCCCAGAACACGAAGTCGGGCATGGTGGTGGTGAGCTCGTGCATCACGCCCAGATACTCGGCGCAGGTCGCCGTGGCGAGCGCGGCGAGGATCTGCCCGGCCCGGCCCGCGCCGAGCAGGCGGCTCATCGCGGCGGTGAGCACCACCAGGGCGGCGAGGCCGAGCGCGGGCACCACCCGGAGCCCGACCAGGGTGTTGCCGGACAGCACCGCGGACAGGCGGGCGATCAGCGGGGTCAGCGGAGGCTGGTCGACGTAGCCGAACGCCGGGTGATGCCCGGCGGCGAGGAAGTAGAGCTCGTCTCGCACGTATCCGTAGCGCGCGCTGACGGCCATTTCAGTGCCGAACGCGGCGGCCGCGATGATGGCGATACCCAGGCGCGGCGTCCGCTGGGCGCGGCCCGCCGTGGCGGGCGGCTGGCTTCCCGCGTCGCCGGGCACGCGGGCCGGTGATGCTGACGGGCTGGGTGCCCCGGTGGTCGTGTTCATGGGATCAGCGTGACGGCACGGGGGTGGCCCTCACATCGGGCGCCGTGGCGATTTGCCGGCTCCCTCCTGGGCCCGAATATGGTGCGCGGAGGCGGCCGCGGTTCCGCCGCTCGGTGGAGCCGCCGGTTCATCCGGGCGGACGATCCGCCGCCACGGCGCCAGGCAATACCATCGGGTCGTGAAGAGGCTGGCGGCGCGGGTGGCCGGGCTCCCGCAGGGGCTCGCGGCGCGGGTGGCCGCGCTCCCGCAGCGGCGCCAGGAGCGGATCCAGGATGTGGTGCTTGCGGTCGCGCTCGCCGCCGTCAACGTGGTCTCGCTGCTGCCGTACCCGGCCCAGCTGCACCCGCTGTGGCTCGCCCTCGTCCTGGTCGCCGCCCAGGGCATCCCGCTCATCTGGCGCCGGCGGTGGCCCGTTCCGGTCCTCATCGTCATCGGCGCCGCGCGGGTCGCCTACGACCAGATCGGGTTCGGGCTCGCGCCGTTCCCGCTCGGGCCCGCGATCGCGTTCTACACCGTCATCGACCGCAGCGGTCGCGTATGGCGCTGGATCACCGTCGCCGTCTCGGCGGCGGCCATCGCCGTCTCCCTGTCCGCGCCGGGCCACAGCGAGCCATACGAAGCCATCTTTCAGGCGATGATCTTCATCGTGGCATGGGTGGCGGGCACGCTCAGCCGGGCCAAGCGGGCGAACCTGGCGGCGGCGCAGAGCCGGGCCGACCGCGCCGAGGCCGAGCTGGACCGGGTGGTGTCGCGCGAGGCCGCCGCCGAGCGGGCCCGGATCGCCCGCGAGCTGCACGACGTGGTGGCCCACCACGTCAGCCTGATGGCGGTGCAGGCGGAGGCGGCCACGTCGCTGCTGCCGGACAAGCCCGCGCAGGCCCGGAAGTCCGTGGAGATCATCGGCGACACCGCGCGGCTGGCCCTGACCGAGCTGCGCAGGCTGCTCGGCGTACTGCGCGGCCCGTCCGAGCGCCTGGAGACGGCCCCGTCCGCGTCGCTGGACGAGATCGGCGGCGTGCTCGACCAGGTGCGCGGCGCCGGGCTCGCTGTCGATTTCGAGGTCGTGGGCACGCCGGGCCCGCTCGCCCCCGGCGTCGATCTGACCGCGTACCGGATCGTCCAGGAAGCCCTGACCAACACGATCCGCCACGCCCACGCGGCCCGCGCCGCCGTCACCCTGTCCTACGAGCCCGGGTACGTCACCGTGAGCGTCGCCGACTCCGGGCCGCGCCGCGACGGGCCGCCGCCGGGCGGGAACGGCAGCGCCGCCATCCAGCCGGGCTCCCCGCTGGCCGGGTCCGGGCTCGGCCTGGCCGGGATCGCCGAGCGGGTGGCCTCGTGTGGCGGGAATCTGACCGTGGGACCGACCCCGGCCGGCGGCTTCGCCGTCACGGCCCGGCTGCCCGCGCTATGACGGCCGAGCTGGCCCCGATCCGGGTGCTTGTCGTCGACGACCAGGAACTGGTCCGCTCGGGGTTCTGCGTCATCCTCGACGCCGCCGACGGCATCACGGTGGTCGGCGAGGCCGCCGACGGCGAGGCCGCCGTGTCGCAGGCCGCCGCCCACGGGCCCGACGTGGTGCTGATGGACATCCGGATGCCCGGGATGGACGGGCTGGAGGCAACGCGGCTGATCGCCCGCGGCCCGTCGGCCGCACCCAAGGTGGTCATGCTCACGACCTTCGACCTTGACGACTATGTGTACGAGGCGCTGCGGGCGGGGGCCAGCGGGTTCCTGCTCAAGGACTCGCCCCGGCACGATCTCATCGCCGCCGTGCGCGCCGCGGCCGCGGGCGACGCCCTGCTCGCCCCGTCGGTGACGCGCCGCCTCATCGAGGCGTTCGCGCGCCGGCCGCCGGAAACGTCGCCGTCACCTTCGCGGCTGGCCTCGCTGACCGCCCGGGAGCGGGACGTGCTCCTGCTGCTG
>DATINY010000251.1:0-12162 GCA_035473755.1 Streptosporangiaceae bacterium
GGCACGGCCCGGCCCAGTGCGGGCCACGGCTGGGCGACAATGGGGGCATGACTATGGACCTGGGTCTGTCGGGAAGCGTGGCCGTCGTCACGGGCGCCAGCCGGGGAATCGGGCTGGCGGTGGTGCGCGGGCTGGCCGCGAACGACGTGCGCGTCATCGCGGGTGCCCGGAAGTCGTCCGCCGAGCTGGACGAGCTGGCGCGGGCCGGCCGGGTGCAGGTGGCCGAACTGGACCTGGCCGTCACCGACGGGCCATCCCGGCTGGTTGACCTGGCCGGGGACCGGATCGACATCGTGGTGAACAACGTCGGCGCCGCCCCCACGCGCACCGGCGGGTTCCTGAGCGTCACCGACCAGGACTGGCAAACCTCGATCACCCTCAACCTGCTGGTGGCCGTGCGCACCATCCGGAGCGCGCTGCCGCGCATGCTGGCGGCGGGCCGGGGAGCGATCGTCAACATCAGTTCGGTCAACGCGTTCCTGCCCGACCCGGCGGTCATTGACTACAGCGCGGCCAAGGCCGCTCTCGCCAGCTTCTCCAAGGCCCTGTCCAAGGAGGTCGGCCCCCAGGGGATCCGGGTCAATACCGTCAGTCCCGGCCCGGTCGCAACGGATCTGTGGCTGGGCGACAGCGGGGTCGCGCAGACGGTCAGCCGGGCCACCGGCGCCAAGCCGGAGGACGTGGCGAGCCAGGCCGCCCGCCAGATGGTCACCGGGCGGTTCACCCAGCCCGACGAGGTCGCGGACCAGGTGCTGTTCCTGGCCAGCGACCGCGCCGCCAACATCACCGGCGCCGATATCACCATCGACGGCGGCATGACCCCGACCTGGTAACCGGGGATCCCGGGCGTCCGAGGCCCGGCCGGGCCGGCCTGCGGGCTTTCCTGAGGCTGCTTTCCGCTCCGCCCAGGAGTAGGCCCCCGTGAAGGCGGGCACGACCGGGCTGAGGAGGTGATGACGATGTCAGGTTCTATGGCGGCGGACATCGTCGTCCCGGTGGTCGGCCTGCTGGCACTGCTGGTGCTAGTCGTCCCAGTGATGTGGGCCTCCCGGGACCCGTCCGGGAAAGGCAGCGGCCAGCGGTCACGGCGGGCCGTCAGCGGTGGCACCTTCCGCGGCGATCCGCGCCAGCAGATGCCCCACCGGGATGCCGTGCCACCGGAGGCGCTGGCCCGGGAGGGCCGGAACGCCGGCGGGGACCAGCCGGCCGGCTGAGGCGGGCCCCGGGACCGGCCCGGGCGGGCACGAGGTGCCGGGCCGGCCGCTCCTCAGCTGCGGTCCAGCCGCCGGAAGGCGACCTCGTGCAGCAGGAGCCGCAGGGCGGCGGCCACGGGTATCGCGATCAGCGCGCCGACCAGTCCCATCAGGGTCCCGCCGACCAGCACGGCGACCACACAGACCATGCCGGGCACCCGGACGGTCTTGCCCATGATGCGCGGGACGAGCAGGTAGTCTTCGGCCAGCCGGTAGCCGACGTAGAAGCACAGGGTGGCGATGGCCACCGGCAGCGACACCGACAGCGCGACCAGGGTGACCACCACCCCGCCGATGGTGGAGCCGATCACCGGGATCAGGTCGAGCAGGGCGACGAGCAGCCCGAGCAGCAGCGGGTAGGGGATCCCCCAGGCGATCATCCACAGGTAGGTGCCGATCCCGGCGATCACCGAGGTGAGCAGGTTGCCGAGCAGGAAGCCGCCGACCTTGCTGAGGATCTCATCGCCGATCAGGATGACCCGGGCGCGCCGGGAGTGCGGGGCCAGCCGGTAACCGAACAGCTTGATCCGCGGCAGGTCGGCCAGGAAGTAGATGAACAGGACCATCACGATCACGGCCGAGCCGGCCGCGCTGAGCACGAATCCTCCCGCGCCCAGCACCCCGCTGGCCAGGGCGCTTCCCCGGCTGGTCAGCAAGTGGGTCAGCTGCTGCTGCACATGGAAGCGGGCATTGAGCCGGCCCAGATCGGAGTTGTGGCTCTCCAGTAGCTGCACGTAGTGCGGGAATTGCGCGGCCAGCACCTTGGCCTCTGCCACCAGCGGCGGGATCGCTGCCAGCATGAACGCGGCGGCGACCGCCAGCGCGGCCAGCAGGATGATCACCACCGCCGCCCAGCGCGGCACCCGGCGGCGGGTCAGCCAGGCCACCACCGGGTCGAGGCCGATCGCGATGAACAGCGCCAGGCCGATCAGGACCAGCACCGACCGGGCCCTGATCACCAGCTCGACGAGCCCATAGGTGACCGCCACGCCGGCCGCCGCCGTCATCCCGATGAAAAACGGTGACCGCTTGTTCACCGGCCGCCCGGGGCGGCCCAGCCCTCCGGTCTCCTCGGCCTGCACGGCCGCGACCTTCAGCGCCTCATCCATGCGGTCACCGGCATCCACGCGGTCACCGGCGGGATCCGGGCGGTCACCGGCGGAGGCCAGCGCCGGGCCGGCGGCCTCGCGCGCCATCGGCGCTCCGCCGCCCCGCGGCTCATCCACATGCGCCATGACCAGCCACCCCGTGACGTGCGGGCACCCGGACCGGCGGGGAACGCGGCCATGGGCGCCGTCTTGTTCAGCGGGGCGCAGCTACCCCGGGCCGCGCGCAGCTAACATCAGGCGCCCGCTCAGCGGGCGTAGCGCCTGCCCGGCAGGATCGCCCCGATGATCCACAGGATCGGGAAGAAGAAGCCGATGATGCCGAGCACCCAGTGGCCCTTGCGGAAGGTCATGATGGCCAGTGTGAACAGCAGCACCAGGTAAATGATGCCAAGCAGGCCCCAGCCCCAAGCCGACATAGTCGTACCTCCGTTTAGTCATGGTCGGCCGGAGACCGGCCCGCACCGGTGGAAAGGCGCAAGCCTGGGTGGCCCCTCCCGCGGGCCACCGGGGATGTGCGGCCGTCAGCGCCGGGAGACGCGCCGGGCGGTGCGACGTCCCGTGCGGCGGGCAACTCTGCGGGCTCCGAACATCTCATTCCTCCAGATTTGTGTCGCTGGTCTGTGCCGCTGAGTCTCAGCGGTCATGCTTTGGCGGCGCCCGAGGTCTCCATCGCGTGCAGTTCCTCCGCTTCCTCGGCCGTCATCAGCCCGATCGCGACCAGGTCGAGTGGGCTGATGAACCCGTCGCTGATCCGGAAGCCATTCGCGCGCGCGATCGCGTCCCGCAGCGGTACCGCCCAGTGGTGCTCCAGCAGGATGAGCGCGGCTGCGGAGTCGTTCGGGATGTCCTCCAGCACGTCCCACTCGTCCCCGCCGAACACGTTGATGCCCTCCTCGGCCGCCTGCTCCGCGCCCGCCTCCGCGCCGGCCTCCATCCCTTCCTCACCGTCGATGCCGAGCCCGATCAGCGCGCCGATCTTGCTGCCGAGCTCGATCGCTTCCTCCTGGGTGAGGTTGCTGAGGTGCTCGACCTCCAGGTCGCCGTCCGCGTCCTTGTACACGGCGAGGGAGTCGATCACCCGCACCATGCCGTTCTCGTGCAGCCGCTCCAGTTCGGCGATCACTTCGCCGTGGAAATCGGGGTGGTTGAAGCCCAGCACGATGAGCTGCACCGGTCCAATAGCCATATTCAGGTCCTTCCCTCGGTCCAGCCGGCTGTCTGTTCTCCCAGCATCGGCCGGGCCCGGCGAGGGCGCATCACCCATAAGGGGCGATTGCCTCTCAGCTCCCGGACGTCAGCGGCCGGGGGTCGAAGGTCACCCGGATGGCGGTGATCTTGCCGTTGTCCACGTGCCGCCAGTTCACGGTGGGCAGCGGGGCGGTCGTCGCGGTGCACAGGTCGAACCAGGTCAGAACGTCGGGCCCGTCGATGAAGGTCTTGCGGATGACGATGTCGGTCACGATCTCCGACATGCGCCTGAGCCCGGCGATGCACTCCTCCGCGTTGGCCGCGTGGCCCAGCGGCCCGTCGAAGGTCACATCGTCGGCCAGGATCGCGCGCAGGCGCGCGAAGTCGCGGCGCTTCCACGCGTCGAAGTAGCTGGCCGCGACGTCGGCAGCGGCGTCGGTCATGGGCTCGTCTCCCTTCCGGTGGCCGGCAGCGGCGTCTCATGCTCTCTTCCCGGCCAGGTGCGGCTGTACCGGCCGGCGTGACATCCGTCATGGCCGGGTCAGGACGACGGGCACGGCCGGACCGGCGCCCAGCGCATCATCGTGCAGCAGCGGGCCCGCCGCCTGCAGCCCGGTGGCCCGCCCGCCTTCGGCCGGATCGAGCGGCCGAGCTGAGCGGCGGCACACCTGTCAGCTCAACGGGTCAGTTCCCGCCCTCGCTGGCCGGAACGGGCAATGCCTGGCGGATGATTTCCAGCGGGTGCCGGGCGGGCCGCCCGGTCCCGTGCTCGATCTGCTGCCGGCAGGAGACGCCGGTGGCCGCGATGACCGTCTCCCCTGGCTCCGCCCGGATGGCGGGGAAGAGCCGGAGGCCGCCGATGCGCATGGACAGCTCGTAGTGCTCGGCCTCGAACCCGAACGAGCCGGCCATGCCGCAGCACCCGGCGTCGACCTCGGTGACGTCGGCGCCCGGGATGCTGCGGAGCAGCGCCACCGTCGCGGCGGTGCCCGCGAGCGCCTTCTGGTGGCAGTGGCCGTGGAACAGAATGCGGCGGCCGCGGAAGGGATTGTCCGGCGGCAGGACGAGCCTGCCCGCGGTGATGGCCTCGAGGACGAGTTCCTCCGGCAGCCTCGTGGCGGCCGCCACGGCCCGCGCCCCGGGGTCGCCGGGCAGCAGAGCCAGGTACTCGTCGCGCAGCGTCAGCAGGCATGACGGCTCCACCGCGGTGACCGGCACGCCGCGGCCGGCCGCGTCACCCAGGCGCCCGGCCATCGCCGCGGCCATCCGCCGGGCCTGATCGAGCAGCCCCTTGGACAGGCTGGCCCGGCCACAGCAGCCCGCGTCCTCGAACCGGACCCGCCACCCGGCGAGCTCCAGCAGCTCGATCGCCGCCCTCCCGGCCGCGGGCTCGGTGAAGGTGGTGAACGAGTCCGCCAGGAAGATCAGCTCACCCTGGGATGCCGACGCCGCCGGGCCGGGCCGGCGCCGCAGCCAGCGGCGCAGGTCCTGCCGCTGGAACCGGGGCAATGGCCGGGCGGCGCTGATCCCCAGCCAGCGCTGCGCCGCCCACCGGGCGGGCCGCCACCCGCCGGGGAGGTTGGACAGCGGGAACGCGGCCGAGCCCAGCCGGTTCAGCGCCCGGATGGACCCGAACACGCGCGAGCGGAGCGGGACACCGTGCTGGTCGTGGTAGGCGGCGAGCGTCTCGGTCTTCAGTGCCGCCATGTCCACGCCGAGCGGGCACTCGCTCTTGCACGCCTTGCACTCCAGGCAGAGGTCGAGGATGCCGTGCAGCCGCTCGTCGCCGAGCGCCGCCCGCGGGTCGGGCCGGGAGAGCGCGTAGAGCAGGGCATTCGCGCGGCCCCGGGTGGAGTGCTCTTCGTCCCGGGTGGCCATGTACGAGGGGCACATGACCCCGCTCGCCTCCTTACGGCACAGCCCGATGTTCATGCAGCGGTCGGCGGCGCCGCGCATGCCGCCCGGGTCGGCGAATCGGAGCCGCGTCGCGGGCTCCGGCCGGGCCGGCTGGGCCAGGTCACGCAGGTGATCGGTCATCGCGGGCGCGTCCACGATCTTCCCCGGGTTCATCCGGTTCGCCGGGTCGAAAAGCCGCTTCGTCTCCTGCATGGCCGCATAGAGCTGATCGCCGAAGACGCGACGGTTGAATTCGCTCCGGGCCAGCCCGTCGCCGTGCTCGCTCGAGTTGGCCCCGCCGAACTCGAGCACCAGCTCCCGCACCTCCTCGGCCACCGTGCGCATGAGCTCCGCCTGCCCGGGTGCGCTGAGGTCGATGAACGGGCGGACGTGCAGGCACCCGACCGAGGCATGGCCGTAGAAGCCGGCCCGCAGGCCGCGCGCGTCCAGGATCTGCCGGAACCGGCGGGCGTAGGCAGCGAGCCTGGCCGGCTCGACGGCGGTGTCCTCGACAAAGGCCAGCGGCCTGCGGGTGCCCGTGCTCGCCGCCATCAGCAGCCCCAGGCCGGCCGAGCGGACCTTCAGCAGCGCCGCCTGCTCGGCCGCGTGGACGGCCCGGAGCATGTGATAGCCGTGGCCGTGTGCCTGCCAGCGTTCGTCCAGGCGGTCAAGCCCGGCGGCGGCTTCGGCCTCGCTGCCGCCGGAGAAGGTGACGAACAGCAGCGCCTCCGGGTCGCCGTGCAGGATCGACCCGAGCGCCCGGTATTCCAGCTTCTGACGGGACAGCTCGAGGATGGTCCGGTCGATCAGCTCGACGGCATCGGGCTGGCATGCCAGCGCGTCCTCGGTCGCCTCGATGGCCGCCTGCACGGACGTGAAGTGGCCCACGGCGATCACCCGGTGCCGGGGCGTGGGCACCAGCTGCACAGTCGCCTCAACGACGGTGACCAGGGTCCCCTCGGATCCCACCACGAACTTCGCCAGATCGGCCCCGGGGGACCCGGCCAGCCGGTCCAGCCGGTAGCCGCCGGCCCGCCGCCAGAACCGCGGGAAGCCGGTCGCGATGGCCTCCCGGTGCCGTTCCATCAGGCGCGGCAGCTCGCGGCAGATGGCGCCGTCGAGCGTTGGCGCGGCGGCCCGGGCCAGCAGCTCCGCCTCGGTCAGCGGGCCGAACCCCGACCGGCTCGCGTCGGAAAGCACCACGTCGAGGGCCAGCACATGGTCGATCGTCATGCCGTAGCGCACCGACATGCTGCCCGCCGAGTTGTTGCCGATCATCCCGCCGAGCGTGGCCCGGTTGCTGGTGGAGGTGTCGGGGCCGAACGCGAGCCCGTGCCGGGCGGCGGCCAGGTTCAGCTGCTCCTGCACCACGCCGGGCTGCACCCGCGCCCTCCGCTGCCCGGCGTCGATCTCGATGATCCTGCTCATGTGCCGGGACAGGTCCATCACGATCGCCCGCCCTACCGTCTGGCCGGCCAGGCTGGTCCCGGCGCCGCGGGGCAGGACCGGAACGCCGAACTCGCCGGCGGTGGACACGACGGCGGCCACGTCATCGGCGTCACGGGGAAACACCACCCCGATCGGCTCGATCGCGTACATGCTCGCGTCGCGGGAGAACAGGTGCCTGCTGTAAGGGTCGAACCGGACCTCGCCGCCGACCACACGGCGCAGCGCCGCCGCGATTTCCGCGCCCTCGCCGGGCTGGCGCCGCTCGCCTGGCCGTGCCGGGCCGGGGCCGACCGTCTGACCGCCGATGTCGCCGCACCTCCTCTGGCCGTGCCGCCCCGCTGTCGTCGGACGTGCCGCCGCCCCCGCGCCGCGTGACGGCTGCGCCGCCCTACGCCGCCTTCCGGTAAACCGCCGTTCCTGTCTGCTGTTCGGGTGGAGGGGCCGCCATCTGCTGCGCGAGCAGGTAGCAGATGATCAGCAGGCAGTCCCACACCCCCGCGATCGCCCAGCCGCCCAGCACGTCGGTCATCCAGTGGGCGCCGAGGTAGAGCCGCGTCAGCCCGACCACGAACGCGATCAGGGCGGCGCCCGCCGCCAGCAGCACCCGGGTCCGGGCCGAGCGGCCCGCCATCAGCATGAGCGCGAGCATGCCCCAGGTGGCCAGGGCCTGTGCCGCATGCTGGGAGGGATAGGACCAGCTGTGGACCACGGTCAGCCGGTCGGCGACGGGCGGCCGGGGCCGGTCGACCAGCCCCTTGATCAGCAACGATCCAACCCAGGCGCCGGCCAGCGCCAGAGCGGGCAGGACCGCGGGCAGCCAGTGGCGGCGCCACCGCCACAGGCCCAGGCCGGCGAGGACGACGACCGGCCAGAGCACGATGCTCGAGCCGAGCCAGGTGAGCGCCTTGGCCAGGCTGGTGAGCCATGGCGCGCGGTGACCGGTGAAGAAGGCCAAGACCCGCGGGTCGTCGCGGGCCAGGCCGGTGTGATGGACGACGCTGAACGTCACCAATGCCAGCGACCAGGCGGATGTAGCGAGCGTGACAACGGAGGCGGTCAGCGCGAGGCCGGTGGGGCCACCCGTCCGGCAGCGGGCGGCGAGCCACCCCGGCCGGTCCAGGGTGGAGGCCGGCCGCCAGAAGACGGCGCCGGCCAGCAGCGCCACCCAGGCAACCAGCAGCACCGATCCGCTCACGCCCAGGATGTACTCGATCACGCTGGCCATCGTGTCCCAAGAATAGGAGCCTGCCCGGCCCCAGGCCATGACAATGGGAACCAGCTGGCAGTTCAGATTCCTGCCCCTCTGGGGGACCGTGCTGAATCGGAACAGGGCCGCCACAGCACCGGCCGCCGGCTGGTTGTCCAGTGGACCGCCCAGCTATGAGCCGACGCCGGGTACCTACCAGCGCGCAGTTGTCCCTACCAAGATTGTGCAGGCGGCGATGCGCCGAATGCACGGTTCGGATCGCGCGCGAGTTGCCGCGTCACCCCTTGGCGCGTAGCAGCCGCGCCGCGGAGTGGCTACCCGGCGAGCGCGTACGCGGTAGCGAGCCAGCCGCGCAGCTCGTTGTCAAGGTCAGCGGCTGTGGTGATGCGGACGCGGTGAGTGAATAGCGGATTGAACTTGAGCGCCGACTCCAGCCGATCGGTAGCTGGCGTTGTGGCCGGCAGGATCAGTCCGAGGTCGATGCGGCTGGTGGTGCTGGGCTGGATCATCGCGAACTGCTTGCGGCGGCGAAGGCTTAGGTAGCCCTTCTTCGGGGCGATGTCGAAGGCGCCGAGCGCGCGGATCTCGCCGAGGAGGGCATCATGCAGCGGCCGGAGTCCGGCTTTCGCGCCGGAGTAGAGGGCGTCGGCCGGGTCCGACGGTACCGGGGCTGCGCCAGCGTCGCGTTGCCGGGCGAGCAGTGAGACGCGGTGCGCGGCGCCGTGCGCGAGCCCGTGGTCAGCTTTGAGCATTGCCACGACCTGGTTGTGCTTGGTCAGGCCCGACGCGTCGATGACCGCGAACCAGTGGTCGAGGGGTTTGCCGTAGGTGGCCTCGATGTTGCGGATCTGGGACTGCAGGGCGGCGTCGACGTCCATCAGGTCTCCTCGGTCGGTGCCTGTGCCGCGCCGAGCGCGGCGATCTGGCCGGTGATGTGCCGGCGGACCGCG
Source organism: Streptosporangiaceae bacterium (assembly GCA_035473755.1). Lineage (GTDB taxonomy): Bacteria > Actinomycetota > Actinomycetes > Streptosporangiales > Streptosporangiaceae > UBA9676. Next base: position 9,053 of record DATINY010000251.1, read on the forward strand.
TCGGCCGGCTCGAGCGCGAGAGCGCCGCGGTATGCGGCGACGGCATCCTCATGGCGGCCGCACTGGGCGAGCAGCGCGCCGCGGGCGATGTGCAGCTGGGGCCAGCGGGCGAGCCGGGAGCTGGCAGCGAGGGTGTCGAGGATCGCCAGCCCGGCCATCGGCCCTTCGGCGTAGGCGACGGCGATTGCCCGGTTTGCCTCGATGACCGGTGACGGGTCGAACCGGAGCAGCTCGCTGTACAGTGCGGCGATCTGCCGCCAGTCGGTGTCGGCGGCCGTCGCTGCGTCCGCGTGGCAGGCGGCGATGGCGGCCTGCAGCTGATAGGGCCCGGGCCGGTGCTGGGCGAGCGCCGTCTCGACCAGCGACCGTCCCTCGTCCAGGCGGCCCCGGTCCCACCGGCTGCGGTCCTGGTCCGTGAGCAGGACCAGCGCGCCGTCCTGGTCAGCCCGGGCGGCGCTGCGGGCGCTGGTGAGCAGGATGAGCGCAAGCAGCCCGGTGACCTCGGCCTCATCCGGCAGCAGCCGGTGCAGCCTCATGGCCAGCCGCAGCGCCTCGTCACACAGGTCGTCACGAACGACCGCGGCGGTGCCGTGCGGCGAGTGCCCCTCGGTGAAGGTGAGGTAGATGGCGCGGAGCACCGGCGTCAGGCGGGCCGGCCGTTCGGGTGGATCAGGCACACGCAGCCGGATGCCCGCATCGCGGATCTTCCGCTTCGCGCGCACGATCCGCTGAGCGACGGTCGGCTCGGGCAGCAGCAGCAGCCTCGCTATGGATGCCGTCGGCAGCCCGCATACCATGCGCAAGGTGAGTGTCACCCGCGATGCCGGGTCCAGCGCGGGGTGGCAGCACGCGAACAGCAGCGCCAGCTGGTCGTCGCCGGCGGCGGCGCTGCCGTCCGGCTCGGCAGCGGCCCACCCCCGCACGGCTTCGCGCTCCTTCCCGGCGCGGGTGCTCTCACGACGCAGGTGATCCAGCGCGCGGCGCCGCGCGACCCCGACGACCCAGCCACCGGGATTAGCCGGAAGGCCATCACGCGGCCACTGCTTCACGGCCGCCGCGCACGCCTCCTGCGCGCAGTCTTCTGCCAGCGACAGGTCGCCCGCGAGCTGGGCCACCGCCGCCGCCGCGGGCCACCACGAGGCGCGCAGGGCCCGCTCGATGTCCTCGCTCAGTGCGGCCCCATCACCATCAGCGGCCGGACCTCCACCGACCCGTACCTGGCCGACGGGATCATCGCCGCATACCGCAGCGCCGTATCCAAATCCTCGCAGTCAAGGATGTAATAGCCCCCCAGCTGCTCCTTGATCTCGGCAAACGGCCCGTCGCTCAGCTGCATCTCACCGTCGCGCACCCGGACGGTGGTAGCGGTCTGGGGCGGCTGCAGGGGGCTGCTGTCGACCAGGATCCCGGCGTCCGCCATCGCCGCCGTCGCGGACTCAAACTCGCCGAGCATCTGCATGAACTCCGGCGTCCCCAGCGCCGGCCCGGCGTCCGGCTCGCCATAAAGCAGAGCAAGATACTTCATACCGCCCTCCCACGACAGTGTCTCGGCAGTCACCGTGTTATCGAACACAGCCCCCCGGATTCGACAGCCACATAGAGAAATCTTGAAGACCAGGCACTCTCGCGTCGTCCCCGCCGCTGGTTCGGCCACAACCGGGCACAACCGCGCTCGGCTCACTGCTCGCCCAGCCGCGAAACCCAGGCACAGAACCCTCTTGCGCACGGCGCGGGCACCGCCTGCGATGGTCTGCCTGGCGGCGGCGCCACCAGCACCGCGCCAAAACCTGCCACTACCAGCAGCAAGCAAAGCAACCATGAAGATCATCAATCTCCGGCCAGAGCGCTAGCCGAACCGGTCCGGGTGAGGAGCGGCGTTGCGCAGCCGGGAGCCGCTGAACTCCACGGTCGAGTTCGTGACCCGCCGCCAGAATGGCCAAATGGACGGCACGACCCGAAGCTCGATCCGGGCGCAGGCGTGCCTGTCCAGAAGATCGTCGATGACCACCTGCCCGGCCGCTTCCACCTGCTGCTCAGCAACCCAGTAGCCACCCACCTCGTGCGGCCGGAACGCCTCAGCGGGCAGTTGGTAGGCGTAAAGGCGGCAGGCCCGCATGCGATTCAGCCAGCCGGCCTCGATGACATGAACCCGGTTCGCCGCGCTTTGCCCAAAAAACCGTTCACGGTCCTCCGGTGTGGTGGCCGACACCGGCCAGATGCATCCTCGCGGGCAGTCCCTCGGGAACCAGAACATCGGCGCATGGCGCGTATCGACCCCCCACACCAGCGGCTGCGCCTCCGGATCCGCCGCAGGGGCCTGCGGCCGGAACCGGCCAAGAGAAGGGTCCTCGCTAAAATGCCACAGGGCGAACGGACCCTCCCCCTCATACCGCGGCGCCGGTTCGCGAGCCAGCAGGTGCTCCGGGTACTCCGCGTCCATCACCGGCAGTCTCCCACGCTCGGCACGCCTGGATACGGCATCCGCCACGGGCATCGCCACACCACAAGATCACGAAGTCCGGCTGGAGTAGCAGTGAGGCCAGCCTCGGACCGCCGAGTTGTGGCTGGTGTGGGTGCCGTCGTGCACCTGGTGGGTGGCGGGGTATCGGTCCGAGGCTGGCCTCACGGGGTCGCGGCTGCGCCGCGATGAGCGCACGCTGGTGGGATGGTGCAGCGGGTCGTCACGGTGAACGACGTGCTCGATGGGCATGTGACGCTGGATATCGAGTGCCTGGACCGGATCTATCTCAACGCCTATGTGCCGATCTTGCAGACCAGTGCGCAGGTGGTGGCGTTCTTGTCCGGGCACCTGGGGTTCCCGTTCCCCTCGCCGGTGCTGTTCCGCCAGCTCGGGGAGCGGTTCCGCCGGGCGGTGGCCTCGTTCGCCGAGGCCAATGAGATTCCCTGGGTCAGGTTCGGTAAGGGCGAGGCGAAGCTGGAGGTGATGGCGCCGCACCTGGCCCGGCGGGCGGCGACCGGCCGGTCCGGGGTGGCCGCGATCGGCGTGGCCCAGGAGTTCCAGCGGGTGTGGACCGCCTATGAGGGCAAGACCTCCACCGGGACGCCGCGGTGGTCGTTCGTCAAGACCGACCGGCGGGTGACCTGCTACT
>DATINY010000252.1:0-10987 GCA_035473755.1 Streptosporangiaceae bacterium
AGGTGTTCCTGCACCATGTCCGGTCGAAGAAGAGGTTCAGCCTCTACTTCGTGCCGGTCGTGCCCTACGGCACGGACGACTACCTGGTGTGTCCCATCTGCAGCCGGGGTCTTCAGCTCAGCAGCGCGCAACTGCCCTACATACGCTCGATGTCCGGCGCGACCGCGTCGTTCCGCACCGGGCGGCTCGCCGAGGCTCCGTACATGACGCAGGTCGAGCGGTTCTGGCGCCAGCTCGGGGTGAACCCGGCGGGCCAGCAACTGCTCACTCCGGCCAGCCCCGGTGCCGCCGCTCCCGCCCGGCCAGCCGCGCCCACCCGGCCGGCCGCTCCCGTCAACCCAGCCGCCCCCGCCCAGCCCCCACCCGCCGCCCCCGGCGAGACGCCGTGGATAACACAGCTGCAGAAGCTGGCCCAGCTACACGAGCAGGGTGTGCTGTCCGACGCGGACTACGAGGCAGCCAAGCGGCGCGTTCTCGAACAGAGGTAGCAGCGTCACCGATGGCGGCGGCGGTACGCCCGGGCGGCCATCCGGAAAGGTGAGCGCTGCCCCAGCCGTCACGCTAGGATCAGGCGTGGCGGGTGGGCTACAGAGTTTTACCGTTTGATGGCATTGTCGCCATCGGCTGGATACAGATGGCTCTATAAGCTAGTACCGCGACTAAGGCCTTACCCGCGCGGGCCGGTTCATTGAGGGCTTGCGCTGCCGCGAGACGGACGCGCCGGGTTAGGACGATGGGCTGGGGGGAACACGCAGTGATCTGTCATTCTTGCCTGAGTAAGGTCAAACCTGCCGCCGCGGCGCGCCGCGGCCCAGAGCTACCCGCACACTGATCTGGCACCCTGATGGCGGGCACACGCCGCCCGGATCTTCCGGTGCGCCTTCACTCAGATCGCTCCACCTCCGCTGTGGCGGGCTTGGCGCTGGCTGACAACCACGTCCCGCGAGCCATGCTCGCCAGCGCCACCCGCGACAACCTACGGCTGCCAGCCGTCCCCGCCGTGTCCCCGTCGCTGCGGTCATTAAATGTGGTCCCAGGTGAGAGAACACATGTCCATCCGTCGCGGGCGCGCCGAAGATCCGCCTCCGGCGGCCGGCGAACACGCCCGGCCGGCGGCGGCCGGTCCAGAGGTCGCATCAGCTGACGGCGAGGCGGAGGCTCCAGCAGCTGGCAGCGCCGCCAAGGCTGCATCGGGGGCCGCCGGCCCACAGATTCCACCGGGTGACGGCGCTAGAGATGTTCCAGCAGCTGACGGCGACGCGGGCGTCCCAGCAGTTGATGGCGCTGCAGGCGTTGCTGTAGCCGGCGGCGCCGCAGGCGTCGCGGCGGCCGGCGGCGCTGCGGAGGCTTCATCGAGCGCTGACGACAAGGCAGAGGTCCCGTCGGCTAACGGCGAGGCACAGGTCCCGTCGGCTAACGGCGAGGTACAGGTCCCGTCAGGCGACGGCGAGGCAGAGGTCCCGTCGGCTAACGGCGAGGCAGCCTTTCCGCCGGCCAGTGAATACACGCCGTGGCCAGCCGATGACGAGACGGCTCTCGCGCTGAACGGCGACACGCTCGTCCTGCCGGTGCTGGGCGACATCGATGATGTGACGGCGCCGCCAAGCGCCGGGCAGCAGCACCCGAGTGCTTCTCCCTCGCGCCCACACATCGCCGTCGGCGGCACGGTGGCCCTGCTGGATGACCGGATCGCGGCCTCCGGCATCGACTACAAGGCGTACTCCACCCTCGCGGGCCCGCTGGCCCGCCCCCGCTGGGACGAGCCCTACCAGGTCCAGTACCGGAAAATCCACCGCAACAGGCGGGAATGGCTGGCCACCAGGCTCATCGCGTTTGTGCTCGTGATTCTTGATATCCGGTTCCTCTACTGGCTCATCTTCCAGTCCAAATACCCCCACCTCAACGGCTGGCAGTGGCACACCAGCGCACACGCGGCCGTAACCGATGCCTACCTGCTGCTGCTCGCGGCGATGGCTATCGGGTCGATCGTCATGCAGATATTCCTGCTGGTAAACGTGCTGACCGTGTCGCGGGCCTGCCTGGCCGCCCGGGATCCCATCCCGGTCGAGCCGGACACGCGCCTGCGCGTGGCATTCCTCACCACGCTCGTCCCCGACAAAGAACCGCTCGAGATGGCGGAACGGACGCTGAGGGCGGCGAAGACCATCGTTTACGGCGGGCAGCTCGACCTGTGGCTGCTCGACGAGGGCAACTCAGACACCATCAGGGACATGTGCCGCCGGCTGAGTGTCCGTCACTTCAGCCGCAAAAACCGCGGCCACCTGGAACTGGACAGCGGCACGTTCGCCGACAAGACCAAGCACGGCAACCACAACCGGTGGCTCTGGGAACATGCGGGCGACTACGACGTGGTCATGTTCGTCGACCCTGATCATGTACCGCTGCCCACCATGGCCGAACGCCTGCTCGGCTACTTCCGCGACCCGGAGGTGGCCTTCGTCGTCAGCCCGCAGTTCTACGGCAACCAGGAAAACCGCATCACCCGGTGGGCGGAGTCCGCCCAGTACCTCTTCCATAGCGTTATCCAGCGGGCGGGCAACCGCCGCCGGTGCGCCATGCTCGTCGGCACGAACGTGGCGGTCCGGACCAGTGCCATCAAGGGCGGATACGTCGCCTCCATCACCGAGGACATGGCGACGAGCTTCAAGATCCACGCCACCAAGAGCCCGACGGGCCGGGCCTGGCGGTCGGTCTATACCCCGGACCTCGTCGCGGTCGGTGAGGGGCCGAGTTCGTGGACCGACTTCTTTTCCCAGCAGACCCGCTGGTCGGCGGGAACGTACGACTTCCTGATGAGGCGGGCCTGGCGGGAGGCCTTCAAGCTCCGGCCCGGCGCGATGCTCCACTACGGCCTGATGCTGACCTACTACCCGTCGGTTGCCATCGGATGGATCATGGGCATCACCATCAGCGCCTGCTACCTGGGGCTCGGGGTGGCCAGTTTGCGCACCGACGCGGGCTGGTGGCTTACCTATTACGTAGACGTCGCCGCGCTGCAGTTCGTCCTGTACTGGTTCATGCGGCGGCACAACGTGAGCCCGCACGAGCCCGCCGGATCTTCCGGGCTATCGGGAATGGTGCTGTCGGCCATCACGGCGCCGATATACGCCCGGAGCCTGATCAAGGTGGTGTTCCGGCGCAGGCTGCGATTCGATGTCACGGCCAAGGGCTCCTCGTCAAGCCCGGACCGCCTGTGGACCTTCCGGTACTCGCTGGCGTGGGCCATCGTGCCGATCGTCATTCTCGCGATCGCGATTACCCATCACCGGCCCTACCCCATGATGATCGCGTGGACCGGGGTCATCCTGACCGTCTGCCTCATGCCGGTCGGGATCTGGCTTTTTGACCGCGGGCGGAGCGGCCGCGGGACGGAAATGCCGCCCGGGAGCGTCGGCGAGGACCGCGCGAGCGAGCCGTCGGAGCCGCAGCTAACGCTGGCCGCAAAGTAGGAGACATCTCCCTATGAACAGTTCCACCGTGGTCGCCCCCCCCGGTATTCCGGGGCCCCAGCGCAAAAGGCGCCCCGGCCGCCGGTTGCTGACCATATCGCTGGGAGTGCTGGTGGCCGGTGCGGTCATAGCCGTCAACATACCAACGGTAGGAACGGCGCTGGCGGACCGGTATCACCGATATCAGATCACCAGGCCGGCCTACGAGGCCAAATACGGGCTCTGGGTCAAGCTGGACATCCCGGCAAAGTTCCGGGTCAATGGCATCCATTCCACCCTGCTGCACAACGGCGACGTACTGATCATGGCCGGGTCCGGGAACAATCAGGCATTCTTCAATGCCGGGACGTTCAAGACGCTCCTCCTCAACCCGGTGACCATGAAGGAACGGCTCATCCATACGCCCTGGGATCTCTTCTGCGCCGGCCACATCGAGCTGCCCGACGGGAACATCCTGGTCGCCGGCGGGACCGCCCGCTACGAGAACCTGAAGCCGACCCACGCCGGCGGCAGCATGACGGTGGTGAACGATGACCCCGCCCAGCCGTGGCACCTGCCCAAGGGCACGGTCTTCGCCGGCCCAGGCGGCGTGCAGTTCGCATCGGCCTTCGCCCTGACCATCCCGGCGGCCAAACGGCACGTCGGCCCCAATGGCAAGGCCCAGGTCGTCGCCACCAAGCAGAACGTCTGGGTGGACGCGGTCAAGAAGGGCAAGGGCTCACTCATGCCGGCGGCCGAGCGGTACGTGCTGCGGGACCTGCTGGGGCCCGCGAACGGCAGGCTGTACGGCGTCGGCACGGCGATGACGCTGCAGAAGCAGGATTTCCAGGGAACCAACGACGCCTACATCTTCAACACGGCGACCTCGAGCTTCGAGGACGTCAGCTCGATGCACTACGCGCGCTGGTACCCAACCCTGGCCGAGATGGGCAACGGGATGGTCATGACCATGTCGGGGCTCGACGGGCAGGGCCAGGTCACGGTGAACAGCGAGATGTTCAATCCCGCGACCCGCACCTGGGCCCAGGGCCCCGTCCACGGCTTCCCCACCTACCCGGCCACCTTCCTGACCGGTGACGGGCGCCTGTTCTTCACCGGGTCCAACGCCGGCTACGGCCCCGACACGCCCGCCTGGCGCACGCCCGGCTTCTGGAACACCAAGACCGATGGCTTCCAGCTGGTGCCTGGCATACCGGATCCCAAGAACCTGGAGACCAGCGCCTCGGTCCTGCTGCCGCCGGCGCAGAAGCAGTCGGTCATGGTCCTCGGCGGCGGCGGCGTCGGCCAGTCCAACACCGCGACGGCCGACACGCGGCTGATCGATCTCGCCGCCCCCGACCCGCACTGGGTGCGCGGGCCGGACCTGGCGCAGCCGACCCGCTACCCCATCACCGTGCTGCTGCCCAACGATGACGTGCTCGTCACCGGCGGGTCCAGGTACTACCGCGGGATGCACGGCAGCGACAACCGGGATGCCCGGATCTACAACGTCGCCACCAACTCGTTCTCCCCGGCCGCCGATTCGATCACCGGGCGCGACTACCACTCCGGCGGGATCCTGCTGCCGAACGGGAGCGTGCTCACCCTCGGGGGGAACCCCCTGTTCGGCAACAAGCAGGACACCATGCCGGAGACCTTCAACCAGGAGATCGACGTCTACTACCCGCCCTACATGTTCCAGGGCACCCGCCCGCGCATCCAGGAAGCGCCCACCGTCATGGAGCCGGGGCACAGGTACATCATCAGCGTCTCGCAGCCGTCGCAGATCCGCTATCTGCGCCTCATGCGGCCCGACAATCCCACACATGTCACCGACGTCAACGCCCGTTCCATCGCCGTCCCGTTCCGGCGCGTCGGCGGTAACGATCTCGTCGTCACCATCCCGCCGAATGCCAACCTGATACCGCCGAGCTACTACATGCTGTTCGCGGTCAACCGCAGCGGAATCCCCTCCACGGCCGCCTGGGTCCGGGTGCCGTGATCCGGCCGGACCGCCACGGAAGGAAACCGATGACAACGCGCAGGTGGCCCCGGCCACGGGCCCGGCGGGTGCTCGTTCTCGCCGTGACGGCCGCGGCGTCGCTGTCGCCCGTCGCGGCCTGCGCCTCGGCGCCGGCCGGCCCTCCCCCCGCCAGCCCGGTCCCGCGGGCCGCCGCCGCGCCGCGGCTGTACGCCGACCCCGTCAACTCCCTTTTCGCGGCAGCGGCGCAACTGGCGGGCCACGACCCGGCCGAGGCGGCCAAGCTCAGGGCGATCGCCCGGACGCCGGCCGGCTTCTGGGCCGCCGGCCAGCCGGGTGAGATGCAGATGATCACGCAGGTGACACGGGCGGCCGCCCGGCATCACTCGGTTCCGGTGATCGTCGCCTACAACCTGCCCAACCGCGATGCCTGCGGCAAGTTCTCGGCCGGCCGGCCGATGACGGCGCCGGGCTACGAGCACTGGATCGGCCAGCTGGCCGCGGCCATCGGCGGCGGCGATGACATCGTCATCGTGGAACCCGACGGCCTGGCCGACATCCTCAGGCACTGCCTCAGCGCCGCGCAAAGCCGGCAGCGCTACCAGCTGCTCCAGTACGCGATGAAGGCGCTGGGCGCCCTGCCGCACGCGCGGGTCTACCTGGACGCCGGCAACCCCGGCCTGTTCAGGCGCCCGTCGGTGCTGACGGGGCCGCTCAGGAAGGCCGGCATCCAGTATGGCCGCGGATTCTCCGCCAACGTGGCGAACTTCCAGTGGACCGGGACCGTGATCACCTGGAGCCAGCAGCTGGAGGGCGACCTCGCCAGCACGGCCAGAGCCGTCATCGATACCAGCCGCAACGGCCACGGGCCCTACACCGGCCGCGACTATCCACGATGGTGCAACCCACCCGGCCGGGCACTGGGGCCGGTGCCGAAGCTCGACCCCGGGCCGGCCGGGATCGATGGCTATCTGTGGATCAAGGACCCGGGCGCCAGCGACGGGCCCTGCCACGGCGGGCCTCCCGCGGGCCAGGACTGGCCCACGTACGCGGCGGGGCTGGCCAGCGCGAGCCAGCAGTGATCTCGGGGACCGCGGCGGCCCCGGCCCGGCTCCGCGTTACCCGGCGGGGCATCCAGATCGTGCTGGGGCTGCTGTGGTTGCTGGACGGCCTCATGCAATTCCAGCGCGCGATGCTGACTCCGAAGTTTGCCGTCGAGGTCATCGCTCCGGCGGGGGCGGGGGAGCCGGGCTTCATCGCGGGCCCGGTCGGCGAGCTGGTGCGGATCATCCTGCACCAGCCGGTGATGATGGACGTGGCGTTCGGGCTGATCCAGCTCGCACTCGGGGCCGGCATCCTTTACGCGCGGACCGCCCGCCGTGCGCTGGCGGCCTCAGTGGCCTGGGCAGTGCTGGTCTGGTACCTGGGTGAGGGGCTCGGCGGGCTGGCCGGCGGCTCGTCCAGCCTGCTCACCGGGGCGCCCGGAGCCGCCCTGCTGTACGCCGTGCTCGCTCTGGCGGCCTGGCCGCGGCATGACGGGGCGGCCGCGGCGGACAGGCCGCCCCGGTGGACGGCGGCGGCGTGGGCCGCGCTGTGGCTCGGCGGCGCCGTGCTCCAGCTGCTTCCGGGCCGCGACACCAACGCCTCCATCGCCATGGCCCTGGCCATGAACGCGTCAGGTGCGCCCCCATGGCTCGCGCCCATCGACGCGCACCTGGCTGCCCTGGTGCCCGGCAGCGGCGTGTCGATCGTTATTGATCTCGTCGTGCTGCAGGCCTTCGCCGGCGCCGGCGCGCTCCGGGCGTCCCATGTGAGGCTTGCGGCCGTCATCGTGGGCTGCGGGCTGTCGCTCGTCTACTGGGTGGCCGGCCAGGGCATGGGCCAGCCGTGGTCGGGCCTGGCCACCGACCCGGGCACGGCACCGCTGGTGGTGCTGCTCGGCGTCGCGGTCCTGGGTGCTGCCCCCTGGCGTCGGCCGGCCGGGGAACCTGACCCGGAGCCGGTCCTGGACGCGCTGGGCGCCCGCTGACCACCGGCGGCAGCCCGGCCCGGGGTTCCGGGCGGCGCTGACGGGGGAACCCATTAAGACATGGGATCAGGCGAACCGGCGGGCCGGGCCAGATGCTGGCAGCGGTGGCAGGCCGGCCGGGACCCGTCCGCCGCCGCCCGGTGGCCGCCGTCCAGCATCGCCAAGGACTTCCTGGGCGTCGCGATGACGCTCGCGATCATCGGCGAGATCGTCTTGCAGGCGACGAACCGCCTGGCCAGCCCGTGCGGGGCGGGGCCGAACCCGCGTCCGGGGCCGGGTGCCTGCTCCGGCGTGTCGGCCCTCGCCCATCACGTCGACGGAGCCGTGACCCTGTTCGCCATAGCCTGCGCCGCGCTGGCCGCTGCCGCCTTCGTCTGGTACATGTTCTGGGGCTATAAGAGCACCGGGCAGACGGGCGGGAACCGGGACGCCGCCGGCTCCTCATGAGCCGGGCGCCCCGGCCCGGCGCGGGAGCAGCTTCCAGCAGGCAGTGAGCGGCCCACGGATGGCCGCGTTAACCGCGCCCGTTCTGGCTACGGATCGTCGCGCACTATCACCGTGTCCGCGACCGGGATGATCTCGTCTGCCGGGAGGTCCGCCAGCGACGCGTGCTTGCGCAGCGCCTCCGGGCTGACCGCCTCGTAGATGCACACGGTGCCGACCGAGCCTTCGTCCTCATTCAGGACGTAGCTGCGGATCCACCGCACCTCGTCGGCCATCTCGTCGTTCCCGACCTGGGTCGACCGCTCCGCGGCTTCCTGAAGCTCCGCCGGCGACTGCCATCCGCTCCGCCGCAAGATGACGTACTGGTCCATGGCGCCCCTCCTGTGCTGACCACAGCGCTGCCCAGCGTCCACCCGGACCCTGCCCGCTACGAAGATCAGGAAACCGTGGCTAGTGCCGCGACAGGCAACGCTGCCCAGTTCGGGCGCCGCGAAGCCAGCAGGTCCACACCGCCCTGGATGATCTCGACGTTCCGGGAAATCCCTACATTCGAGCGGGGCGAGGTGCTGCGCCACCCGGCGAGCAGGCAGACGTCGCCGGTAGCGGGACTGGTGGCCCACCTGGCTCAGCTGTCACCGCTTCCCTTGGCCCACGGGCCCCGCGATTTCCGCTTGTCGAGCCGCCCCGCGATGTAGGTCGCCGCCAGGGCGGCCACCACCATGAGGCCGATCAGGACGAAATCCAGCCGGAACGCGAGGGACAAGGCGACCAGCACGCAGAGCGCGATAACCCCCACGGCTACGAAGCCCCAGCTCAGTGCACTCACAACACCCTCCGCAGGTGTTCGCGGGCTGGCTCACGAAGGCCGGCGTCAGCTCGTCCATCCCGGCCAGGCTGAGTCAGCTGACCTATGCCAGCCCGTCCACCGCCGCGACGCCGGCCCCGCTCACGGGCTGCGCTGCTATCTAGACCATGGCACGGCCGGTCACCGGGTGCGTGCGCTTTCCGGAGACCGCTGGTGACGGCGGATAGCGCGGGCGAGCCTCCGCAACCAGTCGCCGCCGGCGGCGGGAACCAGCCTGCGCCGCAGCGTAAGCCGCGCAGGAGGAATCCCGTCCCCAGGGCGGGTGGATGTCAACTGCGATACTGGGAAACATGCAGCGGTACGGGCAGTACTGCCCGCTGGCCAGGGGGGCCGAGGTGCTCGGCGACCGCTGGACGCTGCTGATCATCCGGGAGATGCTGTTCGGGGTCCAGCGCTTCAACGAGCTGGAGCGCTTCCTGCCCGGCATCTCCCGGTCCGTCCTCGCCCAGCGGCTCCGGCACCTGCAGCGGGTCGGCCTGGTCGAGCGGCACGCCGATGCCGACGGGCAGCGGTCGTTGTACCTGCTGACACAGGCCGGGCGCGATCTGCGCCCGGTCGTCCGGGCGATCGGCAACTGGGGAGCCAAGTGGGCGTTCGGTGACCCCGACCCGGCCGAGCTCGACCCGGACCTCGTCGTCCAGTGGATCAGCCGCCATCTTGCGTGGGAGCGGCTGCCGGACCGCCGGGTCGTGGTTCAGTTCGCCGTGACCGGGCCGCCGGTGCGCAGGTACTGGCTGGTCATCCAGCCGGAGGACGTGTCGGTGTGCATGCACGATCCGGGCTTCGGCGTTGACGCCGTCTTCCGGTCCGATGCCAGGACGCTCTACCAGGTGTACACGGGCGAGCTTGCCCTGCCCGACGCGCAGCGATCCGGCCGCCTGGAGCTCGACTGCGCGCCCGCGGTCCGCCGGCAGGTGCCCACCTGGTTCGCGTGGTCTGGCTTCGCCCCCGCGGTCCGGGAAGGCATGGCGCAGCGCACCGCTAACGCCCGGCCGGGCCGGGCCTGACCGCTGGGTCGATGTTGTGGTTGGAGCGGAACACGTTGTCCGGGTCATACCGGCGCTTGACCTCGACCAGCCTGCGGTAGGAGGCGGCGCTGTAGGCGGCCTGGGTCCGCTGGGCCGGCTCATCGTCGAGGAAATTGACGTACACACCGGCCGAGAACCCGTGGATGCGGGCCCACTGCTCCCTGACCCACGCGACGTCGTCCGGCTCGGGCGGCGCCCACACCGCGTTGATGTTGATCGCGAACCCGTCGTGCCGGCCGCTGAACGCGGCGGCCCCGGGGTCGAGATCGGCCAGCGCGCCGCCGAGGTGGAAGATGATCGTGTACGAGCGGCGGTTCCGCATCGACCATGAGTGCTCGCTGAGCGCCTCGGCTACCTGGCCGCCCAGGCCCGTGACGTAATCCGAGCGCCAGAAGTAATGCAGGCCGTGCGGCACGGCGGCGTCGAAGAGCCGCTGATGCTCGGTGTAGGGCACCGCGCCGACGGTGTCGGCCAGCGGCCGCAGCGCGCGCAAGGGCGCGAGGAGCCGGTCCAGGCCCTCGTCCGCGCCGGTCCAGCACACGCCGATGAGCACCACCGGCCGGCCGTGCAGGCCCGGCGGCAGCCAGGGTGCCGGCGGAGCATGCCGCAGGTTGACGATCGTGCCCAGCTCCCGGGGAGCTGTGCTGGCGAGCGCGGCGTACCCCGCGAGGACCGGGGCGGCCCCCTCGGCCGGGAAGGCCAGCACGCCCGCGGCCACCCGCGGCCCGACGCGGTGCACGGCCAGGTCCAGCCGGGTGACCACACCGAAGTTCGCGCCCGCGCCGCGCAGTGCCCACAGGAGGTCGGGGTCGTCGGCTGCCTCCACGACCTCGCCGCCGGCCGTGACAACCTGGGCGCCGGTGAGGTTGTCGCAGGTGGCTCCGCACTGGCGGGCCAGCCAGCCGATCCCGCCGCCCAGGGTGAGCCCGGCCAGCCCGGTGTGGCTGACGATGCCCGCGGTGGTGGCCAGGCCGTGGCGCTGGGTGGCCGCGTCGAACTCGCCGTTCAGCGCGCCTGCGCCGGCCAGGGCCAGCCTTCGTCCCGGGTCGACCCGCACCTGGCTGATCGCCCGCAGGTCGATGACCAGGCCGCCGTCGCAGACGGCCCGGCCCGCGACGCCGTGGCCGCCCGCGCGCACCGAGATCGGCAGGTCATGGGCGCGGCCGAACCCCACCGCCGTCACCACGTCCG
>DATINY010000253.1:0-13149 GCA_035473755.1 Streptosporangiaceae bacterium
GAGATCCGGATGTTCTGCCGCTTGGCGAGCTGGCCGGCGACGAAGAGGCCGAGCTGATCGCTGCCGGAAAGGTCGAACGCCGGCGGGTTCTCCAGCTGGGCGTTGATCTCGTCCCGGTGGGCCGTGCTCATGCCCAGCCCGCGGTCCTCGATCTCCACCGCGAAGCCCTGGCCCACGACGCTGCCGGTGATCGACACCGGTGTCTGCGGGGGCGAGTAGATGGTCGCGTTCTCGGCCAGTTCGGCGATCATGTGGATGACGTCGCCGACCGCGGGCCCGGCCAGCGAGGCCTGCGTGGTCGCCGAGACCTTGATCCGGGTGTAGTCCTCCACCTCGGCGACCGCCGCCCGGAGCACGTCCACCAGCGGCACCGGGTTGCGCCAGCCGCGCGCGGGTGCCTCGCCGGACAAGATGATGAGGCTCTCGGCGTGCCGGCGCATGCGGGTGGCGAGATGGTCCACCCGGAACAGGTCGTCGAGCTCCTGCGGATCCCTGGCCCGCCGTTCCATGGCGTCCAGCAGCGTCAGCTGCCGGTGCAGGAGCGACTGGCTGCGCCGGGCCAGGTTGCGGAAGATGTGGCTGATGCCCTCGCGGAGCTTGGCCTGCCCGACGGCCGCCTCCACCGCCGTCTGCTGCACCGTGGCGAAGGCCTCGCCGACCTGGCGGACCTCATCGGAGGTGGCGGTGTTGGGCGGCGCCTGGGCGGACGCGTCCACTTCCTCGCCCGCCGCCAGCCGGCTCACCACGTCGGGCAGGCGCTCGTTCGCCAGTTCCAGCGCGGTCTCCCGGAGGGAGGACAGCTCGCGCACCAGGCGGCGCCCGATCCACAGGCCCAGGGCGATGGAGATGGCGATCGCGACCAGGCCGAGGCCGCCGACCAGGATCAGCCGGAGGTAGGCGCCGGTGGCCTGGCTGTTGGCCTGGCTGGTGAGCGCGCTTGCTGCCTGCTGGCTGGCCGAAAGGAGACCGGTGCCGACCTGCCCGGCCGCCTGCTGCCACGCGAGCGGCGAGACCGGCGGCACGGCTCCCGGCCGGGTGCCGACGACCGTGTTCTCCAGCGACAGCAGCGACAGGTACACGCGCGGGCTGACGGCGCGGGCGTAGTAGGCGCGGTACTGGGGGTCGAGGTCGGGGAGCGTCAGGTTGTAGAACGCCCGGCGGGCCCCCACGAGCTGGGTGAAGGCCTGGAGGTCGGCCGGGGTGAACTGGTGGCTGGTCTGGCCGGCCGTCAGCAGCGTGTTCTCCTGCGCCAGCATGTCCGACGACTGGCCCATCCGCACGAACGCCAGTCCCTGGGCCACCACCTGCGCGTTGTTCTGCTGGCGGATCGCCGCGCTCAGGACCCGGTTGGACTCCTGGACGATGGCGTTGTACTCGTTGAACGCCCGCGAGCTGGGGATGATCTGGGCGGAGACCTGTGAACGCAGGCTGGGCAGGCTGGCCATGCCCCGGAGGAGGCCCGCGATGGCCTGCTTCTCCTGGGGGGACGCGTCGCCCATGGTCGAGCCGGAGGTGAGGGCGGCGCGCAGGCTGGTCGTCACCGCGTTGGTCTTTGTCTCCTGCACATTCAGCTTGGCGAGATTCGCGCCGCTGGGGGAGGACATGTAAACGATTGCCAGCAGGCGCTCGCTGCTCAGCTGGGCCATGAACCCGGCTATTGGTTCACCTAGGGTGTTCTTCACCGTGTTCGCCCTGGACAGGTTCACCGCGTCCCTGGCGGTGCTGCCGATAGCGAACACGTAGATCCCGATCAGGGAAAGCACGGGAACAAGAACGAGCAGAAGGATCCTCGTGCGGACTGACCGCAGACGCCATCTCATGCTCGGGCCTCGGGGTGTGACGGGGACGGGAACGGACACAGGCGCGTAACAGCATTGCTACGAAGGAGATTCGCAAACCCCCCAAGGCCAGCGAGCGTAGCAGGATAGCGGGTTCAGCACGGTATGAATCCGCTAAGTTGCATATAGATACGACCGTTCGTCGCCTTCCTGCCTGGTGGCGAATGTCGGCCGGGTCACTTTCCTGATGGGCCGGAGCCGGAGTTAGCGTGGGCCCATGCGCGCATGGGTGGTTCATAAACCCGGCCCGGTGGCGCCGGTGGCCTCCGGCCCGCTCCGGCTGACCGAGCGGGAGGTCCCCGAGCCCGGTCCTGGGGAGCTGCTGGTCCGGGTCCGGGCGTGCGGTGTCTGCCGCACCGACCTGCACCTGGCGGAGGGTGACCTGCCGCCGCGTGCGCCCGATGTCACCCCCGGCCACGAGGTCGTCGGCGAGGTGGTGGCGACCGGGCCCGCCGGCCCGGGCGGGGGAACATTCCGGTTCGCCCCCGGTGACCGGGTGGGCGCGGCCTGGCTGGCCAGGACCGACGGCACCTGCGAGTACTGCCGCCACGGCAAGGAGAACCTCTGCCCGGCGTCCATCTACACCGGCTGGGACATCCACGGCGGTTACGCCGAGTACCTCACGGTCGCCGACGCCTATGCGCACCCGCTGCCGGAGGGGTTCTCCGACACCGAGCTCGCCCCGCTCCTGTGCGCCGGGATCATCGGGTACCGGGCGCTGCTGCGCGCGGAGGTCCCGCCGGGCGGGACGCTGGGCGTCTGGGGCTTCGGCGGGTCGGCGCACCTGGCGACCCAGATAGCGATCGCGCAGGGCGCCGTCGTCCATGTGTTCACCCGGGGTGACGACGCCCGGGAGCTGGCGCTGAGCCTGGGGGCAGCGTCCGCGCAGGACTCCTATGACCTCTCCCCGGAGCCGCTCGACTCCGCGATCATCTTCGCCCCGGTGGGGGACATGGTGCCGTCGGCGCTCGCCGCGCTCGGCCGGGGCGGCACGCTGGCCATCGCCGGCATCTACCTGACCGACATCCCGTCCCTGAACTACGCCCGCCACCTGTTCCAGGAGCGGACGCTGCGCAGCGTCACGGCCAACACCCGCGGTGACGCGACCGACTTCCTCACCCTGGCCCAGCGTCTCCGGATCAAGGTCACCACCACCCCCTACCCCTTCGGCCGGGCTGGCCAGGCACTGGCCGACCTGGCGGATGGCCGGGTGCGCGGCGCCGCCGTCCTGTCGCTGTGAGAGGCCCGCGGCGGGTGCGTAGGCTGGGCCGGTGACCAGCCGCCTCGACGATGCCCGGGCGCTGCTGCGCCGCAGCCCGCTCGTGGACGGGCACAACGATCTCGCCTGGGCGCTGCGCGAGGCGGGCAGCCAGGATCTGGCCGGGACCAACCTGGCCGGCCCGGTCGGATTCACCCACACCGACCTGCCCCGCCTGGCCGAGGGCGGCGTCGGGGCGCAGTTCTGGTCCGTGTACGTGCCGGTGTCGCTGGCGGGGGAGGCCGCGGTCGCCGTCACCCTGGAGCAGATCGACTTCGTCCACCGCATGGCCGGCCGCTACCCGGACCGGCTGGAGCTGGCGCTGACCGCCGCCGACGTGGAACGGATCTTCGCCGCGGGCAGGATCGCGTCGCTGATCGGCGCCGAGGGCGGGCACAGCATCGGCAGCTCGCTCGGCGCGCTCCGGGCGCTCTACCGGCTCGGGGTGCGTTACCTGACGCTCACCCACAACGCCAACGTGCCGTGGGCGGACTCGGCCACCGACGAGCCCGCCGCCGAAGGCCTGACCGCGTTCGGCCGCGAGGTGGTGGCGGAGATGCAGCGGCTGGGGATGCTCGTCGACCTGTCCCACACCGCGCCGCCGACCATGCGCGACGCGTTCGACGCGGCGGAGGCGCCGGTCATCTACTCGCACTCCAGCGCCCGGGCGCTGTGTGATCATCCGCGCAACGTGCCGGACGAGATGCTCGCCCGGCTGCCGGGCAACAACGGCGTCTGCATGGTCACGTTCGTGCCCGCGTTCGTCTCCCAGCAGTGCCGGGAGTGGCACCTGGGGCTCGACGCCGAGATGAAGCGGCGCGGGCTGGACCCCTGGGACCAGGCCAGCCGGGCGGCGCGGGAGGAGTACGCACGCCGCAACCCCGCGCCGCGGGCCACGCTGGCCCAGGTCGCCGACCATGTCGAGCATGTGCGCGAGGTGGCGGGGGTGGATCACGTCGGTATCGGCGGGGATTTCGACGGCACCGAGGACCTCCCGGACGGCCTGGGCGATGTGTCGTGTTACCCGGCGCTCGTCGCGGAACTGCTGGAGCGGGGCTGGAGCGAGCAGGACTGCATGCAGCTGGCCGGCGGCAACATCCTGCGGGTGATGCGGGAGACGGAATCCGCCTCCCGCGCGATCTCCGCCCGCCGTGGCCCGTCGCTGGCGCGGAGCGAGGACACCGACGGCCAGCCGGAGGCCGGGACGGGCGGCCCGCCGCCCGTCAGCTGAAGGGCGTGCGCGGGCGCTCCAGCCGCTCCCCGTCCAGGTAGAGATCCACCTTCTCGTTGTAGAAGCAGGCCAGTCCGGCGACCTTCTGGCTCTCCGGCAGCGGGGCACGGTACATCCACACGATGTCGCGGTGCTCCGCCTGCCCCGTGTCCACCGACCAGTAGCTGGCGGTCCCCTTGTACGGGCAGTGGGACACGGCATCCGACGGCCGGAGCAGGTCCATCCGCAGGTCGGCGAGGGGCAGGTAATAGCGGGGCGGCAGGCCGGTCTCGAAGAGAATGCGGGGCTGGCGGGAATCGGCGACGGTGACCCCGTCGATCTCGACCCGAACGTGCCGGGAGCTGGCCAGGATGTCCACCCGCTTGTACGGGTCGCGCGGGTGGGTGTAGACCGGCTCGTCCTCCTCCAGCCACTCGCTCATCGCGTTCCAGTCCAGCCGGACCAGGCCGCGCAGTTCCGCCAGCGGGGATTCGGGATAGCGCAGCGCGGCCCCCGGGGCGGTCGCGCTCGCCACCTTGACATCGAGGATCTCCGCCTCGCCGCGGCTGGGGGAGTGCTGGGTCCGGCCGGCCGGGACCAGCTCGGCCCGGATGTCGGCCGCCGGCAGGTAGTAGACGGGGTAGTTCGGTCCCTCCCAGACCAGCACCGGGTGGAGGGTGTCGGCGACGAGCTGGCCGGCGAGATAGGTGCGCACCCGCTTGGGGGACGGCTCGATCCTTAATGCGCGCGCGGCGCCGGGCATGTCGGCCTCCTAATCGTGACCTGGCCGGGGCTCCTCGCTTTTGGCCAGGCCCAGTAGCGTCAATGTATGCGACTTGGTGTCCTGGACGTGGGGTCCAACACTGTTCACTTCCTGGTGGTCGACGCCCACCAGGGCGGGCGGCCCCTGCCGGTGTTCTCCCACAAGGCAGAGCTCCAGCTCGGGAACAGCCTGGAGGACGGGAAGCTGTCCCGCAGCTGTGCCCTGCGGCTGCGGGCCTTCGTGGCGGAGGCGCTGCAGATTGCCGAGGACAAGGGCGTGGAAGAGCTGCTCGCCTTCGCCACCTCGGCGGTTCGTGACGCGTCCAACGGCGATGCCGTCCTCGCCTCGGTCAGGTCCGCCACCGGCGTCGACATCGCGGTGCTGCCCGGGCCGGAAGAGGCGCGGCTGACGTTCCTGGCCGTCCGCCGCTGGTTCGGCTGGTCCTCGGGGAAGGTTCTCATGCTCGACATCGGCGGCGGCTCACTGGAGATCGCCGTTGGCATCGACGAGGTGCCCGACGTGACGATCTCGCTGCCGCTCGGCGCGGGCAGGCTGACCAGGGACTGGCTCATCGGCGATCCGCCCTCGGCCGACGAGACGCGCCAGCTGCGCCGGCACGTGCGGGCCGAGATCGCCCGCCGGGCCGGTGAGGTGACCCGGCTCGGGCCCGCCGACCGTGCCGTGGCCACCTCGAAGAGCTTCCGGCAGCTGGCCAGGATCGCGGGGGCGGCGCCGTCGGGCGAGGGTTCCTACGTCCGGCGGGTGGTCAGCCACGCCGACATCGCGGAACAGGCCAAACGCCTGTCGGCTATGTCAGTGTCCGAGCGCGCCGACCTGCCCGGGGTGTCGCGCACCCGTGCGCCGCAGCTCGCCGCGGGCGCGCTGGTGGCCGACGCGGCGATGGACCTGTTCGGCCTGAACGAGCTCGAAATCTGCCCGTGGGCGCTGCGGGAGGGAGTGATCCTGCGGCGGATCGACGCGCTCTCCGCCTGACCAGAGGCGATCCCGCTCCGGGGACGGCGGGCAGGTGGGCGGCCGGCGAGGTGCGCCGCCTGCCTGGCGGGGAGCGGGGGCTGGCTCGTCAGGCAGGCAGCGGCAGCCTCACTCCGGCAGCACCCGGACGTTGTCGCCGATGCCGGGGGTCTCGGCGCTGCCGTTATCCGGCGCGGGCCGGGCCGGGGCGGCCGCGCCCGCGGT
Source organism: Streptosporangiaceae bacterium (assembly GCA_035473755.1). Taxonomy (GTDB): domain Bacteria; phylum Actinomycetota; class Actinomycetes; order Streptosporangiales; family Streptosporangiaceae; genus UBA9676. The sequence goes on from DATINY010000253.1 coordinate 6,267, forward strand.
CCGGGCCTCGGCCCCGCCGGCGGGGTGCTGGCTGTGGTGGCCGGCCCCGGCCGGGACCGGCATCTCGGCGCCCTTGTCGCGCTCCTGGCCGGGTTCGCGTGCGCCGGCCCGGCCGGTCGGGCCGCGCCGGCCCTCGGCCGCGCCGCCCTGCCGGCCGCCCGTGGCCGCGGGGCCGCCGCCCGCGGCGAACGTGTTGGCGACCGACTTGGCGACCTCGTCTTCCAGCGAGCCGCGCGATGTCTCGCTGGCCACCAGGTTGGTGACCACGTCGCGGATCTCGGTGAGCCGCCGCATCGTCTCGGTGTGCCGGGACGTCAGCAGGTTGAGGCGCCGCTCGGCCCCGTCGTGGATGGCGCTGGCGCGGACGGTGGCCTCGTCCAGCATCTGCTTGGCCTGTGCCTTGGCGGTGGCGAGCGTGCTCTCGGCGTCCTTGGTCGCCTCGTTGATGGCCCGCTCGGTCTCCAGGCGGGCCGAGTTGCGCATCTTGTCCGCTTCGGCCCGGGCGGTCGCTATCGCGTTCTCCGCCTGCTCCTGCGCGGCGGTCAGCATCCGCTCGGTCTGCTCACGCGCCTCGGTGCGGATCCGGTCGGCTTCCTTCTTGGCGTCCTCGCGCTGCTTGCCGATCTCGTCCTGGGCGCGGTTGCGCTGGGCCTTGGCCTCGTCGTCGGCGAGCTTCAGGATCTGGCCGACCCGCTCGCTGATCTCCTCGTGGGCGGGCTTGCCGCTCAGGCCCTGGCGCGCGGCGGTCAGTTCCAGCCGGACCCGCTCGGTCTCGTCGAGCGCCTGCGAGAGCCGCTCCTCCAGGTCACGGGTCTGGCTGCGGGAACGCGCGATGAACTCATCCACCTGGCGGCGGCTGTATCCGCGCATCTGGACTTCGAAGGTGCCTTCCCCGTCCAGGTCGGGCATCAGGTCTGCGTCATCAGTCATGGTGGCACCCAGAAGGAATGTGGCCGGGTCAAATCCGGTGGCGCGACCCGGGGTAGCTGAGCTGGCGGTCTCGGGAGCCGGCCGCCCAGGGCGGCTCGGACTTGTCGCCCGGGATGGCGGGCGAGGTTACGGTCGGGGATATGGCGGCAACGGGCACGACTCTCGTCCCTTACCACACCCGGGCGCAACCGAAACGGACGATTATCCCGTTTTGCCGCGATTACCGTGACATCCCAGGCCAGTTCGGCCCCGGCCGCCCATGGCGGCGCCTCCGCCCCGTCTGCCCCGGTGGCGCGGGCCGGTGAGGCGGCCGGGCTTTGCCTTTACTTAGAGGTCAGGAGGCGTTTTGGTGGGCAGCTACCATCTCGGGACCCTGGACGGGGTGACGCCGTCGGTCCATCCCGATGCGTGGATCGCTCCCGGCGTGGTGCTGGTGGGCCGGGTGACGGTGGGCCGGGCGGCCAACGTCTGGTACGGCTCGGTGCTGCGGGCCGATGAGGACGAGATCATGGTCGGCCCGGAGTGCAACATCCAGGACCAGTGCTGCCTGCATGTGGACCCCGGCGAGCCGGTGATCCTGGACGAGCGGGTCTCGCTGGGGCACCGGGCGACCGTGCACGGCGCACACGTGGGGGCCGGTGCGCTCATCGGGATCGGGGCGGTCGTCCTCGGGCGCGCGCGCATCGGCGCCGGGTCGCTGGTGGCGGCGGGCACGGTCGTCCGGCCCGGCCAGCAGATCCCGCCCGGCGTCCTGGTGGCCGGTGTCCCGGGGCGGGTGGTCCGCGAACTGACCGACGCCGACCGGGTTACATTCGCGGATACCGCCGCCGGGTATGTCCGGCGCGCGGCGCGTCACGCCGGCGTGGACTGGACCGGGCCCGGCGGCTCCCCCTGACCCGGGGCGCCCGGCGGCCTGCGGCCTGACCTGCCGCCGCCTCGCGGCCCGGCGGTCCCCGGCGCCTCCGGCCCGGTAAGGGAGGAACTTTTACCGGGTTCTTGGATACGGCGCTGCAATCTTTTTGGAATTGTTACCCGGAGTTGGCAAAACCCCCCGGGTGTGGTCCGGGAATGGTCCAGTTGGGTCATGCGGGGGCGCCGGGCCGCGCGTAGCCTGGTAGCAGGGCTTGCTGCGGATCCGCTCGGCGATGGAGGTGAGCGCGGTGCGTGAGCGTCTCGATCCTCGTGTCCACGACATCGTGGCGTTCGACGAGATCGAGCTGGTGGCCGACGTGCTCAGTGCCGTCGCTGCGAGTGACCATCGGCTCACCCCCGAGGAGCTGGACGAGGTGCTCGGGGTCAAGTCGGTCGCGTGAGGCCGCCTCCGTACATGACGTCGGTCCCGGCGCGGGAGAAGCCGAGCGACTCATAGAGCCTGATCGCCGCGGGATTCGACTCCTCGACATAGAGCATGACCTCAGCCAGTCCCCGGTCCCGCAGGTAGCGCAGGCCAACCAGGGTCAGGGCGCGGCCCAGCCCGCTGCCCTGCTCGGCCGGGTCGATCCCGATCACATAGACCTCACCCACCGGGCCGCTCCCCGGCCCGGGACCCGCCGGGTGGATCTTGGTCCAGTGGAAGCCGACCATGTGCCCGTCCCGCTCGGCGAGGAAGAACCCGGCCGGATCGAACCAGGGCTCGCGCTCGCGCCCGTCGATGTCCTGGGTGGTCCACCTGCCCTGCTCGGGCTGAGCCGCGAAGGCGCGGCCGTTGAGCGCTACCCACTCCGGCTCGTCCTGGCCGGGGACAAAGGTGCGCACCGAGATCCCCGGGACCAGGCGGGGCTCGGCCAGCGGGACGCGCAACGAGCGGCTCATCCGCCACAGGGCACGCGTCCGGGTGAGCCCGGTACCGGCGGCCAGGGCGGCGGCGGCGGGCCGGTCGCCGTGCGCCCAGAGCCGCACCGGGCGGCTCCCGGCCTCGGCGGTGACCGCCCGCACGAGCATCGCGCCCCAGCCCCTGCCTGCGGTGGGCCGGATGGACGACGAGCTCGCCGCTGCGGGCCTCGGCGGGATCGGTTGCCGCGTCCAGATGGGCAAAGCCGGCCAGGTCGCCGCCCCGCCACAGGAGCAGGTTGCGGGCGCCCGGATCACCGCCGTGCCGGACGTGCAGCACGGTCTGCTCCGACAGCGGCCCCACGCCGTCCTCCGCCGCCGCGGCGGCCGCGAGCCGCAGCACGGCCTGCGCCTCGGCCGGGCTGATCCGGCCGCGCACGGTGACAGCAGCCGGCCCGCCGGTGCCGCCGGCGCGGGCTCCCGGCTCGTCTTCAGCGGTCCGCTCGTGCAGGGCTGGATCTCCTTGGTTTCATCAGGGCGGGCGGGGAAAGCGGGCCGCGGTCCCCGCCGCTCGGCTGGCCGTCGCCCCGCGCCCGCGAGACGTCACCGGCGCCGCGCGGATGCCCACGGCCGCCATCATCCGGCTTCAGCGGAACGAAGCGGTAGCCCACGTTGCGCACGGTACCAATCAGTGACTCATGCTCCGTGCCGAGCTTGGCCCGCAGCCGGCGCACGTGGACGTCCACCGTCCGGGTGCCGCCGAAGTAGTCATAGCCCCACACCTCCTGCAGCAGCTGGGCGCGGGTGAAGACCCGGCCGGGATGCTGGGCGAGGAACTTCAGCAGCTCGAACTCCTTGAACGTGAGATCCAGGACGCGGGCACGGAGCCGCGCGCTGTAGGTGGCCTCATCGATGGCGAGTTCGCCGGAGCGGATCTCGTCCGGCGCCGCCGGCGCATGGGTGGCTTGCCGTCCGATGGCCAGCCTCAGCCTGGCCTCGACCTCGGCCGGCCCGGCCGTGTTGAGGATCACCTCGTCGGTGCCCCAGTCGGCCGTCACGGCGGCCAGGCCACCCTCGGTCAGGACGGCCAGGAGCGGGACCTCGATGCCCGCCCCCCGCAGCAGCCGGCACAGTTCCCTGGCCCGGGCCAGGTCACGCCGGGCATCGACCAGGACCGCGTCCGCCGGGGGCGGGTCCGCCAGCGCCGCGGCCTCGGCCGGGGCGGTCCTGATCGTGTGGAGCAGCAGGCCGATCGCTGGCAGGATCTCCCCGGGCGGTTCGGCGGCGCTGGTGAGCAGGAGGAGCTCACTCAACTGCTGCCACCTCCGCCGTGAAGTGCTCTCCGGGGAGAGACTGACTATGGATGGGCCGGCGGGCAGCGTCGCCCGGATCCGATGAGAGCGAGGATAGCCGACATGGCAATGGTGACCGTGCGCTACTGGGCGGCCGCGAAGCAGGCCTCCGGGGTCGCCGAGGAGATCCTCACCGCGGGCACGCTGGCGGAACTGCTCGCCGCCGTGCTGGCGCGCCACCCGGCCGCGGCCGCGCTCGAGGGGGTCCTGGCCCGGTCCTCGTTCCTTATCGACGGTGAGCAGGCGGCCAACCGGCCGCCTGGCAGCGTCACCCTGCGCGAGGGAGCAGTGGTCGAGGTCCTGCCGCCCTTCGCCGGCGGCTGAAAGGCCCGGTGAGACCGGTATGAACTCCCGCGATGAACCGGCTGAACCTCGGGGCCGTGACAAAGATGTGGCGCGTCAGGGTGGTACGGGGGCCCAGGCCCCCAAGGGCCGGGTCAGCGATGAGTCGCTGGTCCGTGAGCTCTATGCGGAGCACGCCGCTCCCTTGCTGCGGTACGCGCTGCGGATGACGGACGGAGACAGGCAGCGAGCCGAGGACATCGTGCAGGAAACGCTTTTCCGGGCCTGGCAACATCCCGAGGCGATCGCGGAGCGCCCGGCCCGGCCGTGGCTGTTCGCGGTCGCGCGCAACCTTGCGGTGGACGCGCACCGGGCCAGGAAGGCACGGCCGCAGGAGGTCGGGGAGGGTGCGCTTGAACTTGTACCCGTTCCCGACGAGGCTGATCGTGTGCTCGAATCCTGGGCGGTGGCCGACGCTCTCGCGACGCTCCGCCCCGAACATCGCCGGGTCCTGCTGGAGACCTACTACCTGGGGCGGTCGGTGGCAGAGGCTTCCGTCGTGCTCGGCATCCCGGCCGGGACCGTCAAGTCCCGCGCCTTCTATGCGCTTCGCGCGCTCAAACTTGCTCTGGAAGAACGGGGGCTTGCGCCATGAGCAGTGCGGCAAGCTGCCGTGAGATCCGGCACTCGCTCGGCGTCTACGTGCTGGGCGCGATCGAGCCCAGTGACCGGGCCCAGGTGGACGAGCACCTCGCGACCTGCGCCGACTGCCGGGAGGAACTGGCCAGCCTGGCCGGGCTGCCGGCGCTGCTGCGCCGGGTGCCCATGGCCGAGGCGGAACGGCTGGCGGTGGCCGACCAGGCCGACTCCGCCACGGACGAGACGCCGCCCGACCAGCTGCTGCCGGCGTTGCTGGCACGGACGACGCAGGCGCGGCGGGTCCGCCGCTGGCGCGAGCTGGCGGCAGCGGCGGCCGTGGCCGTGCTGGCCCTCGGGGCGGGCGCGGCGGGGGCGAGCCTGCTGGGCTCCGGCCCGGCTACGCCGCCGGCCGCGCACGGGCAGGCCAGTCACACCTGGCATACGGTCTCCGCGGTCGACGGCCGCACCGGGGCGACCCTGACCGTGAAGTACGCCTCGGTGCACTGGGGAACCCTCATGACCGCGCAGGTCTCGGGCATCCCGGCCGGGACGGTCTGCCAGTTCCAGGTCACCGACGCTCAGGGCCACCACATCATGGTGGGTGGCTGGCGGGTGGAGTACCAGGGCCGGCCGGCCTGGTATCCCGCCTCGACCTCACTGACCGACACGAACCTGCAGAGCTTCCAGGTGACCGCGGGCGGCAAGGTGCTCGCCTCGGTGAGCGCGCCGTAGCGACCGGGACGTGCTGCCGGGAATGCGGCGGGCGCGGGCCGTGCTGTAGCGACCATGGCAGCCGGTGTGATGGTGCTTGGCGCCGTCGTCGTCCTGGCGACCGCCAGCGGTTTCGCCTGGCGCCGCCGCAATGGGCGGATGCGGGAATCAGTGGTGCCGCGGCTGACCGAGGACGAGCTGGGCCAGCCGCTCGGCGCCCAGGCCACCTTGCTGCAGTTCTCCTCCGCTTTCTGCGCCCCGTGCCGGGCGACGCGGCAGCTGCTTTCGGACGTGGCCGGCCGCAGCGATGGCGTGGCGCACGTCGAGATCGACGTGGCAGCGCGCATGGATCTGGCCCGGCAGCTCGATATCCGGCGGACCCCGACCGTGCTCGTGCTCGGCCCGCGCGGGCAGGTAACGCGCCGGGCCAGCGGGCTGCCGCGCCGCGCCGATGTGGTCGCCGCGCTCGCCCTGGCCACGGGGGAGGCAGCGCCGTGAGCTTTCCGCTCATGTCCGCGTCGCCTGCCCCGGCAGCTGCTAGCGTGGCCAGCCGAAACCTACCGAGCAGAGGGCAAGTGACTTCCGGCAGGGGCGCGCATAGCATCAGAGCCATGCCCACCGCCACCAACGCCGGCAGGCCGGATGCCTGGCAGGCGCCGGCGTGGCGCACGCCGGCGCTGCTGACCAGGCGGCGCACCGTTGACTACTGTCGCGTGGCGACGGCGCTGTGTCCCGGGCCGCCGCACCGGCGCCAGGCCGCCTGATCGCCGGCTCCCGGCCGGGCCGGCCCTTGACCGTGCCTGGCGGCGCGCTCCGACAATCACATCCCGCAATTGCCTGAAGAGCTTGAAGAGGTGGCCAGGGCATGAAGGTCGATCCGAGAGGTCAGCGTTTCAGCGCGGCGCTGTCCGCCGCGGTCCTCGCCGCGGTCATCCTCACCGGCAGCGGGTGGCTGCTGGCCGCCCAGGCGGCCGTGTTCGGGGTGGGCGCGGTGCTGGGCCTGTCCTACGCGCCTTACGGCCTGATCTACCGCTGGCTGGTCAGGCCGCGGCTGGGCACGCCCCGGGAGATGGAGGACGCGGCCGGGCCGCGGTTCTCCCAGGGAGTCGGCCTGGTCGTCAGCATCATCGGGGTGGCCGGGTACGCAGCCGGCCTGGCGCCCCTCGGCATGGCCGCCGCCGCGCTGGCGTTCGTTGCCG
>DATINY010000254.1:0-4051 GCA_035473755.1 Streptosporangiaceae bacterium
GGGCCGGCCGGCAGCGGCAGCGGCGGCACCGGGTACTCCTGCTCGGCCTCCAGCCCCAGTGCCGTGCGGCTGGTGGCCAGGATCGTCACGCCGGGGCAGCGGGTCAGCAGCTCGCCCAGGTCGCGGGCGGCCCCGGTCACCTGCTCCATATTGTCCAGGATCAGCAGCCAGGCGCCGTCGCCGATCTGCTCGGCCAGCGCGTCTACCGGCGAGCCGGTCCCCGCCAGGTCGGCGCCCACCGCCCGGCCGACGCCGGCCAGCACCAGCCGGGGGTCGGTAACCGCCGCCAGCGGCACGAACGCCGTTCCCGCATCGAACCGATCACGCAGCCGCTCGCCGACCGCCACCGCCAGCCGGGTCTTGCCGACCCCGCCCGGCCCGGTGAGCGTGACGAGCCGCACCCCGGGCCGCCCCACCAGGGCGGCGACCTCGCCGATGGCCTGCTCCCGCCCGACCAGCGAGGTGGTGCCCACCGGCAGCGGGCGGGAACCACGTGACCCCGCCGGAACAGGTGCCGCGGACTGGTCTGGCGCCGGGTCCGGCGCTGGCGCGCGGGCGGCGGCGAACCGCTCGCTCAGCAGCACCGCCAGGTCGTCGCGGACGAGTCGGCCCAGCTCAGTGGGCGTACGGAAGCCACGGTAGGAAACCAGGGCCTCCTGCCTGATGCGGGCCAGCAGGTCGGCCAGCCGGGGGTCACGGCTGGGCGCGGGCGCCTTGATGTACAGCAGGCGGGGCAGGCCCCGCGACAGCACGAGCTCCTCCTCCAGGCCCGAGATCTGCGAGCCGGGGGCGGCCTCCCCATAACGCTGCCAGTACAGCCCGATGAACACATCGCTTTGCGCCAGGTAGGCCCGGTACACCTCGCGCGGCGGATGCGGCCGCGCGCCCTGCTCGAACATGACCGGCGTCAGCCTTAAAGCGCTGATGGCGCGTGACACAGCCCGCCGCTCATCTGCCAGCTCGCCCAGGGTGGAACTCACGAACACCCGCAGGCGCCGGTCAGGAGTCCGGATGACCGTTCCGGCCGGCGGCTCGTCGCTCACCGGTCGCCTCTGATCAGGCCCACCCGGGCAAGTCTGCAGCCGGCTGGCCTGGCCGGCAACCCCGTGCCAATCACGACGGTTAATGCCCTGAGCGGCCAAGGGAACGCTCCCCGGCTGTGCCGACAGGCCACGACGGCTTTACCGTCGCAGCGGGGCGCCGTCAGCGGGCCGGGCTCAGCACCGCCGACAAGGCGTCCATGACTGAGGGGACGAGGGCGTAGTAGGCCCAGACGCCGCGCTTGTCGCGGGTGAAGATCCCGGCGTCCACGAGGACCTTGAGATGGTGGGAGATGGTCGGCTGGGTGAGCCCGAGCGGTTCGGTCAGCTCGCAGACGCAGGCCTCGCCGCCCTCATGCGCAGCGACCATCGAGACCAGCCGCAGCCGGGTCGGATCGGCCAGGGCCTTGAGCAGCCGGGCGAGGTCGGCAGCCTGGCCGGCGGTGATCGGCTCACGCAGCAGCGGCATGCAGCACGCATCGGCTGCCGGGAGCTGTGGCCTGTCCTGGGTGTCGGCGGTGGAGGTGGTCACTCGACCAGTATGCGGCAGACATTGACAACTGTCTATCTCTCGGGCAAGGTAGGCATCGACAGTTATCTATGCCTAGGGGTGATCGGGATGAGCGACCAGGCGAGCACCGACCTGCGCGAGGAAGTCCGGTCCAAGTACGCCGCGGCCGCCCGCGCGGTCCTGGAACCAGAAACTGACGCCACCGCCTCGTGTTGCGGCAGCTCGGCCACGGACTCGTGCTGCGGCGCAGGGCCGGCGGCGGCGGAGGCGGTCGGCGGCTTCAGCGAGAACCTCTACCGCGAGGGCGAGACCGACGGGCTGCCCGAGGAGGCGGTTCTGGCCAGCCTGGGCTGCGGCAACCCGATCGCGGTTGCGGACCTGCACGAGGGGGAACGCGTGCTGGACCTGGGCTCGGGCGGCGGCATCGACGTGCTGCTGTCAGCCCGGCGGGTCGGGCCGTCCGGGTTCGCCTACGGGGTGGACATGACCGACGACATGCTGGCGCTGGCTCGCGCCAACGCGGCCAAGGCCGGGGCCGGGAACGTGGAGTTCCGCAAGGGCGAGATCGAGGCCCTGCCGTTGCCCGCCGGATCGGTGGACGTGGTGATCTCCAACTGCGTGATTAATCTGTCCACCGACAAGCCCGCCGTGCTAACCGAGATGTTCCGCGTACTGGTGCCGGGCGGGCGGATCGGCATCACCGACGTGGTCGCCGAGGATCACCTGTCGCCCGCCGGCCGCGCTGCCGCTGGTTCCTATGTCGGCTGCATCGCCGGCGCGCTGTCGCGCAGCGAGTACCTAGACGGGCTCATCGCGGCCGGGTTCGCCGAGGCGTCGGTCGCCTTCACCAACGAGGCGGCTCCAGGCATGCACTCGGCCATCATCCGGGCCGTCAAGCCCGCCCGGTGACCGCCATGCCAGGGGCCAGTGAACAGACAAGCCAGGTCAAGGTGCTCAACGTCAACTGGGCCGCTGGGCCGGACGGCGATGATGGCAGGTTCGAGGTCATGATCGTGACCGCTGATGGCCAGCAGCACACCTTCGCTCCCAGCCCCGCCTCGATGACCGCGCTGCTGTCCCTGGCCCAGGCCGACGCCATCTTGCTGTGGGACCCTGCCGCCCGGACGCTGATCGCCGCCAACATCGTCGGCACGTGGCTGGCCCCGACCGGGATCACACGGGTCGCCGTCACCACTCCCGGCCAGTGAACGCCGCTGTCGGCAGGCGGCTGCTGGCCGAGTTCACCGGCACCGGCCTGCTGGTCGCGGTCGTCGTCGGATCCGGCATCGCCGCCACCCGGCTGACCGCCGATGGCGCGCTGCGGCTGCTGGTCAACTCGCTGGTGACCGCGCTCGGCCTGGCCGTCCTCATCGTGGTCTTCATCCAGGCCAGCGGGGCGCACTTCAACCCGGTCGTCACCGCCGCCGACTGGATCCTCGGCCGCCGCACCCCCCGCCGCTACGGCCTGGGCCAGGCCGTGGCCGTCATCGCCTGCCAGATCGCCGGGGCGATCGCCGGGGCCGCGCTGGCCGATGCCATGTTCGCCGAGCCTGTCCTCAGCCCGTCGCACCATCACCGCGGCGGCGCGCCGATTCTGCTCAGCGAGGTCGTCGCCACGGCCGGGCTGCTGTTTGTCATCGTGGCCCTGGCCCGCACCGGCCGCCTCCAGCATGTGGCGTGGGCGGTCGGCGCGTGGATCGGAGCGGCGTACTGGTTCACCGCCTCCACCTCCTTCGCCAACCCCGCCGTCACCATCGGCCGGACCCTGACCGACACCTACGCCGGGATCGCCCCCGCCTCGGCTCCCGCATTCATCGCCGCCCAGCTCGCCGGGGGCGCGCTCGGCGCGCTCCTGGCCGTCGTCATCTACCCGGCCCGGCCCCGCGGGGCCCGCGCCGAGCAGCCCGTCCAGCTTGCTGGCTGATTCTGGAAGGACATCTCCATGGCCGATATCCCCGAGGTGCTGTTCGTCTGCACCCACAACGCCGGGCGGTCCCAGATGGCCGCCGCCATGCTCGACCACCAGGCCGCCGGGCGCGTCCGCGTGACCTCGGCCGGATCACAGCCCGCCGACCAGCTCAACCCCGCCGTCGTCGCCGCCATGGCCGAGATCGGCCTCGACATCTCCCGCGAATATCCCAAACCACTGACCACCGGCAAGGTGCAGGCCGCCGACGTGGTGATCACCATGGGCTGCGGCGACGCCTGCCCCATCTACCCCGGCAAACGCTACGAGGACTGGGACCTCCCCGATCCCGCAGGCCTCGGCCTCGCCGAAGTGCGCCCGATTCGCGACGCCATCCGCGACCGCGTCCACACACTCCTCGACGACCTGGCCCCCGCCCCCGCACGCCGCACACCTGAATAAAGGATCACACCAGCGTGGGCGGGCTCAGGTGCGGGTACCCGGCTGGCCGGCATTTACCGGGCAGTGGGGCAGCCAACCTGCGTCCGCGCCTGCCCGAGGCGCAGGTTAGGCGTTGGACCCGCCTGGGGTGTC
>DATINY010000255.1:0-2003 GCA_035473755.1 Streptosporangiaceae bacterium
TCACTGCGCAAGCCCCCCGTATAGCCAATGGCCCGAGCTGTTCCCGGCGCTGACACGCTCCATCCTGGGCGCTGCTGTGTCCAGTGGCGCCAAGCTGGTCTTCGCCGGCAACCTGTACGCCTACGGGCCCGTTGACGGGCCATTGCGCGAGGACCTGCCCGCCGCCGCGCATGGTCCCAAGGGCAAGATCCGGGCCGGCATGGCCGCCCAGCTGCTCGCCGCGCACCGCGGCGGCCAGGCCCGGGTGGTGATCGGGCGGGCCTCGGACTATTACGGCCCGCACGGGACCGGGTCGACCGCGGGCGAGACGGTGTTCGGGCCGATCCCGGCCGGAAAAAAGCCGCGATGGACCGGGCGTCTGGACCAGCCGCACACCTTCCACTACCTGCCTGACATCGCCCGCGGGCTGCTGGTTCTCGCTGACCGGCGGGAAGCAGACGGGCAGGTCTGGCATCTTCCAGCGGCGCCGCCGCTGACCGCCCAGCAGTTCTTCGACAAGATCGCCACCGCCGCCGGGCAGCCGGTACCGGTCCACGCCAGCATCGCCAGCCCAGCACTGCTCGCAGCCGCGGGCATCTTCTCGCCCCTGCTCCGCGAGATGCGCGAGACGACCTACCAGTTCCGCGCGCCCTTCGTCATCGACGCCAGCAAATTCGAAGCCGCCTTCGGCCACCTGGAACCCACCCCGCACCCCGACGCGATCCAGCAGACCGTCGCCTGGTACCGGTCCCGCTGACCACAGGCCACCGCGCGCAGCAGGCGATCAGCGCCGGTTACGCCCACCGCGGCCCCGGCCCGCACGCACCTCATACACACACCACTCCCAGATCTGCACAGCCTTTGTCTTGATCGGCACCAAGCCAACGTCCGCGCAGCACGGCGGATATCGCATCCCGAGCGGCGGCCTAACTGTTACTGCCTGTAGCGGAATGCCAGTGCCGGGATCAGCAAGCCGGGCCGGTCGGGGCTGTCACGGCGGACGTCCTTGCGTCACCGTGAACGTCACCCCGGGGTTCCGGACAGGCCACCGGGTTGGACTTTAGTTATCTGGAGTGACGCCCGGGGTTCATGACGAACGGCGCGCGGCACCCGGATCGGCCGACGTCTAGGCGCGGGTATCGATGAACCCCCTTACCGCATTGAGTTACTCGATCATATAATCGATTTATGGGCCAGAGACTGGTGTCTCCTGCCACCTACTGGCGTCGCCGGGCGGTCGTTCTCGCGGCCGGCATAACGATGCTCGGTCTGCCCATCTGGGCGGTAAACACGGCGCTCGGCGGCAGCCAGGCCCCGGGCCAGGGATCGCCGCGGTCCCACGGGGCCCACGTGGGCCGCGCGGGCAATCCCGGCGCACGCCCGCGGGCCGGGCGCGGGCACCGGCAGGCCCCTACCCGGCAGACCGCGGACCTGGGCTCCCGGCCGCCGGCGCGGCCGCCCGCTGCTCCCGGGGGTGCGAGTACCGCACCCTCCCCCGGGTCCGGGCGGCAGACCTGCGCCAGGGGGGCTGTGCTGCTGACCCTCCGCTCGGTCCGGCACCGGTACGCGCGCGGCGAGCAAGTCACCTTCGTGGTCGGCGCGGTCTCCACCACGAGCCGGCCGTGCCGCCTCGACCTGGGCTCCAGGTTCACCTCGGTAGTGGTGGCCTCCAGCGGTACGCCGCTGTGGGACTCATCCAGCTGCCTGCGCGGCACAGGCTCCCGGGTGGTCATGCTGAGGCAGGGCGCCCCGGCCGTCCTCCGGGTCACCTGGGACCGCAGAACCCCACTTTCCGGCTGCCCGGGCCAGGGGACTGCGGCAGGAGCCGGCACCTACACCGCCACGGCGTTCAACGGCCAGCTCCGCAGCCACGCCACGACCTTCGTCCTCACCGGCCGCAGCCCGGCCAGGCCCTGACCGGCCACACCACGCCCAGTCTGCACCCGCCCAGCCGCGCACCGAACATTCTCCATGCGCCGTCGCATCTAGCCGAATACTTCTCGCCCACCACAACCTAACGGCGG
>DATINY010000256.1:0-17516 GCA_035473755.1 Streptosporangiaceae bacterium
CCGGTCGCCTACCTGACGCCGCTCTGGCACGGGGTGTCGCTGTGCCGGGCGCTCAACCTGGGCACGGTGGATCTGGGGCAGGTGGCCATCGACGTGGCCTACCTAGCCGCGCTCGCCACGGCCGGGCTGCTGGCCGGGAACCGCAGCTACCGGCGGCGGCTTTATGTCTAGCGGCGTGTCCGGGGATGCGCCCGTGCGGGAACTGCCGCTGCGGGTGGTCCCGCCCGCCACGCTGCTCGCCTGGCTGCGCAGATCGCTGGGCGGCAAGGGCAGCCTGCACCTGATCGAGCGGCACGCCCGTGCCTACCGGCACCTCTGGCTGGTGCTCGTCTCCGGCCTGGCGGAGCCGCTGTTCTACCTGCTGTCGCTCGGGATCGGGCTCGGGCAGCTGGTCGGCACGGTCATCGGGCCGAACGGCCAGCAGGTCACCTACACCGCGTTCGTGGGGCCGGCCCTGCTGGCCACCTCATCCATGAACGGAGCGATCTACGACTCCACCTTCGGCGTCTTCTTCCTGCTCAAGTACGCCAAGGTCTACAACGCGATCCTGGCCACCCCGATGCGCGCCGCCGACGTCGCGCTCGGCCAGATCGGCTGGGCGCTGATCCGCGGCAGCCTGTACGCGTTCGCCTTCATGCTGGTCATGCTGGGGATGGGCCTGCTGAAGTCGGGATGGGCGGTGCTGGCGCTGCCGGCTGCCATCCTCACCGGGTTCGCGTTCGCCGCCGCCGGGATGGCCGCCACCACGTTCATGCGCAGCTGGCAGGACTTCGAGTTCGTGATGCTGGTCAGCCTGCCGATGTTCCTGTTCTCCACGACGTTCTACCCGCTCAGCGTGTACCCGCGGGCGCTGCAGGTGGTGGTGGAGTGCACGCCGCTCTACCAGGCGATCACGCTGATCCGCGGGCTCACCCTCGGGGTGGTCGGCCCGGCGCTGCTGGTGCCGGTGGCCTACCTGGCGCTCATGGGAGTGGCCGGCCTGCTGCTCGCGGGCCGCCGGGTGGGCCGCCTGCTGCTGACCTGACCTTCCCCGCCCAGATCCGGAAACCCCAGCCCAGTTCATGATCATGAGCATTACGATCGGAGGCCATGACGGTATTGCGGCCCGGCTACGCCGGCGGCCGGTCTGAGGCAGGCGTGGATGCTGCGGGAACAGGGCACCCCATCTGACGTGGGCACCGCGGATGTGACGTCAGTCCATGAGGTGGCCCTCATCGGGCTGACGCCGGCGGGGACCACCCTCACGATGCCATCGGTGGAGGCGGCGCCCGAGCCGGCCCCCGCGGCGGGCGAGCCCAGGACCAGCGCGGCGGGCACCCGGCCCGACCCGGTGGCGTGGCTGATCGCGCTCGCCGCGTTCGCCGCCTACACGACCCTCTCGGTCGCCAAATACCTGCGCCTGGACCCGGGATCGTGGGATCTGGGCATCTACACCCAGTACGTGCGGCAGCTCGCCGATCTGCATGCACCCGTGGTCGCCATCCGGGGGCCCGGCTTCAACCTGCTGGGCGACCATTTCCAGCCCATCGTGGCGCTGGTGGCGCCGTTCTTCCGGCTCTTCCCCACGCCGGTCACGCTGCTGGTCGTGCAGGCGCTGCTGACGGCGGTCTCGGTGGTGCCGGTCTGCCGGGCGGCCCGGGCGCTGCTGGGGACCGGCGTCAGCCGGGTGATCGGCGTGGCCTACGGGTTCTCGTGGGGCCTCCAGCAGATGATCATCTTCGACTTCCACGAGATCGCGTTCGCCGTGCCGCTCCTGGCCTGCTCGCTGTCCGCGCTGGTACGCCGCCGCCCGCGTGCCGCCGCTGCGTGGGCGCTGCCGCTGGTCTTTGTCAAGGAGGATCAGGGGCTGACGGTGGCGGCGATCGGCTTGATCATGATCGCGCTGGCGGCCGGGGCCGGGGTGAGGCGATGGCGGGAACGACGGGCCGGCCCAGCCGTGGCCGGCCCGGCCGTGGCAAGTGCCGGGCGGGGCGATAGCACCGGGTCCGGGGATGGCGACGGGGCGGGGGCCGGTGCGTGGGCGGCGGCGGGAGCGGTGCTCGTGGTCTGGGGCCTGGGCTGGTCGGCGCTGGCGATCGCGGTGATCATCCCGCATTTCAACCCGGCCCACCACTACATGTACTGGAGCGACGGCGGCGTGATCTCGCCCGGCGGCGGCCACATCTCGGCCGGCGGCCTGCTGGCCCAGCTCACCACGGCCGGCCCGGTGAAGCTGGGCACCACCGTCCTGGTGCTGCTGCCGGCGGTGTTCCTCGCGCTGCGTTCCCCGCTCGCCGCGGTCGCCGTGCCGGGCCTGGCGCTGCGGTTCCTGTCCACCAACAGCAACTTCTGGGGCACGCAGTGGCACTACAGCGCCACCCTGATGCCCATCGCGTTCGTGGCCGCGATCGACGGGCTGGCCCGCGTCGAGGCCCGGGCGGCCAGACGCCAGGCCCGGGCGGCCAGCGTCAGCTGCCCGGGCAGCGCCGCCCGCCCGGCCTACCCGCCCTGGAGCAAGGCCTGGACCGCCAAGCAAGAGGCCTTGGCGGCCAGGAGCCAGGCTTGGGCCGCCGGGACCGGGCCGGCCGGCGCCGCCGGGACCGGGGTGGCGGGCGCCGCCGGGACCGGGTTGCCGGGCGCCGCCGCGCCCGCTCACCCGGCATCACGCCCAGGTGGGCGGGTGACCCGGTACACCGTCGTGGCCATGGCGGCGATCGCGGCCCTGCTGGCGCTCATGTTCCCGCTGGCCGGCCTGTGGAATCCCGGGACCTACCGGGTCACGCCGCATGTCCGGGCCGAGCGCGAGGCACTCGCCCTGATCCCGCCCGGGACCACGGTGGAGTCGACACTGACTGTGCTCGCCCCCCTGGCCGCCCGCGACAGCGCCACCTGGATCGGCACCGCCGGGAACCCGGTCCCGCGCTACGTCGTGTTCGACGCCGTCAACAGCGGTTACGCCCAGCCGCCCACCGACGTGCCCGCTTTCATCAACCAGCGCTATCCCGGCGTGACCTACCAGACGATCTTCCACTCGGACGGGGTCTACGTCTTCCGCCGCACCGCGAACGGGGAGGGGCCGCGCTAGCAATGCCCGGGCTGCGCCCGCCGTGGGCACGGTCCTCCGCAAACCCGCGACCGCCGTGGATACTCGCGGGTAGGTAAAGTTCTGACCGGACCCGTCGGGAGGCGCCGTGGACTTCGCGTACGACGGCCGCACGCAGGAATGGCGTGAGCGGCTGCTCGCCTTCATGACCGAGCATGTCTTCCCGGCCGAGCCGGTCTTCGCCGAGCAGACCGCGGCGGCGGCGAGGTCCGGGTTCCCGTGGCAGCGGCCGCCCGTGGTCGCCGAGCTCAAGGCCGAGGCGCGCAAACGGGGGCTGTGGAACCTCTTCCTGGCCAGCCATCCGGAGGGCGCGGGGCTGACCAACCTCCAGTACGCCCCGCTGGCCGAGATCACCGGGCACAGCCCGGCGCTCGCGCCGGAGGCGCTGAACTGCGCCGCCCCGGACACCGGCAACATGGAGCTGCTGGCCGAGTTCGGCACCGAGCAGCAGCGGGCGCAGTGGCTGCGCCCCCTGCTGGACGGGGAGATCCGCTCGGCGTTCTGCATGACCGAGCCGGAGGTCGCCTCGTCCGATGCCACCAACATCGCGACCAGGATCGAGCGCGACGGCGACAAGTACGTGATCAACGGCCGGAAGTGGTGGTCCTCGGGGGCGATGGACCCGGCCTGCCAGATCCTCATCGTGATGGGCAAGACCGACCCCGGCGCGGACCGGCACCGGCAGCAGTCGATGATTCTCGTGCCGCGCAGCACCCCCGGGGTCACCGTCAGGCGGGGGCTGAGTCTGTTCGGGTTCGACGACGCCGCCCACGGCGGGCACGCCGAGGTCGAGTTCACCGGCGTCACCGTCCCGGCCGCCAGCCTGATCGGCGGTGAGGGGGACGGGTTCGCGATCGCGCAGGCCCGGCTCGGCCCCGGCCGGATCCACCACTGCATGCGGCTGATCGGCGCGGCCGAGCGGGCGCTCCAGCTCATGTGCAGGCGCGTCACCAGCCGCACCGCGTTCGGCCGGCCCCTGGCCGACCAGGGAGTCATCCAGGACTGGATCGCGGAGTCCCGGGTCAGGATCGAGTCCGCCCGGCTGCTGGTGCTCAAGACCGCGTGGCTGATGGACACCGCAGGCAACAAGGGCGCGCACACCGAGATCCAGGCGATCAAGGTGGCGACCCCGGCGATGGCGGAATGGGTGATCGACAAGGCGATCCAGGCGCACGGCGCCGCCGGGGTCAGCCAGGACCTCCCGCTGGCGCACCTGTGGGCGTCCGCCCGCACGCTGCGGTTCGCCGATGGGCCCGACGAGGTGCACAAGCGCTCGCTGGCGCGCCGGGAACTGCGGCCCTACCTGGACGGCGGCTAGCGCGTGCCCAGCGGATCCCCGCCGCCGCGCGCCGCGCCGCCCGCGCATCCGGCGGCACCGCCCGGGGGACCCGGCCCACCGGGCCCGGAACCGCCGAACGGACCGCCTGGCCCGCCGGGGATGGCGGCGGGCGCCCGCCAGTGACTGACACCTGAGGAAACAGGAAAAGGAGAAGGGACAACATGGCACAGGACGCACAACGGGTCGCCATTGTGACCGGCGCCGCCCGGGGCATCGGGGCCGCCACCGCGCGCAGGCTCGCCGCCCACGGGATGGCGGTCGCCGTGCTCGACCTGGACGCGGCCAGCTGCGCCGGGACCGTGGACGCGATCACCGCCGCCGGCGGCCGCGCGTTCGCCGTCGGCGCGGACGTCAGCCAGGCCGACCAGGTGGAGGCCGCGGTCGGCAAGGTCGCCGCCGAGCTCGGCCCGCCGGCGGTCCTGGTCAACAACGCGGGCGTGATCCGCGACAACCTCCTGTTCAAGATGAGCGAGAACGACTGGGACATGGTGCTGGGCGTGCACCTGCGCGGCGCGTTCCTCATGAGCCGGGCAACGCAGAAGCACATGGTGGACCAGCGCTTCGGCCGGATCGTCAACCTGTCCTCCAGCTCCGCGCTGGGGAACCGCGGCCAGGTCAACTACTCCGCCGCCAAGGCCGGCCTGCAGGGATTCACCAAGACCCTCGCGATCGAGCTGGGCCAGTTCGGGATCACCGCCAACGCGGTCGCGCCCGGCTTCATCGTCTCCGACATGACGGCCGCGACCGCGGCCAGGATCGGCGTGCCCTTCGACGACTTCCAGGCCGCCGCCGCGAGCCAGATCCCGGTCCGCCGGGTCGGTCAGCCCGAGGACGTCGCGCACGTCATCGCGTTCCTGTGCAGCGAGGGGGCCGGGTTCGTGTCCGGCCAGGTGATCTACGTGGCGGGCGGTCCGCTGTGCTGACCGGCACCGGCAACGGGGGCCCCGGCCCGGCGGACGGCGCGGACGAGCTGCGCCAGCGGGCCCGCGACTTCCTGCTGGGCCACGACCCGGCCACGCTGCCCCGGCTCGACTTCCTGCGGGCGCGCTTCGACGACGGGCTGGCCTGGGTGCACTACCCGCCCGGCCTCGGCGGCCTGAACCTGCCGCGCTCGCTCCAGTCGGTGGTCGACGCCGAGTTCGCCGCGGCCGGCGCGCCGGACAACGACCCGATCCGCAACACGATCGGCCTGGGCATGGCGGCCCCCACGATCTTGTCGTTCGGCACCGATGAGCAGAAAGCCCGCTGGCTGCGCCCGCTGTGGACCGGCGAGGAGATCTGGTGCCAGGTGTTGAGCGAGCCCGGCGCCCGATCTGACCTGGCCGGGCTGGCCACCCGGGCGGTCAGGGACGACGCCGGCGGGGACTGGCGGGTGAGCGGGCAGAAGGTGTGGACCTCGCTGGCCCACCGGGCCCGCTGGGGCCTGCTGCTCGCGCGCACCGACCCGGATGTGCCCAAGCACGCCGGGCTCACCTACTTCGCCTGCGACATGACCGACCCCGGCGTGGAGGTGCGGCCGCTGCGCCAGATCACCGGGGAGGCCGAGTTCAACGAGGTGTTCCTGACCGACGTGAGGGTCCGCGACAGCGACCGGATCGGCGAGGTCGGAGACGGCTGGCGGGTCGCCCAGGGCACGCTGATGAACGAGCGGGTCGCCATCGGCGGCGCCGCGCTGCCGCGCGAGGGTGCCATGGTCGGCATCCTCGCGGCCGCCTGGCGGGAGCACCCCGAGCTGCGCACGCCGGGGCTGCACGACCGGCTGATCCGGCTGTGGGCCGACGCCGAGGTCGCCCGCCTGACCAGCGAGCGGCTGCGTCAGCAGCTCGCGGCCGGCCAGCCCGGTCCCGAGGGCTCGGCCGCGAAGGTCGTCTTCGCCCGGCTGAACCAGGAGCTGTCCGCGCTCGAGCTCGAGCTGTCCGGCGCCGACGGGCTGCGCTACGACGACTGGAGCCTGCGACGGCCGGAGGCCGTCAGCTTCCTCACCCGTGGCCCCGGCTACCGGTACCTGCGCGCCCGCGGGAACTCCATCGAGGGCGGCACCTCGGAGATCCTGCGCAACATCATCGCCGAGCGGGTGCTCGGCCTGCCCGCCGAGCCCCGCACGGACACCCGCGTGCCCTGGAAGGACCTGCCCCGATGACGACCACCGACTCCAGCCGGACCTCGGGGCGCATTCCGGACCTGCGCTACCAGGAGGCGGAGAACGACCTCCGGGCCGCGGTCCGCGACCTGCTCGACGACCGGTCCCCGTGGCCGTCGGTCCTGGCCAGGACCGAAACCGAGGAGCCTAACGACGCTGCCCTCTGGCACTCGCTCGCCGCCGACCTTGGCTGTGCCGGGCTGCTCATCCCCGAGAGCCGTGGCGGGGCCGGTGCCACCTACCGGGAGGCGGCCGTGGTGGCCGAGGAGACCGGCCGGGCGGTTGCCCCCATCCCCTATCTGGGTTCGGCCGTGGTGGCCACGGCCGCGCTGCTGGGCAGCGACGACGAGCTGCTGCCCGGGCTGGCCGAGGGCCGGCTGACCGCCGCGCTGGCGGTGGAGTTCGCCCGTATGCCGCCTGAGTCCGTGCCCGGTGCGCGGGGCGGCGGGCTGGCCACCGGGGTGCGGCTGGGCGCTGCGCAGGCGGGCGACCCGCCCGGCCAGGGCAGGCTGACCGGCACCGTGACCGGGGTGGCGGACGCGCTGCTCGCCGACGTGCTGCTGGTGCCCGCGGACGGCGTGCCCTTCGGCCTGTACGCGGCCGACGCCGGGGCGCCCGGCGTCAGCCGGGCGGCGGTGGTCTCGCTGGACGCCACCCGTCCGCTGTGCAACCTGGCCTTCGATTCCGCGCCCGCCCGGCCGGTGGCCACCGGCGAGGCGGCCGCCCAGGCGGTGGCGTCGGCGCTGGCCGCGGGGGCGGCCATGCTCGCCTCCGAGCAGCTCGGCGTGGCCGAGCGCTGCCTGGACATGACCGTGGCCTACGTCAAGGAACGGCGGCAGTTCGCCCGGCCGGTCGGGTCCTTCCAGGCGCTGAAGCACCGGCTCGCCGACGTGTGGATCCAGGTGACGCAGGCGCGGGCCGCGGCCAGGTACGCCGCCGCCTGCCTGGCCGCCGGCGACCCCGACACGCCGGTGGCGATCGCCCTGGCCAAGGCGGCCTGCGGCGACGCCGCGGTGCACGCCGCGCAGGAGTGCGTGCAGATGCACGGCGGCATCGGGTTCACCTGGGAGCACCCGGCGCACCTGCTGCTCAAGCGGGCCAAGAGCGGGTCGATGGCGTTCGGCACCCCGGACCGCCATCGCGCCGCGCTGGTCCGTCTGGTCGATCTCCCGCCCGCATGAGCGCCGCTGCGTTGTCGCTGGCGGCGGCGGTTCCAGGGCTGACGCGCAGCGATCCCTCAGGCCCGGGAATCACCCGCGAACGGAGCGGGCAAGGTTTCCGGTACCGCGACCCGTCGGGCGCAGAGGTCACGCAGCCGGAGGCGGTGCAGCGCATCGGCGCGCTAGCGATCCCACCGGCCTGGACGGACGTCTGGATCTCACCGGACCCGTGGGGGCACATCCAGGCCACCGGCGTGGACAGCCGGGACCGGACCCAGTACCGCTACCACCAGCAGTGGCGCGAACAGCGCGACGCTCAGAAATTCCAGCACATGCTGCGGTTCGCCAGCGTTCTGCCCGCGTTGCGGGCGGCCACCGTGGCGGACCTGGCGCGCGGTGGTCTTGATCGTGACCGCGTCGCGGCCAGCGCCGTCCGGCTGATCGATCTCGGCCTGTTCCGGCTCGGCGGCGAAAAGTACGCCGAGCTGGACCACCACTACGGCGCCACCACGCTTGAGAAGCGGCACGTGACGGTGACACGTGACGGCATGGTGTTCGACTACATCGCCAAGGCGGGCAAGCACCGGGCGATCACCGTCACCGACGACGCAGTCCTGCCCACCGTGCGGGCACTGGCCCGCAGCGACAACGGTCTCGACACGCTGTTCAGCTACCAGCACGGCGGCAGCTGGCACGTCCTTCATTCGCACGACGTGGGCAGCTACATCGCCGCCCGGGCCGGGGGCCACTTCACGGCCAAGGAATTCCGCACCTGGAATGCGACCGTGCTGATGGCGCTGGCGCTGGCGAACGCGGCGCCATCGCCCGCGGCGCGGGCCCGTGAGAGGGTCATCGTCGCCGGCATTCGCGAGGTGGCGGGCTGGCTTGGCGATACCCCGGCAGTGGCCCGCAAGTCCTACATCGATCCACAGCTGATAACCCGCTACGAGTTGGCGGGCGAGCTACCCACTATCCCCGCCGCGCCGGTCGCACTCCCGGCCCCCGCGGAAGCGGAGATCGCTGTCGCCGCGCTGCTAACACCGGGAGCGGCGGACGCCGCCCACTAGGGTGACTTCAGTGTGCGGTGCTGGTGGGAACATCGCCCGCGGTACGCTCCTGACGCTGCTGCTGGCGCTGCTCGTCGTGGTTCTGGACCGGCTCGACGCGGTCGGTGAGATGACATTGTTTGTGCTGGCCGGCGCGGCGCTGATCCCTCTTTCCTGGCTGATCGGCGAGGCGACGGACAACCTGGCCCGCCACACCGGTCCCGGGATCGGCGGTTTCCTGAACGCGACGTTCGGTAACGCGCCGGAGCTGATCATCGCCATCATCGCCGTCTCCGGGGGCCTGGCCGCGATCGTCAGGGCGTCGCTCGTCGGCTCGATCGCCAGCAACCTCCTGCTCGTCCTCGGCTTCTCGCTTCTCTTCGGCCAGCGCGGCTTCATCGATCGCCTATCCGCCTACATCTCGCTCGGCTTCCTCGGCTTCGCCACCGTCGTCCTGCTCGCCGCGGCCGTGCCGGGATTTCACGGCGACCCGGACCGCCGCTCGCTCGCCAAGCTTTCGCTTCCTCTAGCCGTGTTGCTGCTGGTCGTGTGCGTGATCGTGACCCGGTACGCGCTGCGCCGCCAGTGGCAGCTCTTCAGGTCCGCTGAACCCGAGGGCACAGGCTGGCCCTTGCCGGCCGCTCTCGCGGTGCTCGGCGTTGCGACGATCGCCACCGCCTTCGTCAGCGAGACGCTCATCGGCGCGCTGCGGACCTTCGCATCCACCGTGCACCTCTCGGAGTTCTTTGTCGCGGTCGTGATCGTCGCGATCATCGGAAACGCGACGGAGCACGGGAGCGCGGTACTGCTGGCGCGACGCGGCCGGGTCAAACTGGCAACCGAGATCCCGCTGGCGTCAAGCGCCCAGATCGCCGGCTTGGTGATACCCCTGGTTGCCCTCATCTCGTGGGCCTTCACGCCGCTTGCCCTCAGCTTCCGGCCGGTCGAGCTCGTGGCCATGGCGGTGGCGGCCGCTCTGCCGGCGCTCGTTCTGCGGACCGGCAGAACGACCAGGCTGAGCGGAGCGATCCTCCTGGCCGCCTACTCGGCTCTCGCCGTCGCCTTCTACCTGGCCGGAGACGCGTGACACGTGCGCGCCCGCCGGGCCATGCCGGGTGGGGCGATGCGCCGTCGGCATGAGGCCCGGCTCAGCCGGGGGTGCCGGTTACTGGATGTTCATTACCGCGGCCACGCTCGGCGTGCCGTTGGCATCTAGGGCGAACAACATGTAGTTGCCGGGGAGCAGGACGCCCTTATCGCTGGGCAGCTGGAGCGTGTAGGTTGTTCCGTCCACCGTCGCCGGGGTCAGCGGGATGCGGCGCTGGTCGTTGTTGACCCCATGCGTGTCGCCCGACATGCGGATCAGCGAGAACGTCGGCGTTGCGGAGTCCGTTGTCACCGTGATGTCTGACCCGGCGACGGCCTTGGCCGGTGCGCCGGTGATGACCGGCCGGGTCCTGAGCGTGCCGTCGGGATTAAAGAGATACGGCGGGGAGTAGATCTGCCCGTCGGGGTGGTTGGTGGAGCATGTGCCGCAGAGGCCGCCGCCGCCGGAAAACACCCGGCCGTCGGGCAGCAGGACTGCGACGCTGTGGTAGGTGCGGGGAATCGCCTGCGGCGCCATCACGGTGAAGTTGCCGGTCGCCGGGTCCCACAGCTCCGGGCTGAGCACCGCGCCGGTGTCGGTAAAGGTCTGCGGGTGCTGCTGGCCGCCGACAACGAGCACTTTGCCA
This sequence comes from Streptosporangiaceae bacterium, assembly GCA_035473755.1. Taxonomy (GTDB): domain Bacteria; phylum Actinomycetota; class Actinomycetes; order Streptosporangiales; family Streptosporangiaceae; genus UBA9676. The sequence continues at coordinate 10,501 of DATINY010000256.1, forward strand.
TCGGGCAGGACGACGCTGTTGCTGAACGCGCGGGCGTACGTCATATCGGACGTCCGGGCAAAGACAACCGGCTGACTGGGGCCACCGCTGATGTCGATCGTGTAGGCGCGGTTCGTGGCCTGCGTATCAACCGCCGACTCATAGTCCTGGTAGGCCGTTGCCCCGCCGAGCGTGAGGATCTTGCCCACGTCGTACATGGTCGCGTTGCCGTTCATCGCGTCGGCGCTGTCGCCACGGTTGCCAGCAGGGGTGATCGATCCGTTGCCGGTGGTGGTGATCCAGTTGGTCTGCTTGCTGGGACCCGCATGGAACACGGTCCCGTCCGCTTGCGCGAACAGCCAGGCATGGTTGTCGGCGCGGAGAACGCCGGCCGGGTCCTGGGTGAGGATGTTGGTGGCCAGCACCCCCGGTAGTTTCTGCCAGCTGCCGGTGGCACCGCTGGGGGTAAATATCTCCCCATTCTTGTTGCCGGCTCCGTCATGCCACGAACCGCCGAGCGTGAGCACCTGGCCCGTCGAGAGAAGGGTGTCGGCGTTGTACGCGCGCGGGATGTTCATGAGCGGGCCCTGGGTCCACGTGTTCGTCGCCGGGTCATAAATCGTGGTGGCACTATCGCTGCTGCCGCCGTTGATGAGCACCCGCCCATCCGCGAGAAGTGCTAGCCCGACACAGAACATCTGGTGGTGGGTGTTAACGTCTGTGGGCTCCGTAACCCTGCCGGTATTGAGGTCGAGGATGGCAACCTTGGTTATGGCATCGGCGGTTTTGTTGGAGTTCATGGTGTCAAGAGCTGAGAACGTGAGCAGCTTGTTATTCGGGAGCATCACCGCGCTGATGGGCACGAGGGGGAAGCCGATGGGCGCGTCCCACTTGCCACCGGCTGCCACCGTTGGTGCCAGGCCGTGGATATCGATCTCTTCAGCGGACGTCCATGGCCCCCGGTTACCGGCCTCGCTCAGGGCGGTCAGCCGGACAAACCTGGCCGATACCGCGGCGAAGACGGCATCCTTCGTCGCGCGGTTGTTCGCCCACGTCCCCGTGGCGACAGGCGAGCCCCAACTGGTTCCGTTGCTGCTTACATAGATGGCGTACTTGCCGATGGTCCCGGCCATGCTGCTGTCATGCCGCGGCACATAGGACAACCCCGTGACCAGTTGCGTGCTGTGCATGTCAATCGTGATGCTGTGCGGCAACGGCGGGGCGGTCTTTGTGGTGGCCGTTCGCCATATGGTCTGGGCATCGCCATCCAGGACGTTGCTTGCGGCAACCGTCGCCGATGCCTGGTTGTCAGCCGAAACCGTCCAGCCGATGCGTGACAGCGCCGGGCCCATCGGCGGCTCGCCCCCCGACAGGCCGATCGCGGCTGCCGATGTGTCCGGGCCACGGCCGCCTGCCTCGGTGAGAGCGGTCAGCCGGACGTACCGGGCGGAGACGGTGCTGAAGGCTGCCGTCTTCCGCGATTTGTCATCCGCCCAGGTCCCGGTCACCACCGGCGCTCCCCAGGTTGTCCCGTTCAGGCTGACCGAAATCGAATACCGGCCGATGTTGCCGTCGGACGATGTGTCCTGCCGTGGCAGGTAGCTGAGTGCGGAAACGTACCTGGTGGCGTGCAAATTGATCGTAATATGGTGCGGCAGTGACGAAGACCCGGAGTGCCAGAACGTTCCCTCTTTGCCATCGATTGCATTGCTGGCCGGGTGGCCGCTCGAGTGGTCGCTGGCCCCGGCGGTCCAGGCAGAGCTGGGGAGCGCAGACATTTTGGGTGTGAACGAGTCTGCCGCAGTTGCGGTCAGCATCGGGCTCTGATTGCCGGCCATGGTCATAGGGCCGATCATGCTGGCATGGCCGCCGGCCGTGGATATCCAGGAACCGGACACAAGGGCAAAGCCCGCGGTGATTACCAGGGCCGTGACTGCAGCCGTCCAGAATCTCTTCACCAAAGGAACACCTTCGTAGTGTTACGTGACCCCGCCCTGAGACCTGCCTGAACGCAGAGAGGTGGACTCTAGCAGGCCGTGGATCTTGGGAGCGGCCAAACAGCCCGGCTGAAACAACACGGTGACCAGACCCCCGGGCTGACGGGCCGGCCCGTGTCTGCCCATGCGCGGCGGAGGCCGGGTGCGCACACCCTGGACCACCTGGCGCCCGTGAGACGACGCAGCACGGGACAAGCCGGCAGGGAGGCCGCACACTTAACATCCAGGGCCAGCGATGAAGGGGAGCCGGGATGGAGTCGGTGAGCGGTGCGGGCGTAGTGGTGACCGGCTCGGGCAGCGGCATCGGTGCCGCGCTCGCCCGCAGGTTCGTGGCCGAGGGCGCCCGGGTGGTCGTCAATGACATCGACGCCGCGGCGGCGGCCGCGGTGGCCACCGCGTGCGGGGCCACCGCCGTGCCCGGCGACGCCGCCACCGAGGGCGGGGTGGCCGCGCTGGTGGGCGTGGCCCGGGAGGTGCTGGGCGAGATCGACCTGTTCTGCGCGAACGCGGGGATCGCCCGGGCCGGCGGCGAGCAGGCCAGCGAGGCGGACTGGAGCGCCTCGTGGCAGGTCAACGTCATGGCGCACGTGCGGGCGGCGCGGCTGCTGCTCCCGGCCTGGCTCGAGCGCGGCCGCGGCCACCTGATCTGCACCGTGTCCGCGGCCGGGCTGCTCACGATGCTGGGTTCGGCGCCCTACTCGGTCACCAAGCACGCGGCGCTGGGCTTCGCCGAGTGGCTGGCGGCGACCTACACCCACCGGGGGATCACCGTGCAGGCGATCTGCCCGCAGGGGGTCCGGACCCCGATGATGGCCGGGGCCTCGGCCGCCGAGAGGCTGATCCTCACCGATTCCGCCATCGCGCCGGAGGAGGTGGCGGACGCGGTGATGGCCGGGATCGCCGACGGGCGGTTCCTCATCCTGCCCCATCCGGAGGTCGCCGGGATGTACGCGGGCCGGGCCGGGGACCCCGACCGCTGGCTGCGTGGCATGAACAAGCTCCAGCGCCGGATCGAGACGGCCTCCTGAGGCCTGGCCGTCGCTGTCGGTGTTCATGCGGGAGCTTCCGGTGGCGGCTGGGGCGTGCGGGGCGGATCTGACTGCCCGGCACCGGCCTGACCTGTGACAAGAGTTGGGCCCGGGGCCCGTAGCAGGGAGAACTCCTGGCATGCTGTCGGGCATGGATCACGCTGGCACAGGGATGCTTCATCACATCGAGCTCTGGGTACCCGATCTGACCCGGGCCGAGGCCAGCTGGGGGTGGCTGCTCGGGAAACTGGGCTACCACCTCTATCAGGAGTGGCCCGAGGGCAAGAGCTGGCGGGCGGGTGTCACCTACATCGTCATCGAGCAATCACCGGACCGGGTCGCGGGCCGGCACGACCGCTGCCGGCCGGGGCTGAACCATCTCGCCTTCCATGTCGCATCCCGTGAGGAACTGGACGAACTCACCTTGCACGCGCCGGATCACGGCTGGCGGCTGCTCTACCCGGACCGCCACCCGTTCGCCGGGGGGGACGACCACTACGCCGCCTACCTGGAGAACCGGGAGGGCTACGAGGTCGAGCTGGTCGCGCCCCCGGCCTCCTGACGGCCGGGCCGGCGGGCGCGGGCCCCCGCCCCGGACTGGCCCCGCCCTGCCCCGGTGATCGCTGCTGGGCCCGCATCCGTGCGGTGAGAGCCCGCAGGCATCACCGGTGGCCGGGCACCGGCACCCCGAGCCGCAGGTCCCGCGAGGACCTGCCCACCTCGACCGTGCAGGTGCCCGGCGGCCAGGCCCAGCCGCCCGTTGCCGGATCCCAGACGGCGAAGGCCCGGGCCGGCACGGTGAGCACCACCTCCGCCCGCTCGCCGGGCGCCGCGCCCACCGCGGCGAAGGCCCCGAGCATCCGGGCCGGCCGGCCGGCCCCGGCCACCGGGCTGGCGACGTAGGCCTGGACGATCTCGCGGCCCGGCCGTGACCCGGTGTTGCGGAGCGCCACCCGGACGCGGACGTCCTCGCCGGGTGCCGGGCCGGGCCCGTCCAGCGACGCGGACTCGTATGCCCACTCGGTGTAGCCGAGCCCATGTCCGAACGCGAACATCGGGGTGATGCCCGCCGCGTCGTAGCCGCGGTAGCCGATGAGCAGCCCCTCGGCGTAGTCGATGCGGCCGTCGCGGGGGATGGCGTGCAGGACCGGGCAGTCGGACTCGCGGACGGGCAGGGTGACGGGCAGCCTGCCGCCCGGCTCCGCCCGGCCGAGCAGCACGTCGGCGAGCGCCTCGCCCATGGCCTGGCCGGGCAGCCAGGCGTAGATCACGGCCGCGACGTCATCAGCCCAGGGCATGAGCACCGGCATCCCGGCGTTCACCACGACCACGGTCCGGGGGTTCACCGCGGCAATCCTGGTCACCAGTTCGTCCTGCCGGCCGGGCAGCGCGAGGGTTTCCCGGTCGATGCCCTCGCTCTCGGCCGCCTCGGCCGAGCCGACAACCACCACCGCGGCGCCGCTGCCGGCCGCGGCCCGCACCGCCTCCGCGATCATGGTGTCCTCGTCCTCATCCGCCGCGATGCCGAGCGAGACCGCCAGCGGGGCGTCGATGCCGTCGGCGGGCCGGAAGTCGAGCCTGACGTCCGCCTCCTGGCCGGCCCGCAGGCCGGCCGCGGCCCGGACCTCACCGGGACGGGTCATGGTCTGCACCGGGTCGGCCGGAACGGGGGTGATCGTGTCGGCGACCACCACGCCGTCCACGGCCAGCGTGAGCTGGCCGACGCCGGCCACGCCGATCAGGTGCTGCCCGGTGACACCGGCCCGGTACCGGGTGAGCAGCGTGATGGTCCCGCTCTCGCCCCAGCCCACGCCGGCCGGCAGGCCCTCGTCCCACCACGTGAGCTGGGTGGAGGTCCGGTGCTCGTGGCGGATCAGGGTCCCGTCGCCGGCGCGGAATTCCAGCCGCAGCCCCGGCTCGCCGGTCACGGGGTCGCGGAGCGACCCGGCCACCGGCTCGGGCACCGTCGTCCAGGTGCGGCATCCCGGCGCCACCGTGACCGAAGCCTGGCCCGCCAGGGCGGCCGGGAGCGCCGCCGCGGGGGTGGATACCGTGACCGGCGCGACGATCGCGCTGCCGCCGCCCTGGATCACCGGGTAGACCGCGTTGGGGCCGATCAGCGCGATGCTGCCGATGCGGCCGGGGTCGAAGGGGAGTACCTGCCCCTCGTTGCGGAGCAGGACGAAGGAGGCGGCCGTCACCCGGCGCACCAGCCGCGGGTCCATCAGCAGCGCGCGGTCCCCGGCCGGGGCCCCGCCGGGGACCGGCCCGCCGTCAGGAACCGGCCCGCCGTCAAGGACCAGCCCGCCGTCAAGGACCGGGCCGCGGTTGCCGTCCGGCGCCGGGCCGCCATTACCGGCTGGGCCGCCGGTGACGGGCGGCGCGTCCTGCGCGCCCGGCGCGGTCAGCGCGCCGGCCCACCGGGCCAGCCGCAAGATCCGGGCCACCTTGTCGTCGATGACCGATTCGGGGACCACCCCGTCCAGGACGGCCTGCACCAGGCCCGCCCCCCAGGGGCCCTTCGGGCCGGGCATCGCCAGGTCCAGCCCGGCCACCGCGGTCGCCACCGTGGTCCTGGCCGCGCTCCAGTCCGAGACGACCACGCCACCGAACTCCCATTCCCCCTTGAGGATCTGCCTCAGCAGCCAGGGGTGCTCGGTCGCGGGCGTGCCGTTGACCCGGTTGTAGGCGGCCATGACCAGCGCGGCGCCCGCCTCGGTCACGCAGGTCTCGAACGGCGCCATATACAGCTCGCGCAGCACCTGCTCGCTGACGATCACGTCGTAGGTCCAGCGCTCGGTCTCGGAGTCGTTGCCGACGAAGTGCTTGACCGTGGCCGCCACCCCTGCCGACTGCAGACCGGTGATGAAGGCGGCGGCCATCCGGGCCGTCAGTACCGGATCCTCGGAGAAGCACTCGAACCCACGGCCGCCCAGCGGCGTCCGCATCAGGTTGATGGTGGGCGCCAGCAGCACGTCCACGCCCTTGCCGCGGGCCTCCGCACCCAGCCCGGCCGCGAGCTCGGCGAGCAGTTCGGTGTCCCAGGTCGCGCCGGTCGCCGACGGGCACGGAAGGCAGGTCGAGGGATGACGCTCATCCTTGGTGACGCCCCGGACCCCGGAGGGCCCGTCCGACACAATCATCGGCCGCAGGCCGATTGCGGGGACGCCGTGGGTGCGCCAGTTGGCCGCACCGGTCAGCAGGCGCACCTTGTCCGGCACGGAGAGCGCGGCGAGCAGGGCCTGCTCGGCCGGCGCCCGGGTGCCGGCCGGGGGCGGCGCACCGTCGACGGTGCTGGTGGGGTGCTCGGTGTGGGCAGGGCCGGCGGTCATCGACGGCCGGGCCCGGTCGTGTGGGCACCTGCCCGGCCGGTTGCCCGGCCGGGCAGGTTCAGCCCCGCATACGCGGTACTCATGTGTGGAGTTGTCGTCCTTTCCGGGGGCCGGTCGCGGGTTACGAGGCCGGCTTGAGGTGCAGGACGACCTGCTCCAGGTACGGGCTGTTCGGGATCGGCGTCATGTAGGCGTTGCCGTTGGTCGGCCAGCCCGTGTAGTTGCGCGTCGAGATCTCGCTCCAGGCGGCGCCGTACAGCAGTGGCGTCATTGGCACCTGGGCCGACATGATCTTCTGCAGGGAGGCGATGGCCTCCTTCTGGGTGGCCGGGTCGTTGGTCCCGGCGTACTGGGTCAGCGCGGCCTGGGCGGCCGGGTCCTTGAACCGGCCGTTGTCACCGGCGGCCGGCTTGCCGATCGGCGCCGAGAACGTGTTGTCGATCCAGTTCTCGTAGTAGTAGAACGGGTTCGGGCCCTGGTTGCTCCAGTGGATCGTGGCGTCGAAGGTGCCGTTGTTGAAGTCGGCCTGCCAGGCCGTGGGGGACCCGTTGCCGTCGACCTTCACGTTGAAGCCGAGCTTGTTGAGCTGGCTCGCGATGAGCTGGTCGTCGGTGTAGTAGTCGGAGTAGGCGATCGGGTCGGTGATCGAGAACGTGATCTGCTGGCCGTTCTTGGTCCAC
>DATINY010000257.1:0-2457 GCA_035473755.1 Streptosporangiaceae bacterium
GTTGTCAGTCGCGCGGAGCAAGATCGCTCGTTCGCACACCCTCTGACGAAATCTGATTCAGTCCACCGAACCTCGCAGGCGTCGAGTCTTGGCCGTCAGGTTTCGGTGCGCGGGCCAGGATCAGGCTGGTCGGCGTGCTCAAGTTCGGCAGGCGCTCGTCGGATTTCGGTGTCCGGGCCCGCCAGCCCGGTCTGGTAGGCCAGCACGACGGCCTGGACCCGGTCCCTGAGCTGGAGTTTGGCCAGGATCCTGGCAACGTGTGTCTTGACCGTCTCCTTGCTGAGGGTCAGCTGGGCGGCGAGTTCGGTGTTGCTCAGGCCGCGTGCCAGCAGCCGCAGTACTTCCAGCTCGCGGGGGGTGAGCTCGGACAGGCGGGCGTGGGCGGGGCGGCCGGGATCTCGGGGAGCGTACCGCTGCACGAGCCGGCGCGTGATCGAGGGTGCCAGCAGCGCGTCACCGGTGCGGACCAGGCGGACCGCGGCGACGAGGTGCTCGGGTGAGACGTCCTTGAGCAGGAAGCCGCTGGCGCCGGCGGTCAGGGCGGCGTAGACGTACTGGTCGAGGTCGAAGGTGGTCAAGATGATGATCCGGCAGTCCCGGCCATGCTGTGCGGCGAGGATGCGCCTGGTGGCTTCCAGGCCGTCCACCTCCGGCATCCGGATGTCCATGAGTATCACGTCGGGACGGTGCCTGAGCACCGCCGCGACCGCCTGGGCGCCGTCTGCGGCCTCGGCGACGACCGGGATGCCGGCCTCGGTCAGGATCAGCCGGAAGCCGAACCGCACCAGTTGCTGGTCATCGGCGATCAGCACGCGCGGCGCGGGCTGGCCCGGCCCGTCATCGGCCGGCTGACCGGCGTCGGCGGCGCCTGCCGGGGCACCAGCGGCAGCTTGTCGTGACGGCGGGCCGACGCCGTTCATCGCTGCTCCGCGGTGACCGGCTCCTGGTGTGCTGGTCCGTGGCTGCCGGTGGCTGGCGGGCCGTCGGTCTGCGGGTCCAGCGGAATCCGGGCACGGATCCGCCACCCGCCGCCCGGGCGGCGCCCGGCATCGAAGTCACCGCCATACATGGTGACCCGCTCGCGCAGGCCGAGCAGGCCACGTCCGGTGCCCGGGATCACGGCGGAGCCGTCCGGACTGGTGCCGGGCCCTGGCTGGCCATCGTCGGCGACCTCGACCTGCAGCACGGCATCCCCGTAGTCCAGCATGATCGTCGTCTTCGCCGCGCCTGCGTGCTTCATCACGTTGGTCAGGCCCTCCTGGATGACCCGGTAGGCGGCAAGGTCTAGCCCGGGCGGCAGCTCGCGAGGTGAGCCGCTGACGTGCAGGTCTATGACCAGCCCGCCAGCGGCCACGCCGTCAATGAGCGACTGGAGCCGGCCCAGGCCGGGCTGCGGCGAGGCCGGCCCGGATCCCGGCCCGGCGGCGGGGATGGCGTCGGCTGGCCCGCCGTGCGGGTCGAGCAGGCCCAGCAGGTGCCGCAGCTCTGTCATCGCGGCGCGGCCGCTGGCCTCGACAGCCAGCAGCGCCGCGGTGGCCTGTTCAGGCGATGTGCCGAAAACGCGGCGGGCCGCTCCGGCCAGCACCACCGTCGAGCTGACATTGTGGGTGACTACGTCGTGCAGGTCGCGGGCAATGCGGGTGCGCTCCAGTTCGAGCGCCCGCCGGGTGACCGCCTCATGCTCTGCTGCCATGCGGTGCAGCCGGGTTTGCGAGTGCCCCGCCCGCCGCCGCCAGGCATGCATGGCGGCGCCGACGACAGTTATCGGGATGAGGACCGTCAGCACGCCGTACCGCGCCGGGATCGACGGGCTGGTGTCCGGGAATGCCGCGGTGATGACGATGGCCGCGGCCGGGACGCTCAAAACCGCAAGGCCGGGGAAGCGGCTGTACACGACAGCGCTGTACGCGGCGAGCATCACCGCGAAGAAGGTGACCGTGGTCGCGTAGCTGGCGGTCACCACCGTGATGATCAGGATGATCCAGAACGCGGTGAGCGGGCGGGTCCGGCGTGCCGCGAGCGGCACCGTCGTCCCGATCGCGGACACGGCCGCGGAAGTTCCGGTCTTGACCGCGGCGAGGGACGCGGCCGCGAACAGCACGGCGAGTGCGGCATCCCCGGCCCGGGCGCCCCTGGAAACCGGGGTGCGGGGCTCTGCGGCCCGGGCGAAGGCCAGGGCCCGGCCCGGCCAGCCGGGCGCCGCCGGCTGCGGGCCTGTGTCCATCTGCCCATTGTCGCCGGCCTGCGCCGCTGCGCCGTCCCCCGGCAGAGGTACCGGCTGACCCGCCGGAGTGACGCGTCACCCGGTGTCGTGACCACGGTTGCCTCCCGCGGGCGACGACCCGGCCGCGCCTTGTTCCCTAACCTCCGGGACATGGACGCACTGATACAGCTCAGCGATGTGACAAAACGCTATGACAGTGACGCTGCGCCTGCCCTGGACGCGATCGGGCTGCA
>DATINY010000258.1:0-12729 GCA_035473755.1 Streptosporangiaceae bacterium
GCGGCGAGCCGTCAGCGGCCCAGATCCGCGCCGTCTTGTCCCAGCTGGCGGTGGCCAGCCACGTCCCGTCCGGGGCGATCGCCACCGCCTCCAGCGCGCCGGTGTGGCCGGTGAGGGTGGCGCGGTGAGTGCCATCGGCCCCCCAGGTACGCGCCGTCCCGTCATCGCTGGCGGTGGCCAGCCAGGTGCCGTCCGGGGCGATCGCCACCGCGTCCACCGAGCCGCCGTGGCCGGTGAGGGTGGCGCGGAGGGCGCCGTCGGCGGCCCAGATCCGCGCCGTCCCGTCCCAGCTGCCGGTGACCAGCCAAGTGCCGTCCGGGGCGATCGCCACCGCCTCCACCGCTTCCTTGTGGCCGGTGAGAGTGGCACGTGGCTGGCCGTCGGCGGCCCAGATCCGCGCCGTCCCATCCCAGCTGGTCGTGACCAGCCAGATGCCGTCGGGGGCGATCGCCACCGCCTCCGCCGAGCCGTCGTGGCCGGTGAGAATGCTCTTTGGCCGGGCGGACCGGTCAGGCGGCACCTTTTTCCACAGTGGCATGACAGCACGGTAGAGCAGGTCAGGCACCTCTGGCAGGCACTAGTGCACCTGCCTGTAATCCCGTGCGGCATTCAGGCTCCTCGCCGGATGGCGAGCGACTCCTAGGCCAGCCGGGTGGGGCTGGCGGGGGCGGGCCGGTGCCGGCCAGGGGACCCGCGGGCGCCGCGGTGATGGGCGCGGCGGCGCGGGTCACGTCGCGAAGGGGCGACACCAGGAAGATGCGCCCCAGCGCGGCGGTGCGTGACGCCAGCCGGGATGGCCGGCGTGATGCCGCCGCCGAGTCTGGCAGCGATGCTGGCTGCCGCGGTGAGGTCGCGGTGGCCGATGAACTGACAGGCCGGGCAGGTCAGAACCCGCCCGGCGGGCTTGGGAATACGGCTGGCACAGGCCGGGCAGGTCGAGGAGGTGCCGCGCTCGTCCACGAGCGTCAGGCCGATCCCGGCGGCCTCGGCTTTGTCTTTGAGCACGGTGATCAGGTGGCCGATGCGCCAGTCGCGGGTGCGCTGGTTGTGCCGCCGCCCCGCGTCCAGCTTGAGCACGCCGCGGGGGTCGCCCACCGCTAGCATTCCGATCCGGCGCGCGACGGCCCAGGCGAGCCGCACCCACAATGCCGGGCGGCCGCGGGCGACCGGGATCCGCAGCCGCCTGCCCGCCAGCGTGAACGTGCCGTGATACCAGCGCAGCGGCACCAGCGCCCGCCGCCGCCGCGGGAACCGCACCCGCTGATCACCGCTCCGGCGGCGTTTCGCGGCGGCGAACCAGGCATCGGAATAGCGGCGCAGTACCGACCGGGCGCCCTGGCTGTCCAACTCGCCGAAAATGCCTGGCCCGGACGCGGCCAGCTCGTGGCACAGCTCCTGATAGGAGACCAGCGGCCGGTCCTGCCGGGCCCGCCGCCACCCGTTCAGCTCCAGCACGCAAGCCCACACATCCCCTGCCGACACCAGCAGCCTTACCAGGCGACGGCGCTGCCCCCGGGTGACCCGCAGCCCCACGCGGGCGGTGCGGTGCACCACCCGTGGCCAGTCAGGCTCGCGGCGTCTGGGCATGCGTCTAGCGCACCAGCCACCACCGACAAAACCACCCCGGACACGCCAGAACAACACGCACGGATACACCGGCATACTTCCAGTCACGACCGCTAGCCGTTCCCCGCTAGCGCGAGCCCGAGCGCGGCGGCATAACGATGGCCGGCGGGTGTCCCGGCGAGCGTGCCGCCGACGTTACCCCGGCCTACCGCGACGGCACTGGGCAGGGAGCGGAGCAGCACGCCGAGCATCTCGTCGTCCCCGGCCGGACCGCCGACGATCAGTACCTGCCCCAGGGTTGCCCCGAGGGTGGCCAGCGCGCGCCGCAGATTAACGGCGAAGACCGCCTGCTTCAGCCGCAGCCGGACCGCCCGCCATTCGGCCGGGCTGTGCGTGCGGTCGAACGGGAGCAGCCCGGCGGGGCCCATCACCGCCAGCGTCCCGGCCGCGCTGGCGGGAGCGGGCCGGTCCAGGAAACCGCGGCCGCCGTCTTCGGCCTCGAACCGCTGCCCGCCATCCACTCGCAGGCACGGGCCCCGCTTGACCCACTCCGCCGCCGCCCGGGAGATCCCGAGCGTCTCCGCGACCGCGGCGGTGAGGAGTTCCCCGGCGCCCGCCGCGACGACCTCGGCGCCGGGCGCGATGACGTCGATGGTTCCCGCGCCCACATCGACCACCGCCGCGTCCGGTCGGGCGCCGGGGGTGGTGAGCGCCCCGAGACGGGCCGCGCTGGGCTCGGTGAGCAGGCAGCGGACCGGCCGCCCGAGCAGCTCCGAGAGCTGACCCGCGTGGTCGGAGCCCGCCGCCAGCCGCTGCAGGGAGGCGACCAGCACCGCGCGGCCCAGGCTGCCCCGCCGGGCGGTCGCGGTGTCCCCCACGGCCGCCAGGTCCAGCGCAAACAAGTCGTCGACCCCGGCTGGCCCGGAGGCGCCTGTGCCGCCGGCCTCGACGGCGCTGACCCGGCCGACCGGCCAGTCCGGCAGCTGGGCGCAGGCCAGCCGCAGCGCGACGCGTTCCCCGTCCACCAGCACCCATGGCTCCGGCGGGCCCGGCATGGCCGGGGCCGCCGCGCCCGGCACGGTGGCGGCGTACCCGACCACCGCGTTGGAGTAGTCCAGCAGCGACCGGCTCAGCGTGGCCGCGTCACCGTCCTCGCTGTCGGGCAGGCCGAGCGCGGCGCCGAGCGCCACCGGGTCGGTGAGCAGGGTGAGCGGCTGGCCGGGCGCGCGGACCTCGACCGCGACCAGCGGGCACGCTGACACGCCGGCCACATCCACCTGGTCGATCACCGGGATCTGGGTATCGAGGCGGTTGGCGACGAGCACCCCTTCGTCCCCGGCCACCAGCACCGCCGCGACCGGCATCCCCGCCCGGATGAGGCCGCGGAGCCGCTCCGCCGCACGGGCGTAGCCAAGCCCCGGCGGGACCGTGGCGATGACTGCACCCGCCGGCGCGGTGGCGGGGGCCGGGCCGTCCAGCCAGAGCGGCGTCCCCACGCAGGCGCCGCTGCCCCCGGGCGTGGCGACTCCGGCGGCCAGCAGCCGCAGCCTGCCGGTGAACGGCGGCAGCTGCGGGACCGTCATGGTGGTGGTGTCCACCGCGCGCAGCGGCGCGACCCGGGCCTCGTCCACCTGGCCGCCGAGCCGCCGTTCCAGCCGCCGCACCAGGGAGGCGGCGCCGCGCAGCGACTCGGGCGACCCCTTGCGTCCCCGGGTGGGCAGCCGGTCCGTGCCGAGCAGCCGGCCCTCTGCCACCACGGCCACCTCGGTGGTGGCGTTGCCGACATCAACCCCGGCGATCACCGGCACCGGAACGGGGTCACGCGGAAAGCCCACGGCGTGCGTAGACCTCCGCCGCCTCCGTGAGCAGCGCGGCGCAGCGCGGCAGTCCCCGGCCGGCCAGCTCCCCCGCCATCGCCGTGAGCTGCCCGGGGGTGGAGCGGCCCGGGCGGAGCGCCTCGTAGATCGCCAGGACCTCGTCGTCGGGGAGCCGGGTCAGCTCGGCCGCCCGGCGCAGGTTGTCGGCCAGCTGCGGGTTCGCGTGCCCGGCCGCCACCTCCGCCTGCCGTTCCAGCGTCTCGGGATGGATCCGCAGGTCCGCCAGGCTGACCTCGCCGCGGCGGACCGCCTCGAGGGTCAGCTCGTCCACCGCCCGGCCGGACAGCGCGCGCACGACCGTCATCGCAATCCCTCCAGCGACAGTTCCTCCGCGGGCAGGCCGGGTTTGACCCAGGCCCGTTCCAATGCCATCAGGGCGATCACGGTGGTGTGGTACCTGGCCTCGATCGCCTCATCGCTGTACGGATTGCGGGCCGGGTCGGGGGTGCCGCCCTTGGCGTGCCGCGCGGCGTTCGCACCGAGCAGCCGGTACAGCGCGGCGGTGACGCTGGGGGCCACCGAGTACAGCTCCAGGTTGGCGAGCGGGGCGAGGTCGCGGCGGTGGATCAGGGCCGTTCCCTTGCCCTGCAGCCCGATCCCGATGCCCGATCCGGCCAGCCGGGCCGCGGCCAGCCCGATGCGGCCCAGGTCGACGGTGTCGTTGAACCGGACCACCCGCCCGGCGCACCCCTCCTCCTCCAGCCCGGCGAGCAGCTCGGCCAGCACGTCCGGGACCGTCATGCCGGACAGGCAGCGCCAGACGTCGCGCCCGACCGCCGGCGAGACACCGATCACCACGTCGCGCGGGTCCTGGCCGGGGGCGGCTGGGCCCGCCACGGCGAGCAGCGGGACCGCGAAACGCGCCTGCTGCTCCCGCAGGTCCTCGACCCCGCGCTCCTGGCGGATGGCGTCGATTTCGCGCAGCCGCTGCGCCGACGGCTCGTAGCCGGTGCCCGGGCCCGCGTAGTCGTTGGGGTCGGTGACCAGGGACAGGACGCCGAGCTCCTCGTCGAAGATGGCGGAGGTCTGCAGGTAGTCCCCGGCGAGCCGGGCCCGGGTCATGTCCATGATCCGCTCCGCCTCGGCCTCGTACCCGCTCTCGTCCAGCGCGGCGACCACATCCACCACGGTCAGGCCGCCCTCGCGGATCGCGTGCGCGGCGCTGACCACGGCCAGCGTGTCGGTGTCGCCCAGGTCCTTCGAGCCGGCCGCGTCGACCGCCCGCTCAACGTGGTCGTCGGTGAAGTCGGCCAGGCCGAGGTGGCGGTAGACGGCCCGGCACGCCTGTGCCGCGTCCCGGCGGAGCGTCTCGATCCGCTCCACCGGCACGGTCCGCAGTCCGCCGTCGATCCCCCAGTCCCGCTGCATGGCCAGGAAATCGTCGATGTCCTCGGCGTTGAAGTTGCTCGGGCCGAACATGTTGTCGTAGCGCTGGATGCTGCCGAAGCCGCTGAACATGAAGTCCGATCCGGCGAGCACGATCGGCAGCGTCCGGGAGGTGCGGCGCATGTCCGATTCGCTCATGAGCGCGTCGTTGCCGGAGCAGGACTCCAGGTTGCGCATCATGGCCATGAGGTTCTCGGCCATGAGCTCGCGCAGCCCGCGTGGCACGGACGCGGCGACGCTCGCCCCGTCGATGCCGCCGTTCTGGACTCCCTGGGCCCCGATGGCGCGGGCGAGCGCCACGCAGCGCGCCTCCAGGTACAGCATCGACCTGCCCTCGGCCCCGGCCATCAGCACCTCCGCGCCGGCGCCGGACGAGACCCGCATCTTCATGCCCCGGGACGCGTACGCCGAGGTCAGGAACGCCTTGGACCAGGGGGTGTCGTCCCCGTCCACGAACACCTGCTCGGTCCCGTAGAGGGAAACGGTCTCCGCGTACGAGGTCAGCCCGCGCATCCCCAGCTCGAGTTCGAGCGCCTCCTCGACCGAGCACTGGAACAGCACCCCCTGGGCCCCGACCGCGGCCCCGATCAGGCACGCCACCGCGTTGCTCGGCGCATCGGCGAGCACCGGCACCGTGGTCTCGATCTCGCGGAACCCGAACGCGGCCGCGGTGGCGGCGTCCGCCGCCAGCAGCAGCGGATCATCGAGCCGGTTGGTGACGTGCGCCTGGTTGCTCGGGGTGCGCCGGGCCCGCAGCTTGGTCATGGCCTGGCCGAGCTCGGTGGGCCGGAGCAGGGCGAGCACCCGGGCCAGCTTGGCGGGGGTGGCGCCGGCCGACAGCCGCACGATCTCCGCCCTGGGCACGTCCGGGCTGACCAGGCGGCGGGCGAACTCCACCTCGGACAGCCCCATCGCCTCGCCGGCCACCTGCAGGTCAAGGCCGTGCCGCGCGATGTAGGCGTCGATCGCGTCGAAGCTGGCCTCCGGTACGCCGTCCAACTCGGTCACCCGGTCCCCGGAGATCACCAGCCCCGGCTCCGGGTCCGCCGGCGAGCGCAGCGCGACCAGGCCGAGCCCGGGTTCTTCCCGGGCAAAACCGTCCAGGTTCACCCGCTGGGCATCCATGAACCGCACCCGGCCCACCACCCGCTGGCCGTCTCCGCCCAGCACGCGGTCGCCATCTCCGGTCATCGGGCTCGTCATCGGGACCTCCCGGGAGAAACTGTCATCGCCGCCGCCGGCCATCTACATCACCGCCTGGGACCTCAGTTCGATCACCCGTCCGCGGCCACGCGAGGCGCGGGCCACGCCACCCTGGCCAGGGGTCCGCACCACGATCCGGGTACGGTCGGCGCGGAACAGGTCGTGGGAGAACTCGATCGGCTCGTCCTCCGTGTCGGTGGTGGTACGGGTGATCGACAGCAGCGGCGCCCCGGCCGCCACGTCGAGCACCATCGCCTCATCCGGCGATGCCGCGACCACCTCGATGCGCTCCACCGCTTCCTTCGGGCGGGTGGCGTAGCGCTCCTCCAGCAGCTCGTACACCGAACCTCCCAGCGGGAGCTCGAGCAGCCCAGGGAAGCGGTCGGCGGGCAGCATGGCGTGCTCGACGGAGATGGGGCTGCCGTCGGCGAGCCGGATGCGGACCAGGTCGATCACCAGGTCGCCCGCGGGCAGCTGGAGCGCCTGTGCCGCCGCCTCATCCGCCGCCGACAGCCGGGCGCTCATCACCCGGGTGCCGGCCACCACCCCCTGGCTGCGCAGCAGCGCGGGCACCCCCACCACCCGGGAGAGGTCCCGCTCGATCTTGCCCTTGCTGATGAAGGTGCCGCCGCCACGGCCCGGTACCCGGCGCACCACGCCGTTGTCCGCCAGCACGGCGAGGGCCTGCCGCAGGGTGGCCCGGCTGACCCCCAGCTCCGCGGCGAGCGCCCGCTCGGCACCGAGCCGCTGGCCGGGACGCAGCTGCCCGGCCGAGATCTGGCCGACGAGGATGCGGCGAACATCTTCGGGGGTGCGGCCGCGTTCGCCAGTGGTCATCAGCCGTCCAGTGCCTCGAGCGATTCGGGGAGCACCTGGCCGCCGTCGACCACGATGGTCTGCCCGGTGATGTAGCCGGCCTCGTCGCTGGCGAGGAACAGCGCCGCGTAGCCGATGTCGTCCACGGTGCCCAGCCGCCGCAGCGGGATCGACGCGGTCATCCCGGCCATGTAGTCCTCGCCGAGGTCGGCCAGGCCCTCGGTGATGACGTTGCCGGGCATCACCGCGTTGACCGTGATGCCGCTGGCGGCCAGCTCGATCGCGGCGGTGCGCATGAAGCCAAGCTGGCCGGCCTTGCTGGCGCCGTAGTGGGCCCAGCCGGGGAACCCGGTGATGGGGCCGGTGATGGACGAGGTGAGGATGACCCGGCCCCGCCCGGAGGCGGCCAGGGACGGCAGGCACGCCTGCACCGACAGGATGCAGCCCTTCAGGTTGGTGCCGAGCACCTGGTCGATCTGGGCGTCGGTCATGTCGGCCAGCTTGACGTCGGGGAAGATCCCGGCGTTGGCGCACAGCACGTCGATGCCGCCGAGGCGGTCGGCCGCCGCCTGAGCCATCCGCCCGCAGTCCTCGCGCCGACTGACGTCGGCGAGGAGGTAGGAGACCTCGGCCCCGCCCGCCCCCAGCTCCGCCACCGTCGCCTTCGCCGCCTCCTCGTCCCGGCCGGTGACCAGGACGCGGGCCCCGCTGCGCGCGAACACCCCGGCGATTCCCTTGCCGATGCCGCGGGTCGCACCGGTGACCACCACTGCCCGGCCGGCGATGGATGTGAACATGCCCGTCTTCCCTTCCGTTGGCGGCGGTTCCGTAGTGGCGGCCGCCGAGGGCCGTTAGCGTGTACCGGCCCGGCTGAGGTATCTCTCGGCCAGGTCGCAGCTGTCCCGGGTGTACCCGGCTCCGAGTTCTTGCGCGACGTCCACCCCCGAGTGTGAGCCGATCCACGCGACCAGCAGCAGGCGCCGGAACAGGATGAACGTCCAGATCTCCGCCTCGTCCGCCGCGGGCAGGCCGGCCACACGGCGGTAGCCGGCCAGCCAGGCGTCCATCAGCCCCGGGACGTGCGGCTCGTGTTCGAAGAAGCTCACCGAGGTGCCCGCGTCGTACAGGTACCAGCTGAAGCCCGAGTCGTCGAAGTCAATGACGCTGACCCGGCCGTCGTCCACGAGCAGGTTGGCCAGGCGGGTGTCGGCGTGGATGAGGCCGTACCGGCCGGGGCCGGTGCCGAACGCGGCCAGCCGGGCGCGCAGGGCGTCGTCGAGCCGCCCCAGCACCTCGCGTTCCGCCGGGCCGACGCCGATCCCGTCCTGCCAGCGCCCCCATCGCGCCTGGGTGCCGAACGCCGCATCGTAGTCCCAGTGGAACCGGGTGAACCCGGCCGGGCGCGCCCAGCGCCTGGCGTGCTGATGCATCCGGGCGGTGATCTCGCCGAGCTCGGCGAAATGCTCCACCGAGTCGCCGACCGGCTCGGTGCCCGGCAGGAACTCGAACCGCACGCAGTTGCGCCGCTCACCGCTGGCCTCGTCGGCCGCGGTCACGACCCGGCGGCCGTCGGTGGCGGCCAGCACCCGCGGTGTGCGCACCCCGGCCTCGGCCCGCAGCGCGTCCATCCAGGCCAGCTCGGAGGCGATCGCCGGCTCGGTGTGGTAGCCGTGCCGGTGCACCCGCAGGACCGAGGGCCCGGCCTCGGGGTCTTCCACCAGGTAGGTGGCGTTCTCCGAGACGTTGAGCAGGCGGACGGTGGTGGCGGGGTGGCAGCCGTAGGCCGCGAGCGCCTGCTGCGCGCACCGGGTGACCCGCTCCAGCACATCACCGGCGGCCGACAGATCGTGAAGCTCCATGCCCGTCATCCCTCACCGTGCTCGCGGCCCTCGATCGCGCCGAGCACCGCGGCGATCTCCTGCTGTGCCCGCAGCACGTCCGGCGTGGCGCCGCTCATGTAGATGCGGCCGGCCACGCCGATCATCGAGACGTCCACCAGCGTCACCCCGGGGGCGGCCCGCTCGGCCTCGTTGGCCGCGACCGTGGCGAACAGCGCCGGAGTCACCTCGCATACGAGCAGGGTATGGCCGGGGATCAGCATCGAGCCGCCGCGGTTGCGGTTGATGATCACCGCCTGCCGGTCGGTGATGTCCTTGATGACGTCGGAAAACAGGATCTTCGGCCGGAGCTGGTCCGCGGCGTCGGCGCCCAGCCCGGCCAGGATGGCCTGCCCGGCCCGCTCGACGTCGGCCAGGCCGGGTGCGTGCACCTCGAGCACGCCGAACTGCCGCTCGACGAACAGGATGCCCGGCTCCACGGCCGGCACCGCGCGCAGCGCCAGGTCGGTGACCCGCTCGATGGCCAGCCCGGGCGCCACCTCGACGATGAGCGAGTGCTCGCCCTCGAACGGCGGGTAGCCGCGGGCGCGGGTCGGCGTGCCCAGGTACGCCGCGAACTGCCGCTGCAGGTCCCGGACGAGCAGGTAGACGCGGAGCTCCGGGGCCGGCGCGGGTATGGCCACCCGCTACTCGCCGCGGATGGTGAAGTGCCTGCCAAGCTCGGCGTGCGGGCGCGGGATCACATGCACGGATACGAGCTCGCCGACGCTGGTCGCGGTCTCCGCGCCCGCCTCGGTGGCCGCCTTCACGGCGCCCACGTCACCGATGATGGTGACCGCCACCAGCCCATCGCCCACCTGATCGCGGCCGACGATGGTCACGTTCGCCGCCTTCACCATCGCGTCCGCCGCGGCGAGCGCGGCGACGTATCCCTTCGTCTCGATCATGCCGATCGCGTTGTCAGCCATTGTCCGTTTCTCCCCTTCCCTGACCCACGACGTTGGGTGGTCATCGTCACGACCTGGAGCGGCCGGTTCGTGCCCTGCTGGTCCCCTGCTTAGCCCCGCCCCGGCCGGCGGGCTTGCCCGCTTCCGGCGTCCCCCCGGCCTGCTCGTCGATCGAGCCGATGATCAGCGCGTCGACCGGCGGCGGCTTGCCCGGGAACCACGCCGCCGCGACCGAGCCCTGCGCGATCAGCACCCGTTCGCCCACGCCGCTGCCCAGCACGTCGAACGCGACGAAACGCTGGCCGGTGCCCTCCGCCTCGACCTCGAGGAAGGCCCCGTTCGGGATCTCCGCCAGCCGGCGGGTGGACCAGACGTTGCCGGTCACCTTCGCGGTAAGCATCAGCGCTCCCTCTCGATCTCGACCCCGGCCGCCCGGGCGCGGTCCCGGGCCAGCGGCGTCAGCACCGCCCGCCGCCCCAGCACCAGCCGCGCACCGGCCCCGGCTGCCTGGCGGACCATCGCCTCGGTCACCGCCCCCTTGTCCACCCGGTGAGCGGGCTGCACCGACCCCGGGCCCGCCGCCGCAGCCAGCCGGAATCGCAGCCGCCCCGCCCGCAGCGCATCCCGCCGCTGAGGGTTCTCGAACAGCCGCAACAGCCGCTTAACGAACGCATCAAGGTCGGCGTCCGTCCGCAGGCTGACCGTCTCCACCGCCTCGACCTGCTCGCGCACGCTGTGCGCGAGCCCCGGCTGCCCCAGCCCCGGCCTGCCCACAGCGTGATCATCGACAGCCGATACCCCGCTGCTGCCCGCAGACAGGGCGCCCGGCGTATCCGCAGACAGGGCGCCGGGGGTATGTGTCGACGGCGTTCGGTGTGCCGACGACGCATGCCCCCGACGCCCCCCCACCTCCGCCTCGGCCGACAACAGCTCCGACAGCACCTCCCGGACAAGCGCCCGCAGCTCGCCAGTGTCCGGCGATTCCGCGCTCACACCGGGCTCCGCAGGGCGTCTTCGGCCGCCTCGGCCGCCTGCCGCACGTCCGCCTCCGAGCCCGACAGGTACACCCGGCCGGTCGCCCCGATCATCCGGTAGTCGACCACCTTGATCCGGGCCGCCTTCTCGGCCTCGTTGGTGGCCAGGATCGCGTACGAGGCAGGCTGCATCTCCAGCACGAACACCGACTCCCCGGCCAGCGCCATCGAGCCGATCTTGTTGCGGTTGATCAGGAACGCATGCTGCGGATCCAGCATGGTGATGATCTTCGATGCGAGCACCTGCGGCCGCGTCGCGTCCCGCGCGCTCACCCCGAGCGAGTCCAGCACCGCGCCGCTGGCCGCCCGCACCTCGTCGGTCCCGCCGTGGATCTCCAGGTAGCCGAACTGCCGCTCGACCACGAGCACCCCGGCCCGCACGTTCGCGTGCTTCAGCGCGACATCGGTAAGCGGCTCGATGTCCAGCCCCGGCGCGATCTCGATGATCTGCGCCGCGACATCGCTGCGCGGCAGGCTCCCCCTGATCCACGTGCCCAGATAGCACATCGTCTGCGGCTGCAGCCGGTTGAGAAAGATGAACGACCGCAGCTCAGCCACGCCGCTCCCCTCCCACCATCTGCGACAGCTCCTCGATAACCAGCCGCCGAATCTCCTCCCGCAGCCCCGCCAGCTCCTGCGGCTGAAGCCCGGGGCTGGTGCCGACGGTCCCTGGCTCCATTCCACCGCCACTGACAACGGACGGATCCGGAGCGGGGGCGCCGGGATGGGTGCCCGGCAACGGCGTTCGGTGTGCCGGGGACGGGTGCCCATCCCGGCGACCCCCGGCATCAGCCATGTTCGACGCATACGGATAAGGCGGCACCGGCCCGGCAGGCGCCTCCCAGGGGATCAGCCCCGAGAAGCTCCCGAACGGCTCCGCCGGGTCGCTGTTGTAGGCCAGCCGCGTCCACTGCACGAAATGCTTGGGCTGGAGGTTCTCCGCCACCGAGGACCCGCCGAAGAAGCCGGTCCCCACCGTCATCGACGGCGGCAGGTGGGTCCCGATGCCCGAGCTCCCCAGGCTGTTCCCGGCGTTGACGGAGATCCGCAGCACCTCGGCCGCGGCCCCGAACTCCATGATCGTGCGCGGGTCGCTGCTGTGGATGGCGGCCGAGTGGCCGCGGCCGCCGATCCGCAGCACGGCCCGGGCCGCGTCGATGCCCCGCCGGGCGGTGGGCACCCGGACCAGCCCCAGCACCGGGCACAGCTTCTCGTGCGCCAGCGGTTCCTCCGGGACCACGAGGTCGAAGGGGGCCAGCAGCACCCGGGTGGTGCCCGGCACCCGGATCCCGGCCTCGCCCGCGATCCAGGTGGCGTCCCGGCCGACGAAACGGATGTCGAAGTGACCGCCCGGGAACAGCAGCTCCCTGATCCGGCCGGCCTGATCCGCGTCCAGCAGGTACGCGCCCTCGCGCTTGAGGTGCCGCAGGAGGGTGGCGGCCGCCGCCTCCTCCACGATCAGCACCGACTCGTTGGTGCACAGGATCGAGTTGTCGAAGCTCTTGCTGTCCACGATCCGCTTGGCCGCCTTGCCCAGCTCGGCGCTGGCGTCCACCAGCACCGGCACGTTGCCGGGGCCGACCCCGAGCGCGGGGGTGCCGGAGGTGTAGGCGGCCCGGACCACGGGCACGCCGCCGGTGGCGACGATGACCCGGGTGCGGTCGTCGGTCATGAGCGCGTTGATGAGGGGCACCGACGGCTCGTCCACGACCTGGATGACCCCGTCCGGCGCGCCCGCGGCGACCGCCGCGGCGGCGAGCGTGCGGGCGGCGTCCGCGCAGCACTCGCGGGCGAGCGGGTGCGGGCTGATCACGATGACGCTGCGGGTCATCAGCGCGAGCAGCGACTTGAAGAACACCGTGGCGACCGGGTTGGTGGACGGGGTCAGCGCGAACACCACCCCGGCGGGCCGCGGCACCTCGACCATCTTCGCGGCCGGGTCGAACCGGGGCGTCACGTAGTCGTGGCCGGCGTACGCCTCGACCAGCCCGGTGCTGCACGCCAGGTTCTTGATCACTTTGTGCTCGGCCACGCCGAACCCGGTCTCGCGCACCGCCCACTC
>DATINY010000259.1:0-9959 GCA_035473755.1 Streptosporangiaceae bacterium
CGAACCAGGTGCACCTCAGAACCGCGACCAGCCGGCAGTATGAGCAGGCGCTGCGGCTGCACATTCTGCCGGCCCTCGGCGACCGGCCGCTGGCCACGATCCGGCGCAGCGATGTTCAGTCGCTAGTCAACGCGTGGGCCGCACAAGGTGCGTCGGCGAACGCCATCGGCAACGCCTACTTCAAGGCGCTGCGCCTGATTTTCAAGAACGCGGTTCTCGACGGGTTGATCGTCAAGAGCCCGTGCGTGGCCATCAAGCGCCCGGCGATCGTGGCTAAGCAGGTTGTCCCGCTGACCGTGGAGCAGGTGACGGCGATCGCGGACGAGATCGAGCCGCGCTGCCGGGCCGCCGTCCTGCTTGGCGCAGGCTGCGGCCTGCGCGCAGGGGAGATCACCGGCCTGACCGAGCCAGACATCCGCTGGATGACTCGGCAGATCGTGGTGGCCCAGCAGCTACTGCGCAGCGGCCAGCTCGGGCCGCCGAAGACGAGAAGCTCAACGCGGGTAGTGCCGGCACCCGACTTCGTGCTGGAAGCACTGTCAGCCCACATCGCCAGCTACGGTCTCGGCCGTGATCAGGTCGTGTTCACTCGCGCGGACGAAGCCGCCCGCCGCTCTGCCCTGGGTCACCTTGCGGCGGCCAGGAGAAACCATCCTGGCGCCGATGCCTCCGCTCAGAGGCGGGCACTGGCTGAAGTGCGGGAGAGCCGCAGCGACAGCCCGCTCGGTGAGAGGCTGCGCGCCGCCTTCACCAGGGCGGTCCGCGGGGTCAACGCGAAGGCCGCCGAACGGGAACGCGACCGGAAGGCCGGCCGGACCGCGCTGCCGCCGCTGCCGTCCGTCCCGGAGGACACCAGCCCGCATGACCTGCGTCATCACTACGCCTCGGTGCTCATCGACGGCGGTGAGTCCGTGGTGGTGGTCGCGCGCCGGCTCGGCCACGCCAACCCGTCGATGACGCTGAACGTCTACAGCCACCTGTTCGCGGACTCCGAGGAGCGCACCCGCTCGGTCGTTGACGCGGCATGGAACGCCAAGATCATTCCAGTTGCGGACTCAGTGCGGACTAGCGACAGCACACAGGTCTCTGACCTGCGGCGATAAGCCGCGAAACGCTACCCTCCCAGTACCGAGACCATAACCGGCGCCGCCGCGCAGGCCCAGCCCGCGAACCGGGCAGCCGTCCCGGGGTCAGTCCATCGTCGCCGTGCAGGCCCAGGGCGCGGGCACCGGGCGGCACGTCCCGGGTCAGTCCACGCCCGGGGAGCGGACCGCTAGGCCCTCGCCCCCGGCCCGTAGGCGAAGCGCAACGGCCGGGGCGCCTCCGCCGGGCGCAGCGGGCTGATGTCGATGGCGGGCGTGCGGCCAGCCAGCTCATCGGCGACGGCCTCGCCGACCGCCGGGGCGAGCTTGAGGCCGTGGCCGGAGAAGCCGACCGCCAGATAGAGGCCGTCGACCCCCGGCCACGGGCCGAGCATCGGATGCCAGTCCGGCGTCACGTCGTAGACGCCCGCGATCGTGGTCATCACCTCGGCGGGAGCCAGCGCGGGCACGGCGGCGGCGAGGGCGCGGCGCAGCCTGGGCTCGGCGTCGGCGGCGACCCGGGCGTCTTGCGGGAGCTCCGGCTCCTCCGCCTCGGCGGGGTAGGCGACGGCCACGGCGAACGGGCCGCTGTCACAGCGGGCGACCAGTCCGGAGGGCGCGTGGGTGACCGCCGTGCTCAGCCCGGCCACGCCGGCCGGGCGCCGCAGCACGCTCAGCTCCAGCGTGTGCAGCCGCATGCCCAGGTCGATCCCGGTGCCGGCCAGCAGCCGGGGCGCCCATGGCCCCACCGCCAGCACCACCGTCCCGGCCTGGATGTCGCCGTCGCCGGTGACGATGCCGGTGACCCTGTCCCCGCGGGTGCGCAGCGCCCGCACCGGGCTCCCGAACCGGGTCCGGGCCCCGGACATCTGCGCGGCCACCGTCGCCGACAGCGTGACCTTGACCGGGTCGATCAGACCGCTGTCCGGTTCCCATGCGCCGCACGCCAGGCCCTCTGTGGCCAGCAGCGGCTCGATCTCCCGCAGCCGCTCGGCCGGGACGAGCTCGGTGCGCACCCCCAGGCTGGTGCCCAGCGCGACGTTGGCCGCGCAGCCGTCCGCCTGGTCGCCCGCCACGGCGAGCAGGTACCCCACCGGCTCGAACCCGGAGTCACCGACGCCAACGTGATCGCCCCAGCCGCGCAGGATCTCGATGCCGCGGCGCGCCAGCCGGGTGGTGACCTCGTTGCTGTAATGGGTACGCACCTGCCGGAAGCTGCGCCCGGACATGCCGCCGGCTGGGCCCCCCGCGTCGACGAGCAGGACGTCGCCGACGTCGCGGCGGGCCAGCTGCAGCGCGATGCTGGCGCCCACGATGCCGGCGCCGACGACGACTACGTCCGCGTCCATGGCTCTCCTGTCACCGGCGCCCGGGGCGCCCGCCCGGGCCCACCGGGTCAGCCGGCGTCGAGGGCAAGCAGGTCATCCTCGGTCTCGCGGCGGACCAGCACCCTGGTGGCCCGGTCCCGGACGGCGATCACCGGCGGCCGGGGCACGTGGTTGTACTGGCTGGCCATGCTCCGGCAGTACGCCCCCGTGCCGGGCACGGCGAGCAGGTCACCGGCGGCCAGATCAGAGGGCAGGAACTCGTCCTTGACCACGACGTCACCGCTCTCGCAATGCTTGCCCACCACCCTGGCCAGCACCGGCGCGGCCGACGACGCGCGCGAGGCGACGGTGCAGGAGTAGTCGGCGTCGTACAGGGCGGTGCGGATGTTGTCGCTCATGCCGCCGTCCACCGCGATGTACCGGCGGCCCGTGCCGTGTTCGAGCTCGACGTCCTTGACCGTCCCGACGCGGTACAGCGTGAAGGTGCTCGGACCCGCGATCGCCCGGCCCGGTTCCACCGAGATCCTGGGCACCTCGGCCCCGAGCGCCCGGCACTCACGCCGGACGATCTCCGCGAGCCCATCGGCCAGGGTCTTGGGCGCGAGCGGGTCATGCTCGCTGGTGTAGGCGACGCCGAATCCGCCGCCCAGGTCCATTTCCGGCAGGGTGACGCCATGCTCCCGTCTCACCTGCGCATGCAGCCCGAGTAGCCGGCGGGCCGCCACCTCGAAGCCGTCGGTGTCGAAGATCTGCGAGCCAATATGCGAGTGCAGGCCCCGGAAGTCCAGTTCCGGCCGGGCCAGGATGCGCTGCACCGCGCGCGCGGCCGCCCCGCCGGACAGGGAGAGCCCGAACTTCTGGTCCTCGTGGGCGGTGGCGATGTACTCGTGGGTGTGGGCCTCCACCCCCACCGTCACCCGCAGCAGGACCGGCGCACGGACCCCGTGCCGCGCGGCGGTGTCGGCGAGCCGGTCGATCTCGGGCACCGAGTCGATGACGATTCGCCCGATCCGGGCCTGCACGGCCCGGTCCAGCTCAGCGTCGGACTTGTTGTTGCCGTGCAGGCCGATGTTTTCCGCTGGCGCGCCGGCCCGGAGCAGGACGGCCAGCTCGCCCCCGGAGCAGGCGTCCATGCGCAGCCCGTCTTGCGTCAGCCAGCGCGCTACCTCGGTGCACAGGAACGCCTTGCACGCGTAGTAGACGTCGGCGCCCCCGCACAGGTCCGCAAACGCGTGCTGGAAGGCGTCCCGGAACGCCACCGCCCGGGCCCGGAAGTCGGCCTCGTCGAGCACGTACGCCGGCGTGCCGTGCTCGGCCGCGAGGTCGCGGACGTCGACCCCGCCCACCTCCAGCGCGCCCGCGCCGTTGCGCCGCACCGTGCCGGCCCACAGCTGGGGCAGCAGCTCATTGACGTCGGGCGGCGGGCGGAGCCACGCCGGGACCGTTGCGACGCTGCCGTACCCGGGCGCGTGAAGGGCGCCAGCCTCGTGAGCAGTCATGGTTTCTTCCGTTCGGCACAGACGGCGGCACCACAGTACCGGCGGGATCACCGCCGCGGGCAATCGCCCGGCGGCCGGAGCCTCCTGGGCAGCTCCTCCAGCAACGGGACCAGCCCGCCGGGCCAGGCCGCATTGACCGTCAGGCCGAGACGTCCGTCTTGGCGTCCCGCAGCTCGATGATCTTCTGCATGGTGGCGTCCGCACCGGCGGCCCGGTTCACCGCTGGGCCCAGTCCGGGGAAATAGTCCATGACCGCCCGCAGCAGGCGGCCCGGTCCCGGCATGATGACCAGTTCGGCCCGGTCCTTCTTTACCGCCTTCACCACCGCCCGCGCGACGGCCTCCGCCGGGACCATGAAGCGCGAGGCCTTCATCCCTGACTCGTCGAGCATCCGCTGGCCCTGCCCGGCGTCCCGGACCGCGCCCAGGATGAGGACCGACGCGCTCACCCCGTGCGGACGATAGTCGCTGCGCAGGACGCGGGTGAAGCCGATGACGCCGTCCTTGGCCGCGGCGTACACCTCGGTATGGGGGAAGGAGACCCGGCCAGCCATCGCGGAGATGTTCACGATGTGACCCCGGCCGCGGCGCAGCATCCCGCCCAGGACCGCGTGGGAGAGCTCCACCGGCGCCACCAGGTTCAGCTGGAGGGTGCGCAGGTTCTCGTCAATGGTCATGGAGTGGAACTCGCGCAGCGGGTCGCCGCCGGCGTTGTTGACCAGCAGGTCGACGCCGCCCCGCTGGCGCTCGACGTCCTCCACCAGGCTCATGGCAACGCCGGGCCGGGTCAGGTCGGCGGGCATGAAGGAGACATCGGCACCGGCGGCGGCCAGCTCCGACGTGACCGCCCGCAGTTCCGCGGCCGACCTGCCGGTCAGCACGACGTGGCCGCCCTCGTGGGCGATCTGGCGGGCGATCAGGGTGCCGATTCCCCGGGAGGCGCCGGTGACCAGGGCGGTGCTGCCCGTTCCCAGCACGTTGGAAGAACTCATCTGTCTGGCTCCTTTGAAACTCGAACGCCCGGCTGGACTCAGGCAGCCCTCGTTACGCTGGCCGTCCACCAGTCGCAGATCGCGGCGCTATAGCCGTCCGGGTCGTCGTTGAACGGGAAGTGGCGCCCGTCGGCGATTCGGACGGCCGTCGCGCCGGGAAAGATCTGCTCGAACCGGTCCTGCCAGCCGTAGGGATCGTTCCTGGCCCCGAAGACCGTCAGCACGGGCAGGCCGGCCAGGGTGGTAGGCAGCGACCGCTCCACGGCGGCCATTAGCGGGTCGATGCGCAGCAACCCGGCCAGGACCTGCAGCGTCGCCCGGCGGCTGCCGCGGGAGCGCCAGGGACCGAGGAAGGCCCGGCGGTCGGCCCGGCTCATCTTGCGGCCCACGCCGTAGGAGGTCGCGGTGAGCCGCGCCAGGAGGTTGGTCAGGGTGTTGACCGCGACGAACGGCGGGCTGGTGACGACCATCAGCATCCGCCGGACCGCCGGGTAGCCGGCCAGCGGCCAGCCGAACGTGTTGCTGAGGACCAGCCCACGGAATCGTTCTGCATGCTTGGCGACGATCGAGAGGCCAAGCGGGCCACCGACGTCGTGCAGAACCATCGTGATGTCCTGGAGGTCGAGGGCATCGATGAAGGCCTCCAGGATCCGGGCGTTGGCCGCCACGCTCTGGTCGTGGCCCGGGGCATCGGGTGAGAGCCCGCTGGCGGGGAAGTCGAGCACCAGGCAGCGGAACCGCCCGCGCAGCCGCACGATCACGTCGCGGAACATGAAGGACCACTGTCCGGCGCTGACGAACAGCAGCGCCGGGCCCGATCCCTCGTCGATGTAGTGGATCCGCTTGCCGTCGATGTCGCCGTAGTGGCTCTGGAGCGGGAATACGGACCAGGGCAGCCAGTCCGGCCGGCCGGCGGTCGGCCGCAGGGATTGGGGGGCTGTCGCCATCGGGTGGCCTCCTGCGTCATGAGAGCTGAGGTCACCGTAGGGTCGGCGGGCGGGGCCGGACTTCCCGGTAACTATGCAGGCACCGATGGCGGAAATCCGCTATGCCAGCCCGTTCCGCAGGGCGTAAGCGGTGGCATCGGCCCGCCCCCGGGCGCCGATCTTGCGGTAAAGGTTGGCCACGTGCCGCTCGATAGTGTGCGGGCTCAGGCCGAGGTGGTGGGCGATCTGCCGGTTGGTCTCGCCGGCGGCCAGCCACCGCAGCACCTCGAGCTCCCTGCCGCTGAGGCCGTGCGGCGGCGGAACGGCATGCCCGGCGGCGGCACCGGGCAGGCCGGGCGGAGGGGATGGATCCCCCGCCGGCTCGATGCCGTCACAGAAGAAGTCCACCAGCGTGCTCACCCGGCCCGGGTCCCCCATGAACAGGGTGGGCTGCGCGCCGTCGAGTATGACCAGCCGCCCGTGTGGCATGCCCTCCGCCAGCGCTCGCGAGACGTCGACGGGGATCTGGCTCATGTCGCGGCGGTGGAACACGAGGGTGGGCGCGGCCACGTCCGGCAGCAGATCCATGACGTCGGTAGCGCTGGCCGCCTGCAGTGTGGCGCGGGCGATCTGCGGCGTGACCGCCCCTCGGATCGCATCCGCCATGGCGGGCCCGGCTTCCCCGGCCGCCCAGCCCAGCCACTGGTGCGCCGCGGTGTCGGCGAACACGTCCCAGTCCTGCTCGATCAGGCTCAGCAGCGCCTGCGTCTGCCTGGCGCTCATGGCGTTCCAGCCGCGCCCAGCGCCACCGAACAGGGCCATTCGCTTGACCCGTTCCGGGTGGCGGGCGGCGTAGGCGATGGCGTGCGGGCAGGAGTTGTACTGGCCCAGCAGGCTGACCTGCGCGGCGCCCGCCCGGTCGACGACCGCCTCCAGGTCGGCGACCATCGCATCGAGTGATAGGTCGGTGACGTCGCGCTGCGAATGCCCGGTGCCTCGGCCGTCGTAGTGGATCAGTGTGAGCCGCCGTGCCAGCTGCTCGAAGATGCCGTTCAGAAACGTGTTCTGCCATTCCATCCGCAGGTTGCTGAACGGCACCCAGGGGACGAAGACCAGCGCGGGGCCGTCGCCGGTGACGGTGAAAGCGAGGCTCACGCCATCCGCGCTGCGCGCATAGCTGATGCGAGGCACGGTCCTCACAGCCTGACCCTATCGCCTGGGGCCACCATGATCGCGGCGCTGAGCGCGCCCGCCGGGCCTTGGTGCCCGTGTTCCCGGAGTGATGCGGCGCCATCAGCGTTCCCGGTGGGATTTACCCGCCGTGACCAGAGCGTTTGCCTGGTTGGGCGAACCAATTATCGCGTTTTCCCCATATGTCCCGCCCGCCTCCAGTAGGTTCCCCGGGACAGGCGTTTCCCGTGCCACTGATGTCAGCTGGCGTCGGCTCGCCGGGTGAACGCGGAGCATTGCGGACAGGAGCGGGATGCCCGCAGCACCTCGTCATGCCAAGCCCAAGACCAAGGCCCCCACCACCAGGTTCAAGGCACCGGCAGTGGCCGCGGTAGCGCTCGCGGGCGTGGCTGCGACCTTTGTGTCCCTGCACGGCATCGGTTCCGCGGCGCCCACCTCCTCTGGCCGCGCGGTCTCGGCCGCGAGTGAAGATGCGCTTTTCACCGGCAGCCACGTGACCGCCGAGATCCGCCGTGACGTCGGTCGCGCCCAGGCCCGCTCGGCCCGGCGCGTCGCCCGGACCCACAAGCTCGCGCAGGAGCGGGCGGCCCAGCAGGCGGCAGCGGCGCAGCAGCCATCGCCATCGCCGGCGCCGTCCAGCCCGCCGCCCAACCTGTCAAGTGGCTCGGATCCCGCCCATTCGGCGCTGGGGATCTGCATCCGCAACGCCGAGGAGGGCGGCAGCTACGCCTGGGGCCCCGGCAACGGGGGCGGCGCGTACCAGTTCGTGATCGGCACCTGGGAGACGTACGGCGGCGCGGCCAGCCAGTTCGGCGTGGCCGGCCCCGCGTACCAGGACCAGATCTTCAACAACGCCATCGCCGCGGGCGGCGCGTCGAACTGGACCGCCTACGACGGGTGCTGACGTCGCGCCGGGGCGGGTCCCGTCACGGTCTGCGCCGTTCCGGCAGTGTCTCCACCAGCGCCTCGAGCGCGGCCGTCCAGCTCTCCCAGTAGGGGCGGGCGGGCTCAGCCGCGATGGCCTTGATGAGCTGCTGCCGGAACGGCTCCCGGTCGCCGCCGAACGCGTTATCGGTGACCGCCGCCGCGAGGCCGAACACCGTGCTCTGCCAGGGTGCGTCGAAGACCAGCTCGCCGTTCCGGCGGGGCAAGTCCAGGTCCAACAGGCTCAGTGGGATGCTCACAGGCGGGCCACGCCGATCATCGAGTCCCGCGTGACCAGCCCGGCCAGCTCCCCCTCGCTCAGCCCCCCGGTACCAGGTGGGCGCTGCGGCAGGACGAGATAGCGGACCTCGGCCGAGGAGTCCCACACCCGGATCTCGACGTCGCCGGGCAGCGGGCAGCCCATCTCGGCCAGCAGCGCCCGGGGTTCCCGGACCATCCGGGCCCGGTACGGGGGATCCTTGTACCAGGACGGCGGCAGCCCCAGCACCGGCCACGGATAACACGAGCACAGCGTGCAGACGATGACGTTGTGGACGGCGGGGGTGTTCTCCACCACGACCATGTGGTCGCCCTCCGCCCCCCCGAAGCCAAGC
The DNA here is from genome assembly GCA_035473755.1 of Streptosporangiaceae bacterium. Lineage (GTDB taxonomy): Bacteria > Actinomycetota > Actinomycetes > Streptosporangiales > Streptosporangiaceae > UBA9676. Next base: position 8,556 of record DATINY010000259.1, read on the forward strand.
TCGGCGATGGCAGCGGTGCCGTCGGTCAGCAGGCGCTCCCTGTACTCGGGGTCCGCCCAGGCCCGGGCCACGACCTTCGCCCCGTTCAGGGGGCCTATCTCCGACTCGTAGCGGCGGGTGATCTCCTCGATGAACCCCTCCGGCACCAGCCCCCGCTCGGTCAGTAGCGCCTCAAGCGCGGCGACCCGCTGCTCGACCGGCGACAAGGGCGCCGGGTGATGCCCCTTCTCGTTCATGCTGGCTCCAGGTAGCTGTCCCACAGGTCGACGTGCACCGATACGCCATGCTGGCCGTCCCGCCACAGGTCGGCAGCGGCGAAGCGGACCGAATAGGTCGGCTCGTGGCGGCGCACCGTGCCGTGAGCCTCGACGTCAGGCACCGAGTAATTGCCGTCCAGCCGCACCACCGTCCCCGTCTTGCCCCGGACGTAACGGGGGCAGCGGGTGTGGCCGGCCGGATGCCAGTCGTGCACCCGGACGCGGTCCCCCGGCCCGAACCGGGGCTCGCCGACGTCGGGACCGGCGTCATCGACCCGCGGCGCGAGCACCGGGCCGCTCAGCGGGAACCTGCCGCCGGCCCGCGCCTCAAGCTCCGCGTGAGTCACCAGCCCATGCTCGACGGCCAGCGTTGCGGCCCCGGTGAGCCAGTGCTCGTAGTAGCTGGACGTCAGGTAGTGGCCGGGGTCCATGCGCTCGATGGAGTGCCGGAATTCTCCCCCGCTGGCATCGACCGCGCCGGCGACGACCCCCATGAGCGCACGGGCCGTCGCCTCCCAGCGGCCGGGGAAGGGCGGCTCCGCCGGCGAGTGGTCGACCGCGCCGAAGCCCTGCATGCCACCGAGGTCATGGATGCCATCCATCGGCACGACTCTATCGGTGCTCATCCGGCGGCGGCCGGAACCCCGGCCGGGTGAGCATTCCCGGCCCGCCGACGGTCATGAATCGCTCAGCCAGCGTCCTCCTCGCCCAGCACGCCGAGCAGCTCAAGCCGCTCCAGCGCGATCGCGCGGGAGGGAATCTGGGCGGCGCCGGCCGCCCATTCCCGCCAGACCGGCCAGCGGTCCCGGTCGTAGTCCTCGTGATCGAACTCCGCATCGTCCCGGATCAGGTCGCGCACGATCTTCATCTGGTCCCGGCGGCCCAGGCCCGGCCAGGGCAGGTAGTCGATGGTCCAGGACAGGCGCGGCGTCTCGCCCTGTGCGCGGTTCATCAGGTGGGCGTGAAAGGCGACCACGTCGCCCGGCTTGGTCTCCACCACGACGTGCGGCCACTCCCAGTGCCCGAAGCCGGACGTGGCGGGCTCGGCCGCGCGGTATTCGCAGAGCCGGCGCTCGAAGCCGGGCAGGTGGGAACCGGGAATCAGGCGAAGCGCACCCGTGCTGGCGGTGCGGGGCTCCAGGTCGGC
>DATINY010000260.1:0-8819 GCA_035473755.1 Streptosporangiaceae bacterium
CGCAGCGGCGAGCTGGCGGACAGACTGAACAGCCTGCCCAAGTACGTCGTGTCCGCGACCCTCGCCAATCCCGCCTGGAACAACTCGACAGTCCTCAAGGGCGACGTGCTTAACGAGGTCTCGACGCTGAAGCAGCACATAGACGGGGACATCGTCATCGCCGGCAGCTTTCAGCTCGTACGCACGCTGATCGAGCACGACCTAGTCGACGAGCTGCGGCTGAAGATCTTCCCGGTCGCCCCCGGGGTCGGCAAGCGCCTGTCCGGCGAGACAAGCGACAAAAAACCCATGCGCCTCCTCGACACCCAGACCCTCGAGGGCGGCATCGCCTACCTCACCTACCAATCTGTCCGGGACGCCTAGCGGCGTCAGACGGCGCTAGCGTTCCGAAACGCTTGCGGGCGCTTCCCCCGGGCAGGCATCCGGGAGAGCGCCTCATGAGCAGCAGGTGGCAAGAAGGAGACCACAGCAATGAGGACGCCGCTACAACGTTCCATTGCCCAGGTACTGAAGATCGCCCGCGCTGGTGGCCGATCACTACGACAGCGCATCTGGTCTGACGCTTACCGCTTCCCGCGCGGATCTGCTCAAGACCCTGGCCCAATCACGGCCACGCTAATATGCGGCTGGTGACACGTTTCTCACCGTCCCATATCGCCCAATTCTGGCGCGACTGGACTGCCATACTTGGCTATCGGTCCGCCGACCAGAACGGCGGTGTTGCGCTTGCTTCCTGGATGTCTCCGCTGACAGGCAGGATGCGGTGACCGACCGCCCGGCGGGCGGTCCGGGCGCTGAGACGATCAGCGCACCGGGTGTTGCTGAATACTGCGGGAACTGCCGCCCGGATCGGGCGCCCTGGATCGGGCCGCGACGGCGACCGCGGCCCCGATCACCATGGTGATGGCCGCGGCGAGAGAAAGCCAATAGCTTGAGCCGTAAGGCTGGAAACCAGGAGAGCCCCCGGTTGAGGGTATGTGCAGTGTGTAGCCGAGGAGCCCAACTGCGGCTACCGCCGTGCCGATCATGATCAGCCGTTTGCGTATACCTGCACCGATGGCCGTGAAGATCAGAGCCAGGGCGGCCAAGGCGACCGGGATCCAGAAATCGGCTGGGTACAGCGGCGACGCCTGGTCGCCGTGGGTTGACTGCCACAGGCTTTTCCAGCCGGTGCCGTAGTTCGCGTAGTGAGTCAGCAGCGTCACCGACGCGATGAACCCCAGGGAGCCGGCCAGCACGATCAACTGACCGACACCGAATGCCCTGGATGGGCGCGCGCGGGAGCCGGCCCGGGGCGGGCGGCTGGTGCGGCCGGCTCTAGCCGTCGGCGCCGTCGCGGGGGTGATGTCAGCGGCTGCCGCTGCCGGCCTGGGCGGCTGTGACCTCGCTGGCGGCAGCACCGCCGGACCGCGCGCGGCGGCTGAGGGCGCATCGGTTGCCGGCCCGGTCCCGGAGACGGCCGGCGGCCGGGCGGGTGCGCCGGACGCCCGCTGCGTGGGGACGCCGCGGGTGGCGGGAGTCGGTGTCAGGCCGCCCGGTCGCCCGGTGTGGGCGGCTTGGAGGGCTTGGGCGAATGCGGTGCCAGACGGCAACCGGTCCTGGGGGTCCGTGGCGAGCGCTTGCGCGAGGAACGCGTCGTAGCGGGACCCCAAAGCCGGGCATAGGGCTGACGCTGCCGGTGGTGGGCTGGTCGCCTGGGCCCACCGTGCCGCCAGGTCGTCATCGCCGCCGAACGGGCGCTGGCCGGTGAGCGCCTCAAACATGACGCAGCCCAGCGCGTACAGATCGCTGCGCGGGCCGGGCTGCTGGCCCCGGATCTGTTCTGGTGACAGGTAGGCCGGGGTACCTATCACCGAGCCGGTGCGCGTGAGGCTGTCTTGCGCGGCAGGCGCTTTGGCGATGCCAAAGTCGGTGAGATAGGCGTGATCGCGGCCGCCGATGTCGCGCACGAGCACGTTTGACGGCTTGACGTCCCGGTGTACCAGGCCGACATCGTGGACCGCCTGGAGCGCCTGTGCCAGCTGCACCCCGATGCGCACCGCCCGTTCCGGGGCCAGCCGTTGCTCGCGGTCGATCAGGGTCCCCAGATCCAGGCCGTCAACCCACTGCATGGCCAGGTACAGCCGGCCATCCTGCTCGCCGGCATCAAATACCGAGACCACGTGCGGATGGTCAACGGCAGCGGCAAACCGCGCCTCCCGCAGAAAACGCGCGCGGTAGTCCCCAGACTCGGCGATTTCCGGGCGGATTACCTTTACCGCCACGGTCCGGCCGAGAATCCGCTGCTCAGCCCGGTAGACAAGGCCCATCCCACCCGAGCCCACCAGCTCGGCGATGCGGTACCCGCCGAAGGTCTGGCCAGCGTCCAGCTCCGCACTCACAAATCCCGCCCTTCACATGTCCCCGCGGACCTGCCGGTGGCAGAACGCCCACGCCCCCGCCTGCCGAGGATCATGTGTCGTCGCGCGCACCGTATGTCATCAGCATCCGGCACGCAATCGCGGACCGCTGTCCGAGGCGGCCGTGAGCAGCAGCGGTGCTGCGGTCAGTGTGGAGACGACCCGCCCGCTGCCGGGCGGCCCAGAAGTTGACGAGATACTGGAGTTCGTCACCGGACAGACGCTGGAGATGACCCGGCACCGATCTGATGGTGCTGGCGCTTCCCGGCGAAGGTCACCGGCAGCTGACAATCAGGCACGCCACCGGGAACGGCGCCGGCCGGCGCCAGCTAGGGAGTGCGACCCGGTCCTTGGCCCGACTTCGCGCGGACCGCCGCTTCGGGCGCGCCGTCGCGGGGTCAGCTCGCGCGCCGTTCTGTGCGCCTCTGCCCGGCTTGGGAGGGCACTTCCGGCGAGCGTTGGCGCCGCGACGTTATGCGCGAGCCAGCACGCTCACGTGACCGGGCCCGCCGTTGCACTCGACGACGGTCAGGCCCTGGTCCTCGACGAGACGAGGCAGGGAGCTGGTGTCGTAGAAGCGGACGACGCCAGGCACGAGCTGGTAGCACGCTGCGCGCAGCCGCCAGTACAGGTTCTGGGACGTCAGCGACGCGCTGCCGCGGGCGGGAGCGGTGATCAGCAAGTGTCCGCCCGGCCGGAGGCACCGCCGGACCTCGGCGATGAACGCCGCCGGATGCGGCAGGTGCTGTACGACGAGGATCGCGAGAACACCGCCGAGCGACGCGTCCGCGAAGCGGAGCGGCGCGCTGACGTCGTGCACGCCGAACGTCACGCCGGCCTGGTCGCGAGCGGCCCGGGCCCGCGCGGCCTCGACCATGCGCGGTGACCCATCGACACCGGTGACGTCATAACCGCGCCGCGCGAGTGCGAGCGCGTGCGCGCCAGGCCCGCAGCCAAGGTCGGCCACGGGCCCGGGCGGCGCAACCACGTCCGCGAGCTCACCGGCGACCCGCTCGACCAGCGCACGATGCCCCGGCTCGTCGCGCCGCCGCTCCCAGGCCGCGCTCTCCCGGTCGTACACGAACCGGAAGAACCAGTGCGGGGCAGTCATGGCAGCGACGCTACGGCCGGCCGATGTCCGGCTTCTAGCCGGGGCCGACGCTCGTAGTGTCCCCGAGGGGCCTGATTAGCAGGTGGCAGGCACAGAACCAAACGCCCAGCGACGAGCAGCCAAGCTTGGTGTTCTTGCAGGTCAGTGGCGGTGGAGGTGGGATTTGAACCCACGGAAGGGTTGCCCCTTCACACGCTTTCCAGTACTGCGCACCACTGTTCACCACCGTCCGGGAGTGTCCGTGACCTGCACGGACAGGTGGCCCGCGGTGGGGGTTAGCGGTGGGTAGTCGGTGTAGCCGGCGGCGCCGCCGCCGTAGAAGGTGGCCTGTTGGGGCTGGGCGAGCGGCGCGTTGAGCCGGAACCGGGCGGGCAGGTCGGGGTTGGCGATGAACAGCTGCCCGTAGGCGATCAGGTCGGCTTCGTTTTGCCCGATGCGCGCGGCACCGGTGGCGGCGGTGTGGCCCCCGGCGGCGATGATCGCACCGGGGAACAGGGGCCGGAAGAACCCGCTGGCCAGGTTGGGTGAGTGGGCGCTGGCCGGGGCTGACAGGGTGCCGTTGACGCCGGGCTCGATGACGTGCAGGTAGCCGACGCCGAGGGAGGCAACGTCGCGGGCTGCCTGGGTGAAGGTGGCGGCCGGGTCGGAGTCGGTCATGCCGTTGGTGGGGCTGAGCGGTGAGATTCTCACGCCGACGCTGCTTTCGCCCCAGACGTCGATCACGGCCGCGGTCACCTCGCGCAGCAGCCGGGCCCGGTTGCGGGGGTTTCCGCCGTAGGCGTCGTCACGCTGATTGGCGCCATCGCGGAGGAACTGGTCGAGCAGGTAGCCGTTGCCCGCATGCACCTCGACGCCGTCGAAGCCTGCCGCCAGCGCGCGCTCGGCCGCGGCACGGAATTGGGCGGCGATGCCGGCGAGCTCGGCGGCCCGCAGCGCCCTGGGCTGGGTGAAGGGGTGAACGCCGTCATACAGCTCGGTGGCCGGGCCTCCGGCGACCGGGGAGGGGCCCACCGGCAGCTCGCCGTGGTGGAACACCGGGTGCGACATGCGGCCCGCGTGGAACAGCTGGACGAAGATCCGCCCGTCGGCCGCATGGACCGCTTCGGTGATCGTCCGCCAGCCGGCTTCCTGCGCGCCGGTGTACAGGCCGGGCCAGTTGTCGTACCCGGTTCCCTGCCGGGACACCGCCGTGGCTTCGGCGATGATCAGGCCGGCTCCGGCGCGCTGAGCGTAGTACTTGGCGGCGAGTCCGGAGGGGACTCCGTGCTCGCCGGCCCGGGCCCGGGTGAGCGGGGCCATCACGATCCGGTTCGGCAGCCGCAGCTGGCCCAGTGAGAACGAGGAGAACAGGGGGGTAGGCGCGGCCAGGGCCGGGCGGACGGCGGTGAGCGGGGCTGACATTGCAAGACCTTTCGGTTCGCCGGGTGGAGAATTTCGCAGGGTGTCAGCTCACGGCCACGACCATCTTGCCGGCGGCCTGGCCTTCTTCCATGGCCCGGTGTGCCTGGACGATCTCATCGAAGCTGAACACGTGGACGGGTTTGGCCTGGTAGCGCCCGGCCTCGGCTTTGGCGATTATCTGCTGCAGCGGGATGCCGGCCAGCGGGAAGCTACCGGTGCCGAGAACGAACGCGCTGCCGTAGAAGCTGAGCTGGACGCCGGTGGGCAGGTCGGCGATCGGGTTGAAATCGGTGACCGGCTCCAGGCCGCCGAGGAAGCCGAGCTGGCACACCCGGCCGCGGGCCCGGACGATCCGCAGCGAGTCGCGGAGCACGCTGTTGCCGACGAGATCGAACACGCCGTCGACCTGGGTGCCGAGTTCCTGGACCTGAACGGCCAGCTGGCCGTCGTCGATGAGGACCTCGGCGGCGCCGATGCCGCGCAGCAGGCCGGTCCTGCCGGGTCTGCGGGTGGTCGCGAGCACTGTCGCGCCCTCCTCGGCCGCGACGTTCACTGCGGCCTGGCCGAGGGCGGAGGTGGCGCCACGGACCAGCACCGTCTGCCCGGGCCGCAGGTCCAGGTTCTGGTGCAGCCCGGCCCAGGCGGTCGCGTAGACCTCGGGCAGCGCCACCAGGTCGGTCCACGGCAGCGACGTGCTGACCGGCACCACGTTGCTGGCCGGCACGGTGACCAGCTCGGCGTAGCTGCCGTCGCGGGTCCGGCCCATGCCGCCGAGGATGGCGACCACTGGCGTCCCGGCGGCCAGCCGCCCGCTGGGGTCGGCTTCCACTGTGCCGGCGCACTCGATGCCCGGGACCCGCGCGACCTTGCCCCAGGCCCCGCTGCGCATATAGGCCTCGGCGTGGTTGAGGCCGAACGCCCGGACCCGGACCAGCACCTCGCCTGCCGCGGGCGCCGGGTCGGGCAACTCGGTGACGGCGAGCACTTCCGGGCCGCCGGGGGCGGTGATGACGATGGCCTTCATCGGCACAACCTTTCTTGAGTGATCGTTCATCTATCTGGGTATAAGGAAGGCCGCCAGGCGGCGGCCGGAACGGGACGTGTCAGCTGAGGCCGGTGAAAGCGTTATCGACGATCGCCCGCAGCACCTCCTCATCCGGGTTGGCCTTGCCCACGACCATCAGCCCCTGGCTGGTGGCCACCAGCCCCTTCGCCCGGGCCGCCGGGTCCATTGAGGCCGGGATCTCGCCGAGCCGGATGGCGGTGCGCAAGGCGGCGGTGAAGCAGCGCTCCAGCCGGGCCAGGTGGCCCTGGACCACCGCGGCAACCTCGGGATCCACCGCGGCGTTCTCGATGGCGCTGTTGACCAGCAGGCAGCCCTGGCGGCCCTCCGGGCTGAGCAGATCGCGGACCAGCCCGTCAAAATAGGCACGGACCTGCGCGACCGAGGCTCCCGGCTGCTCCAGCTCGCCGAGCTTTTGCGGCACCACCAGCCTCGAGTAGCGCTGCAGCGACCCCATCAGCAGGGCGTGCTTGCCACCCGGGAACGCCGAGTACAGGCTGCCCGGCCTCACCCCGGTCGCCCGGACCAGATCATCCACCGAGGTCGCCCGGTACCCCCGCTTCCAGAACTGCCGCATGGCAGAGTCCAGGACCTCATCAGGCTCGAACTCTCGCGGGCGTGGCATGCCCACGACAATACACGAACGATCGTTCAAGAACAATCACCGTCCCGAGGCCCATGCCATCAATAGCGCAAGAAGGAGCGCTCACGCCCGTACGCTGCCGCAACATGAGGCCCCGGCAGCCCGTGCCGGCCAGCCGGGTGATCAGCCTGGCTTGGTGCGGCTCAGCTCTTCCCGGTGAGTGGCCGCGGGCAGGGTGAGCCGGGCCGTGAGGTCTCCTGGCGCGTTGGCTGGCATCCAGCCTTGACCCTGCTGCCGTCGTTCCGGGCCTCGTGGAGAGGGTGATCGTGGGTGCAGGGCATGACAATTTTGAGATGTGGGCAGCTTGCGGCAACTTTCCGCGGGGCCCGGGGATCTTACTGGCATGGATCGCCCGTCACGCCGTGAGGCACTGGCGCTGCTGTACGAACGCCATTACGCCGAGCTTGTGCGGCTGGGTTTCGCGCTGACCGGTGACTGGGCGCTGGCGGAGGATCTCGCCCAGGAGGCGTTCGTCCGCGTCTGGCGCAGCTGGGGGAACATCCGCGATCCGCGGTCGGCGCCGGCTTACCTGCGCACCAGCGTGGTCAATCTCGCGCGCCGGAGCCTGCGCCGCAGCCTGCTGGAGCGCCGGGCCTGGCGCTGGCGCGGCGCCGGTGACCTGCGGTCAGCTGATCCGGGCGACACCGTCGACCTGCTGCGTGCGCTGGCGTGCTTGCCCGCGCGCAAGCGCGCCTGCGTTGTGTCGCGCTTCTACCTGGACTTGTCCGAAGCCGACACGGCGGCGGCGCTGGGGGTGTCGGTGGGCACTGTCAAGAGCCAGACGGCGAAGGCGGTGGGAAGGCTTGAGCGGCTGCTGGCCGAGCCCGGCACGATCCCGGTGCCCCGGCCAGGGCACGACCATGGGGGTGCCTGATGGAACACGATCAGATCGCCACACGCCTGCAGCTGGCCCTGGAGCGGGAGGCCGCCAAGCACGTGATATCTCCGAGCGCATGGCCGCAGATCGAGCGGCGGCTTCGCCGGCCAAGGTGGCGGCGGAGCGGGATCGCGGCGGTATGCGCCGCGGTTGTCGCCGCCGCGGCCATCGCGGCGCCCTACCTGTGGCATGCGATTGCGGGTCCCGCCGCCAGCCATCCGCGGCCACAGCCCGCGCCGCCACTGGCCGTCGTCAGCCGCACCCACCTCAGCCACGGGGCAACCTTCCCCGCGGCCGGTTACGGCGCCATATGGGTAACCGGCCGGGGCGTGATCTACCGGGTCGACCCGGCGACCGCCCAGATCGTGACCACCATCGCCATCCCGGGCATCGGCATCAAGCAGAGCCACATCGCCACGGGCGCCGGCGCGGTGTGGGCAACCGGCCGCGACCGCGGCCGGTACGGGGTCTACCGGATCGATCCGCGGCGCAACCGCGTCACAGCCTTCATCCGCCTCCCACCCACCCCCGTCGTGATCACGGTCGCCTACGGCCAGGTCTGGGTGAATGAGCCCAGGGCCGGCCCGGCCGTGGTGTTCCGCATCGACCCACGGACCAACCGCCTCAGCGGCCCGCCCATCGAAGTCGGCACCGGCGGCGGCTGGATGGTCGCTGGCTTCGGCGCGCTGTGGGTCACCAACGGCGACAGCAACGGGTCGGTAAGCCGCATCAACCCGGCGACCGGCACCGTGACCCGCACCCTGACCAACGTCCCGCAGGTCACCGCCGCCGGCGCTGGTTCGCTCTGGGGGACCGGCAACTACGGCGGGGTCTACCGCGTGGATCCCGCGACCGGCCGGGTGACCACGACCACCGGCCCGAAGAGCGCCGTGAACGTCACCTTCTGGGCAGGCTCGGCCTGGGTATCGGCCGAACCGCCCGGCACCCTCATCCGCGTCAACCCCGCGTCGAACCGGATCGCCGGCACGGCGGTCCCGGCCGGGACATCGCCCACCTACATCACCGCCGCCCCCAACGGGCTGTGGGTGGTCGACGCCACCGCCGCAGACCTGCTGCACCTCGCCCCCGCTTCCACCGTTAAGTAATTCACAGCCAGGACACGCCAAGCCCACCGACATCCGATCGCGCAGAACAACAACTTCGTAGCCGTCAGCACAATCACCCAGCGCACTGGGACCCTCCGACCAGAGCGGTGGCTCTGCGCAAGGACACATATTGATCGTCGATGACGAGCCAGCCGTGGTGTACACGCTTCGCTGCATCCTGGAAAAGGTCGGCTATACCGTGTCGGACGCCGAGACCAT
>DATINY010000261.1:0-8491 GCA_035473755.1 Streptosporangiaceae bacterium
CATCTTCTGGCCGGCCGGCTCAATATAGCCCTTGCCTTCGCTGATCTTGCCGCAGAGCGCGATCCCGCCTTTCTGTTTGACGAGCCGCCCGGTGGCCTCCTTACCAGCGCCGACATCCGGCCACAATGAGATCTTGTTCAGGTCCGGGAAGTTGACCATCACACCCTCCTCCGCTCAGCGGGGCTCGCTGTACCGGTTAGCGCACGCTTCCGGTGCCCTGGAGCTTCTTAGTTCGCCGAGCGGCGGCCCGAGAATCCGGCAGCAACATGGTGAAACCCCCCGTGGTCCCCCCCACCCCTGTGCGGATCTTAACGCCGGTGGACCGGCCAAGGCCGGTACGGCCCGCAAAGCTGGCGGCAAGGTAAGGTCCAGATAAACAACGAACAAGTGAACGTAAAGCCTGCTGGTCACTGGGCCACCGCGTGCTGGGCACCAGGCCAGTCAGCTACGGGCCAGGGAGAGGTGGCCCGGCACGTTCCATGCGGATCGCTCTCCCAGGTACACCACTCCCCCGACCCGGTCCCCCGTGCTGGATTGCCCGGCTGGCTGCTACCCCCTGGTGAAGGACTTCAGCCCCTCGCCGCTGACCGTGGTCCCGTTGGTGGTGACCTGGGACTTCACTGGGCCGACGCCCTTGGCCATCCAGGTCCGGATCCGGATGGTGACCGAGACCCCGGACGGGGACAGGCCTGAGGAGCAGCCGGCCAGAGCCAGCCCGGCGGCGGCCAGCAGGGCGGCGCAACCAGCGGCGATGAGTGAGGTCGAGGCATGGCGGTTCATGTTGGAGCAGCCTTTCGTGGTACCTCCTGTGAATGGTGAGGCGTCGAAACACCCGAGTGGCGGGGACTCGCGTGGTGTCCTAGCTTGTACGCCGCTGGGCCGGCGCGCGGCGAGTTGCCCGAGGACGCGGCCCAGCCGGACCGGGCTGCCGTACGGCACGCCGGGGATCCCGGCCGTTTGCCTGGGCACGAATCGAGATATAACGTGGCTGCATCTGCCGGCTACCGGCATACAGCGAGGGCACGCGGAGGTCGACATGGCGACGGGGGCGGACTGGCGCGTCGGCGACGCTGAACGCGAGGCCGTGGCGGAGCAGCTCCGTGAGCATTACGCCGCCGGGCGGCTCACGATCGACGAGTTCCGGGCCAGGCTGGACGCGGCCTACTCGGCGACCACGGCGGCTGGGCTGAGCCGGGTCACCGCCGACCTCCCGGCGGCCGGCCGCATACCAATCGGCGCGGCATGGGGAGCCACTGGTGCTGCCCAGCCCCATCGCGCACCCGATCCGGCCCGGCGGCGCCACCCGGGACGGCTCGCCGCCCTGCTGGTCTTCGCCGGCCTGGTAACAGCAAGCGCGGTCGCCCTGGGCTCACTCCCCCACGGCGGCCTGCTCGTCCTCGCGTTCCTGCTCGTTGTGGTGCCGATGACCCTGCTGACCGCGCTCGCGGCCGCGCTGATCTGGATCGGGCGCCGCGCCTGGCGCAGCGGTGTCTGGCTGGAGGCGGTGCCGCTCGCGGTGGGCATGCCCTGGCTGGGCCGGGTGATATGGCTGGCCCGGGCCGCCCTGGTGGGCCGGGCCTTCTGGCGGGCCGGCGAGCGGGCCAGTCGCCCGCTGCGCGCCCGCGCAGACCGGCGGCACCGCGGTCACGGCTACGCGCTGTACCAGGGCCACCCGGGCGGCGAATGGCATCAGGCGCGGGTCGGCGACCTCAGCGGCACGACCAGGTAGCGGAACGGCGGCCCGGCCGGGCTCGCCTCCTTCTCATCCCCGCCCGCTCCCCCGGCCCCTTCCCCACCGTCGCCGGCCAGGGTGATCAGGGCCGGCTTGGCCGGGCTGGTGAACTCCAGCCTGATCGCGGCGGTGGCCGCGGCCGGGGCGGGGGTGTCTTGCGTATCGGCCGGCTGCCGGGCCGGGCCGGACCCGGCGGCGGCGGCGGTCAGCCCGTCGAGCAGGTAGTGCGGGTTGAAGGCGATGGCGGGCTCGTCGCCCTCGAAGCTGGCGGCCACCGCCTCCGCCGCCCGCGCCCGGCCCTCGGTCTGCGCCTCGACCACCACCTGGCCGTGGCCAAAGGTGAGCCGGACCGGGCTGGCCCGGTCCGCGACCAGGGACACCCGCCGGACCGCCTCGATGAACGGGGCCGCCGGCACCTCGGCGCGGCAGCCGTACCCGTTCGGGAACCGGGACTGGTACCGGATGAACTCCCCCCCGATCAGCCGGCCGGTCAGCCGGCGCCCACGGCACTCGAAGCTGATCATGCCCTCGACCGGGTGCGGGTCCCGATCCCCGGCCGGCTCATCCCCCGGGGTGAACGCCACCGGCACCGGCTCGCCCGGGCTCATCGTCCGGGCCGCGTCGGCGAGCGTGCGGGCCGGGACCAGGGCGATCGCGCGCAGGCCCGGATGGGCCGGTTCCCACCGCAGCTCCCGCACGGCCAGCCGGTACCGGTCGGTGGCGGCCAGGGTCAGCGACTCGCCGTGGATGTCCAGGCAGACCGCGGTGAGCATCGGGAGCGTGTCGTCGCGGCTGGCGGCCGGGAGGACCTGGGCCACGGCGGCGGCTAGCTCGCCGCCGTCGATCGTGCCGGCCACCGGCGGCGTGGGCGGCAGCTCGGGGTAATCGGCCAGCGGCAGCGAGACCAGGGCGAACTCGGCGCTGCCGCAGGTCAGGCTGACCACATCGCCGTCGGCGGTGAACTCGGAGGGCTGCCCGGGCAGGCTCCGGGTGATCTCCGCGAGCAGCCGCCCGGGTACCAGCGCGGTGCCCGGCTCGGCGACGTCCGCCGCCACGTGGGCCGTGGCCGCTAGGTCGTAGTCGAAACACGACAGCGTCAGCCCGTCGCCCGCCTCCAGCCGGAGCCCGGCCAGGACCGGCACCACCGGCCGTGACGGCAACGCTCGTGCCACCCACGCCACCACATCCGCCAGTGCGTCATGCTCGATCCGGAACTTCATGCCACCGCCCTTCACTAACCCGATCCTGGCACGGCCTACCGACATTCCGCCGGGCCGGCCACCAGGTAACCGGGACCCGCGGCGGCCCGGGCCCCGGCCGGCTCAGACCAGGTCCGGCGGCGCGGTCCCGGACGCTTCAGACCAGGCCCGGCGGCGCGGAGGCCAGCGCCGACTCGATGGCCGCGGCCAGTGCGCGGGCCGACTGCGCCGTGAGTTCCACCGCGACCCGGGCGGACGGCCCCTGCTGCGGGTTGAGGAAGTCGATGTTGAGGGTGTGCTCGGCCGGGGCGTGCTGCGGGTGGTCGAGGTACACGGTCGCCTGGCTCAGCGTGAACCAGCCCGCCGCCCCCTTCCCGCTGCCCTCGACGTCCAGCTTCTCGGTCAGGTAGGTGCACATCGCCGGCCTCCGTTCAGCCCGCCAGGTGGCGGCCGTAGAAGTCCCAGATCTTCTGCCAGCCGTCCATGGCGGCCTCCGGGCGGTAGGCGGGCCGGTTCACCGCGAAGAAGGCGTGCCCGGCGCCATCGTAGCTGTGGAACTCGTGGTCCTTGCCGGCCTCGGTGAGTGCCTTGTCCAGCTCGGCGACCTGGTCTGGCGACGGGTGCTGGTCGTCGTTGCCGAACAGGCCGAGCAGCGGGCAGGACAGGTCCTGGGCCAGGTGCACGATCGGGCCGACCTTGAGCGGCAGGCCCTCGGGCGGGGTGCCGACGATGAACGCGCCGTAACAGTCCACGGCGGCGTCCAGCGGCAGGCTGGCCGCGGCGAGGAACGACTGGCGCCCGCCCGAGCAGTAGCCGATCACGCCCGCCTTCCCGTTGGAGACCGGCATCGCCCGCAGGTAGGCGGCCGCTCCCCCGACGTCGCCGACCAGCCGCGGATCGGGCACGCCGCCCTGCGCGCGGGCGGCCGCGGCCGCGTCGTCCGGGCTCGCACCGGGCGCATCGCGGTAGTAGAGGTTCGGGCACAGTGCCAGGTAGCCGTGGACGGCGAAGGTCCGGGTGATCTCCTTGGTCTCGGCGTCGTAGCCCGGCATGTGGTGGATCACGACCACGCTGCCGTACGGGCCGGGGCCCAGCGGGCGGGCCAGGTAGCCCTCGATCGGGTCCCCGCCGTGCCCGGTGAAGCGGATGGTCTCGGCCATCATCGCGTCATACATTGCAGCCTCTTTCCTCCACCCGGCCGCTGGTGGCCGGATAGTTGCTTGTCCCGTGCTAATAGTGCCAGCCGGGCGATGAAAGACTGGCGGCACGGGATACTTCGCCGGCGCAGGCCGGCCAGAAGTCCGGCACGCCCAGATCAACCAGCACCACGGTGCCGGCCCGGCCGGCTGGAGATGGCCTGGCGCGGGTGTGTTGCCCCGGTGGGGAACCTTCCGGATCTAACCCGGCTTGGCGATGGGAGACTTGACCAATGACCTACGTCCCCGCCCTCGATCGGTACGATCAGATCCCTTACCGCCGCTGTGGCCGGAGCGGGATCAAGCTCCCGGAGATCTCGCTGGGCCTATGGCAGAACTTTGGCAGCGACCGCCCGCTGGACGTGCAGCGGGCCATCATCCTCCGCGCGTTCGACCTGGGTGTGACCCACTTCGACCTGGCCAACAACTACGGCGGGAACACGCTCAGCACCTCCGATGATCCCGTGGGAAGACTGGAGACCGGGTCGCCCTACGGCTCGGCCGAGCAGAACTTCGGCCGCATCCTGCGCGACGACCTGCGGGCCTACCGCGACGAGCTGATCATCTCCACCAAGGCGGGCTACGACATGTGGCCCGGGCCCTACGGCGACGGGGGATCGCGCAAGTACCTGCTGGCCAGCCTGGACCAGTCGCTGGCCCGGATGGGCCTGGACTACGTGGACATCTTCTACAGCCACCGGGCCGACCCGGAGACCCCGCTGGAGGAGACCATGGGGGCGCTGGCCACCGCGGTCACCTCGGGCCGGGCGCTGTACGCCGGGATCTCCTCCTACTCCGCCGAGCGGACCGCGCAGGCGGCGGCCATCTTGCGCCAGCTCGGCACGCCGCTGCTGATCCACCAGCCGTCCTACTCGATGCTCAACCGCTGGGTCGAGGACGGCCTGCTTGACACGCTGGCCGCCGAGGGCGCCGGCTGCATCGCGTTCTCGCCGCTGGCGCAGGGAGTGCTCACCGGCAAGTACCTGGGCGGGATCCCGGCCGGCTCTCGCGCGAGCCAGGACGGCTCCCTGTCGGGCGATCAGCTGAGCAAGGACAACCTGGCGCGGGTCTCCGGGCTCAACGAGATCGCCCGCGGGCGCGGCCAGTCACTGGCGCAGATGGCACTGAGCTGGGTGCTGCGCGACCAGCGGGTCACCTCGGCGCTGATCGGCGCGAGCAGCGTGGAGCAGCTGGAGGAGAACCTGGTCGCGGCCGGCCAGACCGGGTTCAGCGAGGCTGAGCTCGCCGCGATCGACGGCTACGCGGCCGAGGGCCACCTCAACATCTGGGCCGATTCCAGCGCGGTCTCAGCGACACGCCGCAGCGCGGAACCGTAAGAAGGGCTGGATCACGGCCCTACCATGCGAGATGCTCGGGTGCGGGGCAGCTCCCAGGGAGGGTCATAGCCAGTGGCGACGAGCAGCGCGGCCGGGCTGGCGCTCATCACCGGCGTCGTCGGGATCTTTGTCGGCTGGAATTTCCGTACCGCCCGCGGCGCCAACGCCGACCTCAAGGTGCACAAGGGCAGGATCCCCGGCTTCCGCCGGACGCGGAACCGCAACGGCCTGTGGTCCGTCCTCCTGGTCGTGCTCACCCTGCTGTTCCTGACCGCGCTGGTCCGCGGCTAGCTAATCAGGCGTGACCGTCACCGCGGCGACGGCGGGCACCTGGCAGCTCGGCGGCCTGATCGTCAACCGGCTCGGTTTCGGCGCCATGCGCCTGACCGGGGGTGCCGTCGCTGGCCGCGGCGCGCCGGGCGACCGTGACCGGTCCATCAGCGTGCCGCGCCGCTCCCCATCCACGGGCGGCGGCGGGCCGCAGGTAGTTAAGTTTCTTAGGAATTGACCTAGTAAAGGGTTGACTCCCTCAAGTAGGACTGCTTATGGTTGAGCTACTCAACTATTGAGGATCTGAAGTATGTACACGTATGGACACGGAGGGTGCTGATGGCAACCGGGGACAGCGCCACCGACCTCAACGTGGAGATCCTCGACGGCATGGCCGAGCTGCTCGCCTCGATGCTCACGCGGGCGGAGGAAGTCGCCCAGCGCAACGGTGTGCCGATCTTCTTCCTCAAGGCGCTGCACCGGCTGGACTGCCCGATGGCGATGAAGGACCTCGGGATGCGGATGCGCTGCGACCCGTCCTTTGTCACCAACGTCGCCGACCAGCTGGAGAAGCGGGGACTGGCGACCCGCGAGAGTGACCCGGCCGACCGGCGGGTCAAACGGATCGCCCTCACCCCGGCCGGGCTGGAACTGAAACAGCGGATCGAGAACGAGATCCTGAACGGTCTGCCCTGGCGGCACGCGCTCGACAACGACGAGCGTGCCTGCCTGCTCGGTCTCGTCCGCAAGCTCCTCCCGGCCGCCCAGGCAGGCAACCCGCCCGGGCATGAAACCCATCACGGGGCCACCCAGCACCGGGAGGAGGTGAGCGAGGTCCTGGTCAGCGCGCCGACTACCGGCGCGGACGGCTAACGGGGCCAGAGCCTTCCGGCGACAGCCGCTATCGGGCGGGCGCACGAGCCGCCAGTGGCTGCTCCCTCTCTTCACCAAACAAAGCTTCCGTGCGCGGCAAAACTATCCTCTGCCGCGGCGCGGGTTCAGTACGGCCTTCAACAAGGAGGATGCATGTCATCCGCACAGCCCCTCACCGGACGATCCGTCGCCGGTACCGCTGGTGCCGGGCCCGGTAACCGCCGTCTCGGCCTGGCGCTGGTGGTCATCGCCACCGCCCAGCTGATGGTGGTGCTGGACGCGACCATCGTCAACGTCGCACTCCCCCACATCCAGCAAGCGCTCGGCTTCAGCGGGTCCGGCCTCGAATGGGTCGTCAACGCCTACGCGCTCACCTTCGGTGGCCTGCTGCTGCTCGGCGGCCGGGCCGGTGACATCCTCGGCAGACGCCGGGTGCTCATCGCCGGGGTCATCCTGTTCTCAGTGGCCTCACTGCTGGGCGGCTTCGCCACCACGGAGGTGTGGCTGCTGGGCGCACGCGCCCTTCAGGGAGTCGGCGGGGCCATCGTCGCCCCAGCCGCGCTGTCGCTGATCGCGACCACGTTCCCGGAAGGCCCGCCCCGTAACCGGGCCATGGGTGTGTACGCCGCGATGAGCATCGGCGGCGCTGCGGTCGGCCTGATCGCTGGCGGCCTGCTCACCACCTACGCCTCCTGGCGGTGGGTGTTCTTCGTGAACGTGCCGATCGGGATCGCCGTCGCCCTGCTGGCGCCGCGCGCATTTGCGGAGTCTGAGCGCAACCCCCGCCGGTTCGACCTGCCCGGCGCCATCACCAGCACACTCGGGCTCGTCGCGCTGGTGTACGGCCTGTCCAGCGCCGCCACCAGCCCCAATGGTGTCGCCCACTGGCATGACACCAAGGTGGTGGCCTCGCTGGCCGCGGCCGTGGTGCTGCTGGCCTCGTTTGTGCTCATCGAGGCTCGCAGCCGCGAAGCGCTGATGCCGCTGCGGATCTTCCGCAACCGCAGCCGGTCCGGCGCCTACCTGCTCATGCTCTGCGTGGGTACCGCGATGTTCGGGATGTTCTTCTTCCTGAGCCTGTTCACGCAGACGGTGTGGGGCTACAGTGCGCTGAAGGCCGGCGTGGCTTACCTGCCGATGGTCGGCGTGATCATGCTCATGGCCGGGGTCAGCGCCCAGCTGGTCCCCCGGATCGGGGCCAGGCCGCTGCTGCTGGCCGGCTCGGCGATCGCCGCGGGCGGCATGCTCTGGCTGGCGCAGATCAACGAGCACAGCACCTACGTGGGTGGCCTCCTCGGCCCGATGATGGTCACCGCCGCGGGCCTGGGCATGCTGTTCATGCCGCTGACCCTGGTCGCCCTGTCCAAGGTGGAGAACCGGGATGCCGGCCTGGCTACCAGCCTGCTCAACACCGGGCAGCAGGTCGGCGGCGCGCTCGGCCTCGCCCTGCTCGGCACCGTGGCCTGGACCGTGGTGGCCAACAGCATCCACGCCCAGGTCGGCGCCGCGGCTGCCGCCGCGGCCAAGGCGGGGCAGCCGATTCACGCGGCGGCGGGCGGCCACCTTCCGGCGGCCATCTACCACCACGCGCTGTCCGTCGGCTTCTCCCGCGGGTTCCTGGTCTCAGCCATAGTCGCGGCGCTCGGGTTCCTGATCACGCTGGTGATGATCCGGGTGAAGCGGTCGGACCTCGCCGGTGCCCAGGAGACGACGGCGCTGGCCACCGCCGACGTGGCGGCCGGGCCCGTCGAGGCGATGTAACCGGAGCCGACGGCCGACGGTTCCGCTGGCCGGGGGACGGGTGGAATGCCCGTCCCCCGGCCTTGGTCATGGCCGCCCGCTTCCTGCTGTGACCGCCCTTCCCCGGCCGTAGCCGCCGCCATC
>DATINY010000262.1:0-21389 GCA_035473755.1 Streptosporangiaceae bacterium
GGTCACGTGCTCGGCCGATGTTCCAGGCCCGTCGTCTCGCGTCGGTAGGTGGCTATGGCCATGGCAGCAGTCGAGCTCTGGGCAGTGGCTCATTCTGGCCGCAGCCCTGCGGTGGCTCGTCGGCAGTATGGTGCCGTGGTACGCGCGTGGTGATCAGGGTGCCAGGATGTGCGGTGCGGGTCCGCTAGTGGTCGCGCCCGTTAATTCGTCGGGGGTAGCTGGCTGATCCAGGCGGTCGGGTCGTTGAGGTAGAGGCCGCAGGCACAGTCGAGGGCTTCTTGGGGGGTGCCGGCCGGGTAGCCGGCAGGCAGGATGCTGTCTTCGTAGTCGTCGTGGCTGGCGCGGTAGATGGCGAAGCCCCAGGTGTGCGCGGACCCGCCGTAGCGCAGCCGGCAGAGCGGCAGCGTGGTGCCGTCGGCGAGGTGACCGTCGACGTAGGCAAAAGCGCCGTGGTAGCGCACTGTCAGGTCGGTGAGCTGGGGCCAGCGCTGGCGCGCGTGGGCGGTCAGGCGCTGGCGAAGTGAGGTCTTGGTGGACTCCGGTGGCTTGACCATGTCAGCCATGGTGCCCGATCGGCGTGCCGGCACCGCTCATGATCATGCATCTGGGATCCTGCCGCGGACACCGGTGATCTTGGTGAGGAGGCCGCCTTGCCGTCCAGCCCTCATGTTGTGATGCCCGGCGCTGCGGACCGCGCGGTGCTGGAGTCAGCAGCGCGCCGAGGTGCTGCGGCAGCTACGCGGCGGCCATTAGGACCGGCTGGTGAACCCGGCCGCCAGCTCGCGCGTTCCTGTAGGCATGCGCGGGAGCCGGGGATCAACGATGACGCTGCCGCCCCGGGGCAACCCGGGGACATGCGCGGGCGCCGCTCGTGACACGGCTAGGCATGGCAGCATCGCCCGGCAGCCCGCACCCTGTTGTACGGCCGCACCCGGGCCGCCGCCTGGCGCCGCAGCAGCGCATTGATCTGCGCGCGGGTGCTCGGTGGCTCCGGCCCGCGGTCCGGCACGATCGGCGCAAACCGCACACCTGTAAACGTCGTCATGACCCCTCCCTCGGGTAACCGCCTGCGGCCGCTGAGCGCCGCAACGCCGCCCGGTGGTCAGTCGGGCTGGCCTGCGGGTTGCGCCAGGGCGAGGCGCTCGGATTGCGCTGGCGGTACGCAGACCTGGACCGTGGCGAGTTGCGCGTCTGGTACCAGCTCCAGCGCCTTACCTGGCGCCATGGCTGCGCGGACTCGTGCGGCCGGCCAGCCCGGTCCTGCCCAAAGCGCCATGGCGGCGGCCTGGTCTTCCGGGAGATCAAGGAACGCAGGCGGAAGACCGTCAAACTGCTCGCCGAGCTGGTCACCCGTCCTGAAGTCGCACCGGGCAGCGCAGGCCGCCGAACGGCTCGCCGCGGCGAACGTCTGGGAAGACCACGATCTCGTGTTCTGCCAGCCGAACGGGCGGCCGGTCGGCCAGCGCGCCGACTGGCAGGAGTGGGCGGACATCCTGAAGGCTGCCGGACTGCCGCATCACGGCGTGCACGCCATGCGGCACAGCGCGGCCACCATCGCCCTCGGCGAGGGCGTCGCCCTGGCCGTCGTCCAGGAGATGCTCGGCCATTCCGACATCCGGGTCACACGCGGCTACACGCACGTTTCCAGCCCTCTCGCGGAGGACGCCGCGGCCCGGGTCGGAAGGGCGCTTTTCGGGCCGACTGCTACGAAAACTGCTACGAGGAGGCCACGGTGACCGGCCTTCATGTCATCGTTTGCGCAGGTCAGGCTGTGAGCCGCCTTGGGGAATCGAACCCCAGACCTACGCATTACGAGAAGCCCGCGAAACCGTTCCGAGCACGCTACCTGCACTGATAGCAGCACACCCGTCCCGAAACGCACTCAGCGCACGACTTGCACGGGTTCCCGGTCCACGATCCGGGCCACGGTTCGGCTGACTTAGTGGTAACAGAGTGTCACTGGCCACCCTTCTAGCCGGAGGCAACGCTTGTTGATCGCACCGTGAGTGCTAGCCGACTTTGGCGGTGAGCTGGGAGACTCGCTGCGGGCTGATGCCCAACAGCGCGGCCACATCGCGCACGGACAGGCCGCGGGCGACAAGCTGGGTGGCCACCTGACTGGTGCGGGCGGTCGCGGTGGCGGCCAGATCGTCCGCTTGCCGCCGCAGGCGCCGCACCTCCAGCGCCGTGGCGTCCAGTTCCGGGTCCCCGGTGTGGTAGTCGTAGTCCAGGACAAGCTCTGGCATGGCTTCATCGAGCAGATCGGCAGCCAGCACAACGACCTCGCGGACCGCCTGGTCCAGCGATGGAAGGCTGCGCGCATAGGTGTGTGCGCCCGGCAAGTCAGGCATATCTGCGAGCCACTGGCCATCTTCGCGGGTCACGACCACCCGGAACGCGTGCCGACTCACCGCAGCCATCTCTTCCCCAGCGCCGGTTCAAGATCACGCTCGATCGCACGCAGCGTCCCGGCCGGGATATCGCCAGCATGCTGTGGCACCGTGGTTGCCACCGTCGCCTCCCTTCCGGCGGCATCGGTGTAGGTCGCCACATAACGGCGGTGCGAGCCGACCTGGCGAACCATCATCCCGCCCAGCCGCTCGATGCGCCGGTTGACCTCCCGCGCCCTCATCACGATATATCTAGTGGCTAGACACCACAACTGTCAAGCTGATAGACAGTAACTTGGTTGGCGCCGGTCCTGGCCACACTCTCACCAGCGCCGCTGTCAGGGTTCGGGGCGTCTCCGGCAGGTTCCCAGGGTAGCTCCGATAGGTTGCCGTCTATGGCCAAGCCCGGACGGCGCCCAGGTAAGCGCGGGCGGCAGGCCCGACAGCACCAGCACGGACGGCAGGTGCGGCCTGCGCGGACGCACCGGGCAGGCCCGGGCGATTTGCTGGCCGATGTCCGCCAGCGGCTCGCCAGTGGCGAGCCGCTGGACCTCCTCGCCTATGTGAGCAGCCTGCTGGCCGCGGTCGACCCGCGTGGGGAGAGTCCGTTTGAGCGGGAGCGCGCCGACGGGCCGGAGCGCGCGACGCTACCCACGCTGCTCGAGTCCTTCGCCGAGATGGTGCTGCCGGAGACCACGGCGCTGCTCGCCACGCTGGCCGAGCTTGGCCCGGACGAGCTGACCCGCGCCCGTGCCCGCCGGGCGCTGGCGGCGCGGCCGCATCAGCTGCCGGGCTGGCTCGCCCGGCTTGGCGAGACTTCGGTGTACGGGGCGGTGGAGAGCACTCATGTGCTGGGCGATGGGGACAGTGTGTTGCTTGGCGCGCGGCTCCTGGGATATGAGCTGACTGCGGTCATCTATATCGACCACAACCTTGGCACGGTGGTGAAGGACGCCTTCCCGGCGCCGAGCCCGATCAGTGAGGTGGTCGCGCGGATGCGAGAGACGGCGGACGACCCAGATGTGAGGTTCGGCGACATCAACCTTGCTGACGCGCGGGCCCGGGTTGCCGAGGCGATCGAGGTGGGCGCGATCATGTTCCCGCCGTTGGAGTCGGAGACCTGGCCGACGTCGCGGCCGCTGACCGAGTGGCTGGTGCGGCTGCTGCCTGAGGGCGGGGTCGGCTATGTCCGCCCGACGTGGAGCAAGGCCAGGAAGAACAAGCTCGCGAAACGGTTCTTCGGCTCGGAGTTCGGCAAGCCGCTCGACGACGATGACCGCCGGGACCTGCTGGATCAGTTCCTGTGGTTCGGCACCGACTACGGGCCGGGTGACCCGCTGCGGTGGAGCCCGGTCGCGGTCGAGATCTTGCTGGCCGACTGGATCCCGCGCAAGATCGCGGCGAGCCCGGAGTACTTGAGCGCGGCGCCGCCGCTGCTGCGTGCGTTTATCCGGTTCTGTCATGCGGAGCGCAAGATCCGGCCGGTGCTGACTGACGAGACGCTCGCCGCGGTTGGCGAGCAGGAGCCGGAGTATCAGCGGGTCATCCGCTCGCCCCGGCCACAGGGGCCGATGGCGCTGCTCGCCGCGATGGGCATGCTCAGCGGCCAGCAGCCGTGGGAGGACGGGCCTTCCGGGGCCGGGCAGTACCTCCTCGACGGGCTGGCCGAGGAGGTCGGCGGACAGGACGCGCTCGACTCCCTTGATGGCACGCCGCTGCCGGACGAGGAGTTCGGCTGGGACGAAGTTCCCGCCGACGTACGCGAGCGGGTCGGGGAGGTGCTCGCCGCCTGCGACCGCTGCTGCGACGACCTGCTCGGCGCCGAGTACCGGACGGCGTGTCGGCGGTTGCTGGCCCGCGCCGCACCGGGCCTGTCCGACATGCTGCGCAAGACAGCCAAGCCCGAGGCGATCGCGGCTGCGGTGTGCTGGGTGATCGGCAAGGGCAACCAGCGCCTCGGCCAAGGGACTGGCGAACTGCGGGTCAAGGATCTGATGAGCTATTTCAGCCTGAGCCAATCAAGCGTCTCCGAGCGCGGCTACCAGATCATGCACGCGGCCGGGATCAAGCCCGCCAGTACCTATCCAGCGATCCGCCTGCGTTCGCCTAGCCTGCTGGTCTCCGCTCGCAGACGGCGAATCATCGAACTCCGTGACCGCCACAGCGCCGCGATCAGCGGTAAGCGCCGGGAATGATTGGCCCGATCGGATATGGGGTGGCCCCTGCTGCCTGTCCGCATGATCGGTGGCCGTCGCCTTTCCATGCCGTCGCCAGTTCCAGGGCGCGCGGGATCCCACCGAGCAATGACACCAGTAGGTGCTTCCAGTCCTCACTCTGTGTGACCGACTGTCGTCGTGGAGAGAGGCGGCTCACCATGTCCGTGGACTGACGGTGCCGGTCCACGGACATTGAACACACTGACGAAATTAGTGTCTTGAACTGAGCCGCCTTGGGGAATCGAACCCCAGACCTACGCATTACGAGAAGCCCGGCATTCCATCCTGGACGCGCTACCTGCACAGACAGCAGCACACGCGTCCCGGAATGCTCTCTACGCTCAGAGTGCCCGGATTCCCGGGCCACGACCCGAGCCACGACCCGGCCAGCCTCCGGTAACAGAGTGTTACCAACATGGCTCGGGTCGCACAGGAACGCCCGCCCGGCTAAATCGGTGGTGGCTGAGTGGCCGATTACTCGTGACCTCTGGCGGCACGGCGGGGAGGGTGAGCGTATGTGTGCCGCCGCCGACCCGCGCGCGGAGGCGCTGCGGCAGCTGCCGGCCGCTCATTCGCTGGCGTTGCGGCTGCGGGACGCCGGAGTGTCCGCGGAGCTGATCGCCGAGTGCCTGGGGATTGAGCCGGAGGCAGTCGGCTCGCTGCTGGTGGTCGCTGAGGCGAAGCTGGCCGCGATCGTAGGCAAGTCCAGACAGCGTTGAGGCCTTTCCGCCCGGGATGCCGGTTTGTACCATCAGGGCGTGGGGCGGGTGTGGCCGTTGACGGGGCGGGCCGAGGAGTTGCGGTTCGTCGACGCGGCGGTCCGGCGGCCGGGAGGGCCGCGGGGCGTGGTGCTGGCCGGTGCGGCCGGGGTGGGCAAGACCCGGCTGGCCGGGGAGGCGCTGGCGGCGGCGAAGCGGCGGGGCGCGGCCGCTCGGTGGGCGGCCGGGACCGGCGCGTCGCAGGGGCTGCCGCTGGGCGCGTTCGCTGCGCTGCTGGAGGCGGTCGGCGGGGATCCGACCCAGATGCTGAGGCGGGCTACCGGGGCACTGGCCGCTGGGGCCGGCCGGGCCGGCGTGGTGGTCGTGGTCGATGACGCGCACCTGCTCGATGAGCTGTCCGCGCTGCTGGTGCATCAGCTGGTGCTGCAAGCAGCGGCCACAGTGGTGGTCACGGTGCGCACCGGTGAGCCGGCGCCGGCCGCGATAACCGCGTTGTGGAAGGACGGGCACCTGGACCGGCTCGAGGTGCAGCCGCTGTCCGGGCCGGAGACCGGCGCGCTGCTGGAGGCGGTGCTGGGCGGGCCGCTCGACAGCGGCGCCGCGCACCGGCTGTGGACGATCACCCGGGGCAACGCGCTGTACCTGCGGCACCTGGCCGACGCGGAGCTGGAGTCGGGCCGGCTGCGGCAGACCGGGGGGGTGTGGCGCTGGTCCGGTGAACCGGCGCTGTCGCCGGGTCTGGCCGAGCTGGTGATGGACCAGATGGGCGGGCTGCCCGAATCGCTGCGCGAGGTGGTGGACATACTCGCCCTCGGCGAGCCGCTGGGAGTGACCCTGCTCGGCCAGCTCACCGACCCGGATGCGGTGGAGCGGGCCGAGGCGCGCGGCCTGGTGAACGTGGAGCAGGACGGGCGGCGGCTGCAGGCCCGGCTCGGCCACCCGCTCTATGGCGAGGTGCGGCGAGCCGCGTGTGGGCAGCTGCGGGCCCGCCGGCTGCGCGGCCGCATCGCCACGGCGGTGGCCCGCGCCGGTGGGCGCCGCTCCGGCGACACCCTGCGCCGCGCGGTGCTGGCCCTGGACTCCGACCTCCAGCCGGACCCGCAGCTACTGACCGGCGCGGCACACGCCGCCGTACAGCGATTGGACATGGCGCTGGCGGAGCGGCTGGCGCGGGCCGCGGTGGCCGGCGGCGGGGGCTTTGACGCGCGGCACACCCTGGCCTATGCGCTGGGTTTGCTCAGCCGGGGCTCCGAGGCGGACATAGAACTCACCGCGCTGGCTGAGCTCGCGTCGACGGATATCCAGCGAGCCCAGGTAGCGCCACAGCGCGCAAGCAACCTGTTCTGGACGCTGGGCCGTCCAGAAGAGGCCGAGGCCGTGCTGGACGCCGCTGAAGCGGCCATTGCAGATGAGGGCGCTCGCGGTGCTTTGATCGCATTGCGGGCGGCTTTCCATGCGTTCCTCGGCCGGCCACACCGCGCGGTGCGCAGCGCCTCCGAAGCCCTCGCTTCGCAGCCGCTGCCCAGCCAGGCGGTCGTGATGGCGGCCCACGGTCTTGTCGTGGGGATGGGTGTCCTCGGCCGCGCCGACGGCATCGGCCCGGCGGCGTCCCGTGCCTACGCCGCGGCAGACCGGTCCTTCGATGCCGCCGTCTTGAGCCTTGGCCTGGGTGACGTTCACATCGCCATGCTGCGGCTCGCCGGTTACCTGCACGAGGCCGAGGGAATCGCACTCGAGCGGCACGAGCAGGCCTCCGGCGCGCCAGGACCATGGCGCCAGTGCGGCGTGGCCCTGCTGGGGTATGCGGCACTCGGCCGGGGCCG
The DNA here is from genome assembly GCA_035473755.1 of Streptosporangiaceae bacterium. Lineage (GTDB taxonomy): Bacteria > Actinomycetota > Actinomycetes > Streptosporangiales > Streptosporangiaceae > UBA9676. The sequence continues at coordinate 7,149 of DATINY010000262.1, forward strand.
CCTGCGGACCTCGATGCGATGGCTCCGGGAGGCCCGCGCCGGACTGGCCCCATTCGAAACCGTCGGCTTTGAATTCTGCTGCGTGCTCAGACTCACTCAGGCGCTGGCGATGGCTGGCGAGCTCGCGGCCGCCCGGCAGGCGCTGACCGAACTGGAGCATGAGATACATCCGGCATTCGTGTTCCTCGACCCGGAGGTGGTGCTGGCCCGGGGGTGGGTGGCGGCCGCCGAAGGCGCGGTCAGCGAGGCGATCACGCTCGCACACGAGGCGGCCGCGGTCGCAGCCGGCCGGGGGCAGCTCGCGCACGAGGTGCTCGCGCTGCACACCGCGGTCTGCTTCGGGGACCGCACCCTCGCCGGCCGGCTCGCGGAGCTGGCCACCCGGGTGGACGGGCCCCGCGCCGCGGCGGCCGCGGCACAGGCCGCCGCGCTGGCCGCCGACGACGGCGATGCTCTGCACGCCGCTTCGGTGCAGCTGGAGCAGATGGGCGACCTGCTGGCCGCCGCCGACGCGGCCGCGCAGGCCGCGACCGCCCACACCCGCCGCGGCCGGGCGGGTGCGGCGCAGGCGGCCGCCGCCCGGGCACACCGGCTGGCCGGGGCCTGCGAGGGCGCCCGCACCCCGGCGCTTCTCGCGGTCGCCCGGCCGCTGCCGCTCACCGGCCGGGAACGCGAGATCGTCACCCTGGCCGCCCAGGGCCTGTCCAACCAGGAGATCGCCGGGCGGCTCACCGTGTCAGTGCGCACCGTCGAAGGCCACCTGTACCGGGCCAGCGCCAAGCTCGGCACCACCAGCCGCGGCGAGTTCGCCGCCCTGCTCCGCGGCGACTGACCAGGCCTGCGGGCTAGGCCACCGGGAAATCGAGTAGTCGACTACTCGCGGCCCAGGCGTGACCGCGCGCGAGAGTGGATCACGCAGGCCGACCTGGTCGCTCCGCTCGCGCTCTGGGTCGCCGGCCAGTCGCTGGCTGGCCGAGGTGAAGCGGTGAAGGACAGGATCTGGAGTTCGGCCGCTCACCACGAGATCCGGAGGTGCACGAAATGCTGGCAAAAGGACTAGACGCATCGTTTGACCCGCCGAACTACGGCCAGGCGCACAGGCAGGGCTACCGCTTCATCGGGCGGTACCTTTGCCCGACGCCCAGCGGCAAGGTCATTGACCCGGACGAAGTGAAGCGCATCCACGCGGCAAAGCTCGGCCTGTTCCTGGGCTGGGAGAATAAGGCAGCCGACGCGCTCCGTGGCCGTCCGGGTGGTCTGGCCGACGGCCGGAAGGCCCACGATCTGGCCCGGGACTGGATCAAGTACCCGAAGGGCTCGGTGATCTTCTTCTCGGTCGGCGATTTCGACGTGCAGCCGGAGCAGTTCCCTGCCGTCGCGGCCTACCTCGACGGTGTGCGGGAAGCGCTCGGCGGATACTACAAGATCGGCGCTTATGGCGGTGCCGGGCTACTGCGCCATCTCAAGGCCAAACATAAGGCCGCTTATTTCTGGCAAGCATGCGCCTCGACGGCCTGGTACCAGAACGCTTCCAAGATGGCGGAGGCGCACTTTCATCAGACCACCATCGACGTGAAACGCGCGGACGGGACCGTCGACATCGATGAGCAGAATCTGCCCGCGCCGATCTGGTACCCCACCGCTAGCCACGTCGCCAGCCATGCGGCCCCGAAGATTGTCCGTGTCCCTTCCGGAGCGGGCGCAAGCGGGAAGCCCGGCGCGCTGAACGTCTATTCATACGTCGAGCTCAACCCGACCGGCAAGCTCATCGTCCAGCTCGCCGCGCATTTCCCTAAGGCCCAGCAGATCTACGTAACATCCGGCATGGATGGTGATCACGGCCCGAAGCCGGACGGCTCGTATCATTACGGTCATCTTAAGCATGGAGGCTCACCGGCGGCCGCCGTGGACTTCGGCGCCTATGACATGGCTGGCACCGATAAGGGCGACCGGCGCATGCGTGACCTCGCGCGCTGGTTCGAAGACGTGGTGCCCGGGGCGGCAAATATCGTGGAACTGATCCACACAACACCGTACGCGGACAATAACGGATTCTACGTCAAGGATGGCCAGGTCATCGCCAGCTATGACCCAGAGACCGACGCGGCACACCGCAATCATGTTCACCTCGCGATGTCCCGGAAGCAAGTCACAGCCGTCTTGGCCCATATCAAGGCTTCCCATCCTGCGCCGTCCTGACCGGAACATGAGAGCGTCCGCTGGGCACGCGGCGCAGCAGCCACCGGAGCCGGCCACTTCAGCGCCCTTCTGCCATCAGAGTGGTCAGCCGACCACCGGCCGTGCCCGTGCTGCGACGCGAGTGACAAATCCCGGGAATGTAGGCAAGCCAGTGCATGAATGGCGAGATCCATGGAGGAGGTCGTGATGCCGACGGTCGATGAGGCCAGACAGCACAAGTGGCCGCTAGCGCGGCGCAGGACCGGGTTCAGAAGTGCCCGCAGGGTAGCAGCCGCGGCTGCGCTGGGCGCGGTCGCGGCCGTTACCCAGGCCTGCGGTGCCTCAGGTACCAGCGGCACCGCGGGCTTGACGGCGTCAAGCCCGCCACCGGCTTCCGCCTCTGCCAGCTCCGGCCCATCGGGGCCGGTCACCTATACGGCGCACGTGTTCATGCCGGGGATGAAAGTGACCGTTCCGGCCAGCGGGTGGACGGTCTATGAGGACCATCCCGGGGAGTTCAACCTGGCATCGCCTCCCGGCCAGGTGGCTGGGACCAACATCCATTTCTGGCTCGATCCCTACGCTTCGACGCCTCATGACAGGCCAATCCGGGCGGCAGGCAGAACACCGGCGGCGCTGATCGGGTGGCTGAGGAGCAATCCCGACTTCATCGTGTCCGCTCCAGTGAGCCAGCGGATCGCGCACGGGATCAGGGCGGCAAGCGTGGATCTGGACGTCTCGGCCGCCGCTCCGCGCTCCGATCCCAGTTGTCCCGGTCCATGCCTGGCCTGGCTTGTATGGCCGCGCTTCGGCTTCGACTACGGAACCGGCCGGGGCGAGCCTATCCGGCTTGTTTTCGCAACACTGGGCACCGGCACGAAGACCCACACCTTCGTCATCTCGGTCGACGCGCCGGACGCGAAGACTTTCTCCGCCGTGATCCCCACCGCCGAGAAGATCATCGACAGTGTCAGTCTGCCCGAGACTGTGTCCGCAGGCTAGCCGTACCCGCCGCCGACCCCGAACACAGCCCGGCACCGCCGCCAAATCGTACTCGAGGAGTCGGCACGGGAGCGCCTCCGACCCACCAGCCGCCCAGCTGGGCCAAGCCTGCTGCCGCTGCGTCCCCACCTGACCCTCAGAGCGTAGGTGGCCTGGCCTTCATCGGGCCAGAGGCAGGCGACCGCAGGTCGGCCCGTGGATGCCGTTGATTGGCCAAACCACGCTTGATCCCATCTGTCATTGAACTGGGGAGCGTCCCGGCTTTACTCTGCGTCGCCAAAGGCCATCATTATTGGGCGCGGCATATCGCGTGCGTGGCCCGGCCAGATCGGGCCAGGGCTACTGAACACACCAGCGAAATTAGCCTTCTAGCTGAGCCGCCTTGGGGAATCGAACCCCAGACCTACGCATTACGAGTGCGTCGCTCTATCCGTCTGAGCTAAGGCGGCGAGGCCGCCCGCAGAGACGGCGGCCCAACGAGTCTACCGGTCCTTGCGGGCCGCCGGCCGGGCAGTGGATCACGCGCCGGCAGCCACCTGGCCAGTTCACGCCTGGGGGCAGATCTTGCCGTTGCGGGGTGTGGCCAGGCCGATCAGGTAGCGGTCAACTGAGGTGTCCACGCACGAGCTGCCCTCCAGGTAGGCGGTATGCCCGTCCCCGTTCCAGCCCAGCAGCACCCCTGACTTCAGGTCCCTCGCGAGCGCCTGCGCCCACCGGAACGGCGTGGCCGGATCCCTGGTCGTGCCCACTACCAGGATCGGCGGCGCGCCAGCGGCCCGCAGCGGCACCGGAGCGGCCGCGGGCACCGGCCAGTAGGCGCAGGGCAGGCCGCCCCACATGTTCGCCGCCCCGAACTGCGGCGCTGCCTTGGCGGCCACGGCGGCCGCGGAACTCCACGCGCTCACCGAGCGCGGCACCGGCCGGTCGACGCAATTCACGGCCATGTTCGCGTCCATCAGGTTGGAGTACTGCCCGCTCGGCTGCCGCTCGGTCAGCGAGTCGGCCAGCTCCACCATCACCGTCCCGTTCCCGGCGAATGCGCCGGTCAGGCCGGCCCGCAGGTACTGCCAGAACGATTTGCTGTACAGCGAGAACGCCACCCCGCTCAGCAGCATCGCCGAGTCGGCCGGCTGCCCGGCGATCTGGCTGGGCAGCGGCTTGGTCTGCGTCCGGTTCAGCAGCCCCTGCAGCCGGGCGATCCCGGCGTTGACCGTCCCGTGGCCCAGCGGGCAGGACGGGAGCCGCACGCAGTTGGCGGTAAAGGACCGGAGCGCGACCTCGAATCCCTGCGCCTGGACCACGTTCATGCTGAACGCGGACTCATCGGGGCTGACCGCCCCGTCCAGCACCAGGGCCCGTACGTGGGTGGGGAACAGCTGCGCGTACCAGGTGCCGAGGTAGGTGCCGTAGGACTTGCCGAGGTAGGTCAGCTTCTTGTCGCCGAGCGCGGCACGCAGCACATCCATGTCGCGGGCCGCGTTGGGGGTGCCCACGTAGGGCAGCAGCGCGCCGGAGCGCTGCTCACAGCCGCGGGCGAACAGCTTGGCCTCGCTCACCACCGTCGCGAGCTGGGCCTTGCTGACCGGGTCGTCGGTGGTGGCGAAGTACTTGTCGAGCTGCGGCCCGGTCAGGCAGTGGACCGCCGGCGTGCTGCCGCCGACCCCGCGCGGGTCGAACCCGACCACGTCGAAACGGGCCCGCACCGCGGCCGATACCACCTGGCGGGCCTGCCGCGCATACTGGATCCCCGACCCGCCGGGCCCGCCGGGGTTGATCACCAGCGAACCGATCCGGTGCGCGGGGTCGCTGGCGGGCAGTTTGATCACCGGCAGCGAGAACCGCCGCCAGCCGGGCCGCCGGTAGTCGAACGGGACGAGCAGCCGCGCGCACTGGAACCCGTTGTTGCACGGCCGCCACGTCAGTTTCTGCGCGTCGTAGCCCGCGATCGTGACCGGCGCGCCAGGGCCGCCGGCGGCGGCGGATCCGGCGCCGCTGGCTCCCCCCGAGGGGGACGTCGTGGCGGCCGGGTGGCCCGCCGGGCTGGAGCACCCGGCGATGAGCAGGGCGCCCGCCAGCAGGATCGCTGGCAGCGCCGCCAGCGGTGGTCTCACTCCGCCTCGCCGGCCACTGTCCCCCCGGCGAGCGTGCCGCCGGCCGCCGTCCCCCCGGGGCCGGTGCCACCCTGGCCCGCGTCGCCGTACTTCGCCTCGTATGCCTGCCGGGACCCGCACACGCTCGCTCGGGTGCAGGCGCATTTGCGCCCGTCCGCCGTCAGCTTCACCACTACCTTGTCTCCCGGCACGTTGTGCCCGGTGACGACACCCGGCCCTTCCGGGGTCTCGACCGCCTCGCCCAGCTTAGGGGCCTTCTCGCGGAACTCCTGATACAGCGGATGCTCATACTTCAGGCAGCACATCAGCCGCCCGCAGGCCCCGGCGATCCGCAGCGGGTTGACGGGCAGATCCTGGTCCTTGGCCATCCGGACCGACACCGGCTCAAAGTCCTTGAGGAAGGTCGAGCAGCACAGGTCACGGCCGCACGGCCCGATCCCGCCCTGCAGCCTGGCCTCGTCCCGCGGGCCGATCTGCCGCAGCTCGACCCGGCCGCCGAGGCGGCCCGCCAGGTCGCGGACGAGGGCGCGGAAGTCGACCCGGTGCGGCGCGCTGAAGTACACGGTGAAAACCGGCGGCTTGTCGACGAAGTCGACGCCGATGACCTTCATCGGCAGCCCGTGATCGCGGATCAGCCGCCGGGCGATGACCCGCGCCTGCGCGCGTTTCGAGCGGTTGTGCTCGTCCCGGCTCATGTCCTCGTCGGCGGCGAGGCCCGCGCAGATCGGCAGCCCGCCCACGTCCTCATCGACCCACTGCGGCGCCCACATGCATATGGCCACTTCCGGCCCGCTGTCGGTGGGCACGAGCACCTTGGTGCCCACGGTGGGCATGTAGGGCCCGGGGTCGAGATAGTACAGGCGCCCGTATTGCTCGAAACTGACAGCCATCATCATGCCCACCGCCCCAGAGTACGTTCCCTGGGCGCCCGAGTCAGGAGGCGGCGAGGGCGAGCGTCATCTCCTCCACCGCCAGCAGCGGCGCGACGCTGAGCTCCAGCCGCTCCCGGCAGGCCATGATGGCCTGGATCCGGCGGACCGTGACCTCCGGCGGCGAGGACCCGGCCAGCCGCTGCACGTCGCGCTCGTGGCCGGAGCTGGCCAGCTCGACCTCCGCCCCCACCTGGACCGCCAGCACGTCCCGGTAGAACGCGGCCAGGTCGAGCAGGGCGCGGTCGAGCGCGTCCCGCTTAAGCCGGGTGGCGCGGGATTTCTGCCGGTCCTCCAGTTCCCTCATGGCGCCGGCCGAGCCCCGGATGGCCTTGGCCACCCCCTTGCCGGTCGATCCCTCGCCGAAGGCCCGGCGCATGGCCTCCCGCTCGGGCGTGTCCAGTTCCTCGGTGATCGCGGCCGCCTCCGTCTCGGCCGCCTTCACCAGCGCGGCGGCGGCGGCGAACGCGGGCCCGATGCCGGTCAGGCGGGCGGGCACCGCCAGCACCTCGTCGCGGCGCCGGGCGGCCTCCGGGTCGGTCGCCAGCCGGCGGGCCCGGCCGATGTGCCCCTGCGCGGCGCGGGCGGCGGCCAGCGCCCGTTCCGGGTCCACCCCGTCCCTGGCCAGCACCTCGGCGACCGCCGCCGAGGGCGGGGTGCGCAGGGTGACCAGCCGGCACCGGGACCGGATCGTGGTCACCAGTTCCTCCGCGGACGGGGCGCACAGCAGCCATACCGTCCGCGGCGCGGGCTCCTCGATCGCCTTGAGCAGGGCGTTGGCCGCCTGCTCGGTGGCCCGGTCGGCGTCCTCGAACAGCACCACCTGCCAGCGGCCGCCCGACGGCGCCCCGGCCGCCCGCAGCACCAGGCTGCGGGTCTGCCTGACCCCGTAGGAGAGCCCGTCCGGCCGCACCAGCAGCAGGTCGGCGTGGGTACCGGCGCGCACCTGGTGGCAGGACGGGCACCGCCCGCAACCCCCGTAGGGGCAGAGCAGCGCGGCCGCGAACGCACGCGCGGCCACCGACCGGCCCGAGCCGGGTGGGCCGGTGAACAGCCAGGCGTGGGTCATCCCGGTGGCACGCTCGCCGCGCAGCACGGCCGCGGCGGCGTCCGCCGCCTGGCGCAATTCCGCGACCACCTCGTCCTGGCCGGCCAGGTCACCAAACACGCCGGGCCCGGGGTCACCACGCACGGGATCAGCGGGGGCGGGGCGGCCGGGGGCTGATCCGTTAGGCATCATGGGGCCGTTCAATCGACGATGGCCGGGATCGCGCCGGTGTTGTCCTCGGAGGCGGCCGGTACCGGGTCGGGCAGCATGTCACGGACCCGGTCCTGGATCTCCCGGCTGAGCTGCTCCGGCGGGCGGGTCGCGTCGAGCACCAGGTAACGCTGCGGCTCCGCCCGGGCCTGGGCCAGGAAACCCTCCCTGACCCGCTGGTGGAACTCGGTGGGCTCGGCCTCCAGCCGGTCCGCGGACGGCGCGCGCCGGACCAGCCCCGCCACCGGCGGCAGGTCAAGCAGGATGGTGAGGTCCGGCCGCAGGCCGCCGGTCGCCCACTGGTTCAGCCCGGCGATCTCGGAGATCGGCAGGTTCCGGCCCCGCCCCTGATAGGCGAGGGACGAATCGACAAAACGATCGGTGACCACGACCGCCCCCCGTCGCAGCGCGGGCCCGATCACGTTGTCGACGTGCTCGGCCCGGTCGGCGGCGTACATGAGCGTCTCCGCCCGGGCGGACATCCCGGTGTGCGCGGTGTCCAGCAGCAGCGCGCGCAGCCGCATCCCCACCTTCGTCGCCCCGGGCTCATGGGTGGCGATGACGTCGTATCCCTGCTCACGCAGCCAGATCGCGAGCAGCCGCGCCTGGGTGGTCTTGCCCGCGCCCTCACCGCCCTCGAAGGCGATCAGCAGCCCGCGGTAGGTGATGACCGGCGCCTTCCCGTTGGGATGGCCGGGCACCGGCGCGAACGGCTCGCCGCGCACCGCCGAGGCCAGGTCGTCGCGGAGCGGGACCCCCCGGCGGTCGTCCATCTGGCGGTAGGAGACCAGCCCCAGCCACACCGCCACCACGGCCGCCAGGACCAGCACGAGGTTGTAGCCGATGGCGTTGTAGCCCACGTTGCCGACGTGCAGCGTGGACGACCCGGTCGCGCCGGACACCAGGGCGGTGAACGCGCCCGCCAGGAACGGCGCGATCGCGATCACCGCGAACAGGATGACCCGGATGCCGGACTGCAGGAACGCGAACGTCCGCCCGCGGGTGTCGTCGCCCACCTCGCTGCCGACGATCGTGTAGCCGGTGACGTAGGCGATGCCGGCGAACGCGCCGAGCACGATGACCAGCAGGACGGTCACGACCAGGCTCGGGATGAGCCCGATGAGCACGAGCGGCACCCCGGCGCCGACGATCGAGAGGCCGAACAGCCGGCGCCGGCTGAAGCCCCGCAGGATGCGCAGCCCGAGGAACATGCCGGCGGCCAGCCCGCCGAAGACCGCGGCGAACGTGATCCCCCAGCCGGCGCTGCCGCCTTCGAGCGTGTTCTTGATGTACGAGGGGCCCAGGCCAACCACCACGCCCCCGGCCGAGAAGGCGCCGATCATGCCGATGACGATCCCGCGGACCACCTTGGTGCGGCCGATGTACTTCCAGCCCTCCCAGATGGTCTTGGCCACCGAGGGGGCCGAGATGTGCTCGCTCAGCTGCCGCTTGGGGATCTCGTGCAGGAGGTAGATGGTGATCGCGGAGACGACGAAGGTGGCGGCGTTGAAGTAGAGCGCCAGCTTGACCTGTCCCTGGTCGGTGGAGAAGTACGGCGAGATCGACCCGAGCGACCGGCTGACCAGGGCGAACAGCCCGAAGAACAGGCCGGCGATCGGGGCGGGGCCGAAGGTGCCCAGGAGGCTGTACTGGTTGGCCTGCTCGAGCTTGTCCGGGGGCACCAGGTTCGGCACCGATGCGTCCTTGGCCGGTGTCCAGAACAGCGAGGCGCAGGACGCCAGGAACTGCACCACGTACATCCAGGTGAGCTCGTTCGCGAAGCCCAGTGAGAGGTTGAGCACCAGGGACAGGTAGAGCGCGGCGCGCAGCACATCGCCGATGATCATGTTCAGCCGCCGGTCCAGCCGGTCCGCGACCGCGCCGGCCAGCGGCCCCAGCAGGAGCGCGGGCAGCAGGGAGGTCAGCCAGACGCCGCCGACGGCCGCGCTCTGCGCGGCGACACCCTGCCCGGCCAGGTCGGAGGCCAGGGTGGACAGCGCCACGAGGCTCAGCCAGTCCCCGAGGCTCGACAGCGACGTCGCGATCCACAGCCGGCGGAAGGGCCTGATGGACAGCACGCTGGCGCCCGCGGGACTGGTGGGGGGCGACCGGAAGCTCACGGCGCTAGGTTATCCATCACAGGCCCCCAGCGCCGCTTTCATCAGCGTGTTTGCCCTGCGTCACGGCCATATCTTCCCCGGTGCCCCGCCTGGGTCGCCCTGCCTTCCCGGCCAGCCACTACTTCTGTGGATAACGAACGGCAGTTCGGATCCATGCCCTTGTAGGGGCAGCGATCCGGGCCATTACTGGATATCCACTGGTGGCGGCAGGGATTAGGGCAGGGTGAGGGCGGTTTGGGGGCTAGGGGCGGGGGGAGCGGGAGGCGCTGGTGCGGCGGGGGGCCGCGGGGCGGGGTGTGGAACGGCTGGTCCCCGTCTTGGACCCGGCTGCGGCGCGGCGGCGCGGCTTGGCCGGGCCGGCGGCGCGGCGCTCGGCGAGCAGCTCCACCGCGCGCTGCAAGGTGAGGGACTCCACGCTGTCGCTCTTGCGGAGGGAGGCGTTGGTCTCCCCGTCGGTGGCGTAGGGGCCGAAGCGGCCGTCCTTGATCACGATGGGGCGGCCATCTGGGTCCTCGCCCAGCTCGCGCAGCGGCGGTGCCGCGGTCCGGCCGCGGCCCCGGGCCTTCGGCTGCGCGAACATCTCCTTGGCCTCGGCCAGGCTGAGGGTGAACAGCTGGTCCTCGCCGTCCAGCGAGCGGCTGTCGCTGCCCTTCTTGACGTAGGGGCCGTACCGGCCGTTCTGCACCGTGACGGTCTCGCCGTCCAGCTCGCCGATGGTGCGGGGCAGCGTGAGCAGCCGCAGCGCGTCATCCAGCGTCACCGTGTCCAGCGACATCGACGCGAGAAGCGAGGACGTGCGCGGCTTGGCCTTGTCGCCGTCGGGCAGCACCTCGGTCACGTAGGGCCCGAACCGGCCGCCCTTCGCGACGATCTGGTGCCCGGACGCCGGGTCGGCGCCCAGCGGGACGTCGCCGCTGGGCTGGTCGAACAGTTCGGCGGCCCGCTCGGGGGTCAGCTCGTCGGGCGCCGTGCCCTCGGGCACGTTCACCCGCTGGCCGTCCCGCTCCAGGTAGGGCCCGTACCGGCCGACCCGCACCACGATGTCGGTGCCGGCCAGCGGGAACGAGCTCACGTCCCGGGCGTCGATATCCCCGATGTCGCTGACCAGTTCCTTCAGGCCCTCCTCGTGGTGCGCCTCGTCCCCGTCCGTGCCGAAGTAGAAGCGCTGCAGCCACGGGACGCGCGCCGCCTCGCCGCGGGCGATCTCGTCGAGCGCGTCCTCCATCCGGGCGGTGAAGTCGTAGTCGACCAGGTGGGCGAAGTGGCGCTCCAGCAGGTTGACGACGGCGAAGGCCAGGAAGGAGGGGACCAGCGCGGTGCCCTTCTTGAACACATACCCCCGGTCGAGGATCGTGCCGATGATCGAGGCGTAGGTGGAGGGCCGCCCGATCTCCCGGTCCTCCAGCTCCTTGACCAGGGTCGCCTCGGTGTAGCGGGCCGGCGGGCGGGTGGCGTGCTCGGCCGGGGACAGCTCGCCCCGCAGCGGGTCGCCCTCGGCCAGCGGCGGCAGCCGGCGCTCCCGGTCGTCGCGCTCGGCGTCGTCCTCGACGTCCTCCACGTAGGCCTTGAGGAACCCGTAGAAGGAGATGATCTTGCCGGAGGCGGCGAACTCGGCTTCCTCCCCCGCCGACGAGCGCCCGCTGACCCGCACCGAGACCGACTCCCCGGTGGCGTCCTTCATCTGGGAGGCGACGGTGCGCTTCCAGATCAGCTCGTACAGGCGCAGCTCGTCGCCGGACAGCCCGGCCCGGGCGGCCTGCGGCGGGGTGCGGAAGCGGTCGCCCGCCGGGCGGATCGCCTCGTGCGCCTCCTGGGCGTTCTTCACCTTGCTGGTGTAGACGCGCGGCGTGTCCGGCACGTACTCCGCGCCGTAGAGCTCGCGGGCCTGGACCCGGGCGGCGTTGATCGCCGTCTGGGACAGCGTGATCGAGTCGGTCCGCATATAGGTGATGTGGCCGTTCTCGTACAGCCGCTGCGCCACCGACATCGTGTACTTGGCCGAGAAGCCGAGCTTGCGGGACGCCTCCTGCTGCAGCGTCGTGGTGCGGAACGGCGCGTACGGTGAGCGCCGGTACGGCTTGCGCTCAACCGACTTGACGCTGAACGGAACGCCCCCCAGCCGTCCTGCCAGTTCGCCGGCGTCCAGCCGGTGGACCACGCCAGGCGGCGGGACCTGCGGGGCCTTCCCGGCCGGGCCGGGCGCGTCAGTGGTGGCAGAAGAGGCCGCGCCGGACAGGTACAGCAGGTCGGCGTTGCGCAGCTCCCCCGTCGGGGCGAAGTCGCGGCCCTGCGCCACCCGGCGGCCGTCCACGGCCGTCAGCCGGGCGGGGAAGGACGAGACGTCCTCGTCCGCGGCGCTGGCGCCGTTAGCGATCTTGGTGAAGATCGCCTCCAGGTCCCAGTAGGCCGCCGGGCGGAACGCGATCCGCTCCCGCTCCCGGGCGACGATCAACCGGGTCGCGACCGACTGGACCCGGCCGGCCGACAGCCGCGGCATGACCTTCTTCCACAGCACCGGCGAGACCTCGTAGCCGTACAGCCGGTCGAGCACCCGCCGGGTCTGGTAGGCGTCGACGAGGCCGTTGTCGAGGTCGCGGGGGTTGGCCACCGCCTGCGCGATCGCCTCCGGGGTGATCTCGTGGAAGACCATCCGGCGGACCGGGACCTTGGGCTTGAGCTCTTCCAGCAGGTGCCAGGCGATCGCCTCGCCCTCACGGTCCTCATCGGTGGCGAGCAGCAGTTCGTCGGCGTCGGCCAGCAGGTGCTTGAGCTTGCTCACCTGTGACTTCTTGTCGGCAGGCACCACGTAGAGGGCCTCGAAGCCGTGGTCCACATCCACCCCGAGCCGGGCCCAGGGCTCCTTGCGGTACCTGGCCGGTATCTCGGCCGCCTTGTCGGGCATGTCGCGGATGTGGCCGATGCTCGACTCGACCACATACCCCTTGCCGAGGTACCCCGCGATGGTGCGCGCCTTGGCCGGTGATTCGACGATGACCAGCCGGCGCCCGCCATTGCCGTTGGCGGCGCCCTGCCTGCTGGCCGCGCCCTTGCTGGCGCTACCCGTCCTTGCTGGCACGCTCTTCACCCTCTAGCCCGGTACCCTGCACCGGTTCTCGCCATGCTCAATACAGCTCTGCTTGATCCAACTCCCAGTCCCGGTACCGGTGTTCCCGGCCCATGCCGGCCTGCCGGAACGGGCCTGGCAGGCCCAAATTTCGCCGGACCGATTGAACCACCCCCGCCCCGGCGCACAATATAACTTGATGGCCGAGTACTCCTACCTCGTGCTCTACCTGCCGCGAGGGACGTCACGCGATGCCGCCCGGCGCATCCTGGCAGATCACGCAGAGTACGGCGACTGGGAACTCGCCAGGCTCCGGCTAAATGCCGACGGAAGCAGGAAAGCAACCCTGCGGCGGCAGATCATACGTTCGGTCCGGACACTATGAGCCCGCCAAGCGTGTGAGCATACCCCCGGCGGCGGCCAAGTCAAGGACGTTCGGAAGACCGCTGAATAATAGGCGCCATCATTCAGCGGCTTCCTAGCAGCGGTCGAGGAAGCCGTCGAGCACCCGCACGCCGAACCGGAGGGCGTCCACCGGCACCCGCTCGTCCACGCTGTGGAACATCCCGAAGAAGTCGGTGTCGGCGGGCAGGCGCAGGGGCGCGAAGCCGAAGCACCGGATGCCCAGCCGGCTGAACGACTTCGCGTCGGTCCCGCCCGACATGCAGTAGGGCACCGTCCTGGCGTCAGGGTCCTCGGCCAGCAGGGCGGCCGTCATGGCCGCGCACAGATCCCCGTCGAAGGTGGTCTCCAGGGCGATGTCGGTGTTGATGTACTCGCGCTGGACTCCCGGCCCCAGCAGGCTGTCCAGTTCGGCGAGGAACTCCTCCTCGCAGCCGGGCAGGAACCTCCCGTCCACGCTCGCGGCCGCCACGCCGGGCACGACGTTCACCTTGTAGCCCGCGTTCAGCATGGTGGGGTTGGCGGTGTTGGCGAGGGTCGCGCCGATCATCCTGGCCAGCGGCCCGAGCTTGGCCAGCACCTGCGGCGCGGCGGCCGGGGTGAATTCCAGGCCCAGCGCCTCGCTGGCGGCCTCCATGAACGCCTGCGCCGAGGGGGTGAGCCGGGTAGGCCACTCGTGGCGACCGATCCGCGCCACGGTCTCGGCCAGCTCCGTGACCGCGTTGTCGCTCTGGAGCAGGGAGCCGTGCCCGGCGGTCCCGCGCGCGGTCAGCCGCAGCCAGGCCATGCCCTTTTCCGCGGTCTGCACCAGGTACAGGCGCTGGCCGCCGATGGTCGCGCTGAACCCGCCGACCTCGCTGATCGCCTCGGTGACCCCATCAAACAGGTGCGCGTGGTTGTCCACCAGCCACCGCCCGCCCCAGTTCCCGCCGGCCTCCTCGTCGGCCAGGAACGCGAGCACCACGTCACGCGGCGGGCGGCGGCCCTCCCGCATCCGCTGCCTGACCACCGCGAGGGTCATGGCATCCATGTCCTTCATGTCCACCGCGCCGCGGCCCCAGATCGTCCCGTCGACGACCTCGCCGGAGAAAGGGGGCACGGCCCAGTCCGCGGCGTCGGCGGGAACGACGTCCAGGTGGCCGTGGATGAGCAGGGCGGGCCGGGAGGGATCTTCCCC